>CAZOJL010000004.1:0-65454 GCA_964580075.1 uncultured Akkermansia sp. | reverse complement strand
CTGATTTCTGATTTCCAAATAAACCGCGCATCAAGTCCCTTTTGGATGGCCACAAAAAAGCACAAAAGACACAAAAGCGTTTTGTGATTGTTGTGCCTTCTGTGGCCAACTCTCTGGGGGCGTTGGGCGTAGGACGTTGGTTGTTGGGCGTTGGGCTTTTCTCACCCATTCACCTTCGGCGCGGCGGGACGCCGCCGCCCTCGCGCTGCGCGCCTTTCCCCTATTCCTCCGCTTGCGCAAATCGGAGGTTTTGCAAGCGCCTCGTATTGTATAGTTGACGCCAGTGTCAATTTTGTATATTATACACGACATTATGAAACAAACGCCCAGATTGCCGAGCTCGGCGAACAAGATCCTGCCCTTATTGGGGGAGCGCATCAAGCTGGCCCGACTGCGCCGCCGTTTGCGGGCGGAGTCGGTGGCAGAACGGGCGGGAATCAGCCGGTCGACGCTCTGGCAGATTGAAAATGGGAATCCCCGCGTGTCGCTGGGCGCGTATTTTCTTGTCCTGTTTGTGCTGAACCTGGACGAGGATCTGTCGCTCGTGGCCAAAGATGATGTCTTGGGGCGAAAATTGCAGGATGCCGGACTACCCGTGCGCAGCCGGTCGCCGCGTGTGAAAACAGAGGTATTGCCGTGAGCGCAACCACGAGGCAGGTTCGCGTCTATGCCGATTGGGCACGGTTGGGCGGTCCCCGTCGCATGGGACTTATTTCCGCGGACCGGAATCGCGGCAAGGAGGTATTTTCGTTTGCGTACGACGATGCCTGGCTGTCCGGTGTCGTCGCACAGCAACTGGACCCTGACCTTGCGCTCTTTGAAGGGCGGCACTACCTGCGCGAGGGAAGGCCGAATTTCGGACTATTCCTCGATTCCTCGCCGGATCGGTGGGGGCGGCTGCTGATGCGGCGTCGGGAAGCGTGCTATGCCCGCCGCGAAGGACGTCCCGAAAGGCCGCTTTCCGAACTCGACTATCTGCTGGGGGTCTACGACGGTCAACGCATGGGGGCCCTCCGTTTCCAGGAGGACGGTCGTTCTGGCTTCTTGAACAGCGATGAGCATCTGGCGACCCCGCCGCTGACTTCCCTGCGCGAGTTGGAGCATGCCAGCCTCATGTTCGAAGCGGACGAGACGGGGCGTGACGACGACGCCTTGAAATGGATCAACCAGCTTCTGGCACCGGGCTCCTCGCTGGGCGGTGCCAGGCCCAAAGCGGGTGTCGTGGACGATCAGGGCAGCCTCTGGATTGCGAAGTTTCCGAGCCGACGGGACGGGGTGGATGTCGGCGCATGGGAGGTCGTTGTCAATGAACTGGCCCGCTTGGCCGGACTGCGGGTCCCTGAGGTGAAGTCACAGAGGCTTACGCAGCGCAGGCACACCTATCTGTCGCGGCGATTCGACCGACTTCCGACGGGCGAGCGGATTCACTTTGCCTCGGCCATGACCCTTTTGGGATATGCGGATGGAACTGACGCGGCCGCAGGGGTCAGCTATCTGGAACTGGCCGAATTCATCATGCGAAATGGCGTGGCGGTGGCTGAAGATCTCGCTGAACTGTGGCGAAGAATCGTCTTCAACATCTGCGTGAGCAATACCGACGACCATTTGCGGAATCATGGTTTTCTGTTGGCTCCCAACGAGGGGTGGACACTGGCGCCTGCTTACGACATGAATCCGAACCCGCAGGGCTCAGGCTTGACGTTGAATATTGCCGGAAACGACAACCGTCTCGACCTGGCTTTGGCCATGGAGGTGACGGACTTATTCCGCCTGACCCTCTCGGATGCCCAGGCACAGATGGCGGTGATCCGCGCCGCGGTCGGGCGATGGCGACAGGTGGCCGCACGAAAGCGGATCTCAAAGCCCGAGCAGGACGAGATGGCACCGGCGTTTCAAAGAGCCTGAAAGAAAGGGTTCTTATCCGTAGTCATCCAGTAACGCCGGGTTCGCCCCGGGCATCGTGTCGAGCTTCCAGATGTCCACCGGCACATCGTTGTGCTGCCTCGTGCCAGGAGTACTGCGCCCGTCAGCAACCTGCTTCTTCAGCAGGGCGACGAGTTCCTTAACCCTGTCGCGGTGTTCGCCCTGCAGGTTGTGCCTCTCGCCGGGATCGGCCTGCATATCGTAAAGCTGGATCAGGGGCAGGCCGGCCTTGGCGGCGGCGGCATCGGTGTAGGTCCATCCGCCCGAGCCGGGGCAGAGGACGAGCTTCCAGCGGCCGTCGTGGATCGCGAACTTGCCTTCAATGGAATGATGCGCCACGGTGGTCCGCCCGGACGGGCAGGAGCCCCTGAACAGAGGCATCATGCTGATGCTGTCCTCCCCGGCAGGGTCCGGCAGATCCTGACCAAGAATGTCGGCGCAAGTCGCCATCAGGTCCGAAAGGCAGACGAGCGCGCCAGACTCCGTTCCGGGTTTGATCATGCCCGGCCAGCGTGCAATGCAGGGGATGCGATGACCACCGTCCCAGGCGTCGGATTTGTAGCCGCGATAGCCGCCGCTGGGGAAGTGCCCCTGCGCCTCCATTTCCTTTGCGCCAATGTAGTGTGCGCAACCATTGTCGCTGGCAAAGATGACCAATGTGTTGTCGGCAACCCCGTGCGCTTCCAGGGAGGCAAGAACTCGTCCGAGAACGTCGTCGGTCTCGATCACAAGGTCGGCATAGAGGTTGTTCAAGCCGCTCTTCCCAATCCAGGGCTTATTGACGGACAGCGGCGTATGGGGTGAGGTCATCGGCAAACACAGGAAGAAGGGCTCGCCCGTCGCCGAGCGCTCCCGGATGTAGCGGTCCGCCTACGCCGCCCAGGTGGGAAGCAGTTGTTCGAAGTGCCAGTAGGGCATCGCCGGGCCGGAAAAGCTCGCCAGGTTGTTGCCAACCAGGCGTGACGGGAGGAGTTCCGACGGGATACCGACGGTTCGGTCGTTCTCGATGAAGCAGTAGGGTGGCCAGTTGGGGACATCGACCCCGAAGTAGTAATCGAAGCCGCGCGTGGTCGGGCCGCCGGTGGTGGGCTTGGAGAACGCCTCCCGCCAGCAAGCCTGTTGTTCGGGCGTGGCTTCCAAGTCCGTCACGCCGGCGACACCCGCGCGATCACGCTGGAATCCTCCGGGGTAGAAATTCTCGGCATCTGGCTCAAAATCCCACCCCAGGCCCAGATGCCACTTGCCGATGCAGGCGGTATGATAGCCGTGCTGCTTCAGGAATCCCGGGACGGTCAGGCGATCGGCGGCGATGAGGGGCTGGCCGTATAGGCCGACGATCCCCTGCTGCAAGGACGACCGCCAGTTGTAGCGCCCCGTGAGAACGCTATAGCGTGACGGCGAGCAGACCGCCGAGCTGGCATGCGCATCGGTGAAGACCATCCTTTCGCTGGCCAGTCGATCGATGTTCGGCGTCCGGATCTTCCCGGCAGGGTTCAGGCACGAGGCGTCACCATAACCCATGTCATCGACAAAAAATAGACGATATTGGGCTTGTTCATGGTGTATTCCTTCTTCTAATCGATGAGCCCATGCCGGCCGCTGTTTGCGTCCGGTCACAGACTCCGTGAATGCTATTGGTAAACATATCGTGCTCAGATCCTGTGCAACAGCCAGTCGCGAGCACCTCTCAAAAACAATACTGGGGTGTAACATAGGATGCCTTCGATGAGGAGTCAACTACCCTAATCCCCCGACACTACCATGATTCCCCGTTTGGACATCGTGGGCCCATGACTACGACAGCCCATTACTTCGGCATTGTCTCCCGTCCACCGCTCGGCTACACTGATCCCACGCATGTTTGACCTCATCCTAGTGGGCGGGACGGTGATCGACGGTACGCGCGGGGCGCGGCCCGTCCGAACCGACGTCGGCGTGAACGGCGGCCGCATCACGGCGGTCTGCGACCTCGGCGCGGCCGAGGCGGTCGAATGCATCGATGCCACGGGCTGCCTGGTCACGCCGGGCTTCATCGACGCCCACTCGCACTCCGACACTTATCTTCTGCTGGAGCCCGACGCGCCGAGCAAGGTCGCGCAAGGGATCACCACCGAAGTGGTCGGCCAGTGCGGCGGCAGCGGCGTGCCGGCACTGGACGATATCTGCCTCGCCTCGGACTGGGCGGGCAGGGTCTATCCGCAACTGGCCGGCGGCGGCGGCCGCCGCCGCCCGTGCGGCGAACCGGGGCCGACCTGGCGCACGGTCGCCGAGTATCGGGCGCTGTGGGAGCAAGTCCGCCCCGCCATCAACGCCAAGCTCTACGTGGGCCACAACACCCTCCGCAAAGGGGTCATGGGTTATGCGCCGCGTCCGGCCGACGCAGACGAGACGGCGCGCATGGTGCGCAATCTCGAGCAGGCGCTCGACGAGGGAGCGTCGGGGCTGAGCACCGGGTTGGTCTACCAGCCGGGGAAATTCTCGACGCCCGGCGAAGTGTTGGCGCTTGCCGCTGCGGCGGCGGCCAGGGGCGTCGGCTACGCCACCCACATGCGTAGCGAGGGCGACGGGCTGCTGGAGGCGCTCGACGAGGTTCTCGATCTGGCCCGCGCGACCGGCATCCGCACGCAGATTTCACATCTCAAGACCGCGCACCCGCGCAACTGGCACAAGCTCGACGCGGTTCTGGAGCGGATTGAATGCGCGCGCGCCGCCGGTCTGTTCATCCATGCCGACCGCTATCCCTACACGTTCGGCGCCACCGAACTCGACATCATCTTGCCGGGCTGGGCCTCGGACGGCGGCTCAGAGGTGATTTTGCGCTCCCTGGACGATCCCACGGCGCGGGCGCAGGTTGTTTCCGAGCTCGATGCATCCGACACCGACTGGTCGGGTGTGATCGTCGGCGGCTGCTATTCCGACGCCAGCAAAGCCTATTGCGGCATGACCCTCACAGACGCCGCACGACAGCGTGGGGAATCACCCGGCGCCACGGCGGTGTGGTTGATTCGCGAAGGACGGGCCAAGACAGGCGCGTTTTTCGGTGGACTGTCGGAAGATAATCTGCGGCGGATCTATCGTCAGCCCTGGGTGATGGTTGGAAGTGACGCCTCATTGCGCGCGCCGCACGGCGTGCTCGGCGAGGATCATCCCCATCCGCGCGCCTACGGCACCATGCCGCGATTCTTCAGGTTGGCGGTGGACGAGCGGCTGATGGATGTGACCGAGGCGATCCACCGCATGACCGGACTCGCCGCCGAGGCGTTCGGACTCACCGAACGGGGACGGATTGCGCCGGGCTACTGCGCCGATGTGGCGGTGTGGGACGCCGCCACCTTCACGGCCACGGCCTCCTACAGCGCCCCCCACCGGCTTGCCACCGGCATGCGACAGGTAGTGGTCAACGGCACGGTCACGTATGACAACGGTCTTTTTACGGGCCGTCGAAACGGCATCATTTTAGACCGAACTTGACAGAATCCCTCAATTCTGTTTTCATCTAGCCCGTTTTCTGAAGGCCGCTAGCTCAGTTGGTAGAGCACATGACTTTTAATCATGTGGTCGCGGGTTCGATCCCCGCGCGGCCTACCACTTAAAAGACCATCAAAATATAGGAATCCCAAGGAACGGACCTTCCGTTCCATTTTCTTCCTGAAAATATTCACCCGCGGGGCTATTCTTTGATCCTTACGGCCGGCGGGCCTGTCGAAGCAAGGCTGGCACCGCGACCGGGCGGCTGGATTCTGCACGCGCGGAACGCGGCGGACCGGCTGAGGGCGATTGAGTCCATGGAGATGAGCCTGGGGCTGGACGCGCCGATCCTAGGCATAGATGCCCTGTCCCCGAGAACCTGCGAGAACCCGTCAGAGGCTCTTGGAGAACCGACGAAGGAGGTTTTGCAAGCGCCTCCTTAGGGCTATGTCACATGTTCGTCCGATCTTCCACCCTTCCAAATCCGGCAGTTCTTAGAGTCGATAGAATCTTGACGGTCGTCCCCGCTTCTGTCAAGCTCCTCGCCTGACGTCCAACAATTCTCAATTTGGCATTTTTTGTTCCGCGCGGGCCGGCACCAGCCGAAATGCGATAAAACATGGACAGATCGTCAGGTGAAGACAAGAGGGCTAAAACATGTCATTAAAGCCGATGATCCGTGGCACTTACGCAGGCGAACCGGACAACTTCAAGCGCTGTCTGGAGCTTGGCTTTACCTTCTTTCAGACCGACAGCGACCACATCAGTACGAACGAGACCGCCCCGGGCATCTGGGACTGGGCGGCGTTCGATGCAAAACTCAAGCAGGTGAAGGACGCCGGGGCACACTGGATCTTCTTCCCGCATTTCGCGTTCCCGCCCGTGTGGTACCGCACGGCACATCGATACGACCGCATGACCTGTCTCGAGGACAACGAATCGGTCGAGGCTTTTTCACTGTGGGAACCGTTGGCGCTGGAGTTCCTGGAATACGGGATGGCCGCCCTGGAAAGCCACTACGGCCGCGGCACAGATACTATCGCCGCGATGTTCACGGGGATTCACGGCGACTACGGCGAGTGCATGGTCATGGCGGGCTGCCGTGTAAACGATCCCGGCCAGCGGGCGGATTGGCAGAAGCGCTTCGGCAATACGCACAACCATTACGGGTTCTGGTGCGCCGAGCCGAAGGCACGTGCCGATTTTCGCCGGACCATGCTCGCCACATTCGGCGGAATCCACGGGCTCAACGCGCGCTGGGGCACAACCCTGGCGTCTGATGAGGATGTTGTCTATCCCGCCACTCCGGCAGCCCGGCGGCACTTCCTTGATTTCGTCGAATGGTACTACGACGGAATGGTCCGCTACACGCGCGAATGGCTGCGAAGCGCAAACCGGCATTTCGACACCCCGTACAAGCTCCTGCCCCTCGGCGGCGCCGACATGGACCTGCGCATCTGCCAGGACAACACCGCGCTGGTGAAGCTTGCCGCACAGGAAGGCGTCAGGGTGCGCTCGACGCACGGCGGCTTCATGGATTATCTCGGCAACGCCTGCGGGCAGCTTGTCCAGATCTCCACGGCGTGCAAGTTCTACGGTGTGCCCATGTGGAGCGAGCCCCCTTCGGGCATCGACGCCAAGCGCTACTGCGCACGCGTGTTTGAGGCATTGTGCACGGGGCTCGAAGGCTTCTGGGATTGGCACAGTAATCCCGTGCAGCCGGACAATGCGGCACAGCTTGTGAAATATGAATCGTTCATGATGCAGGACAAGCCGGTCGTCAAGGCGTGCGTGCTGCTGCCGTCCACCTGGCTGCGCTTGAATTACACGCAGGGCCTGGCGCGCGAGATGATGCGCATCGGCGGCAAGCTGCGCCATCTCGTGCACTTCGACCTGGCCGACGAGCGCTTGATCTCCGACGGTGCGCTCGAGGTGTACGACTATCTCATCCATCTGGAGGGCAATGTCATGGAAGCCTCCACCGCGGAGAAGATCTGGAGCTGGGTGGAAGAAGGCGGCATATTCCTCTACACCGGCAGCATCGAGTCCGTCGAAGGGGCGCTCCTATTCGGGAACAGGGGCCCAGAGTTCCGCAAAGCAGGACTTCTGTACGGCGTGAGCGCCACCGGCGAAGATGACACGCTCGCGCTTCTGCGCAAGTGGTTTTATGTCGAGCCGCCCTGTGGGAAGGCGCCGATTCCCGCGGTCTGCACCGAGATTGACGGCGTATGCGGTGTTGTTTTTGAAAGCGGCCGAGCATTCCTCTACAACCCCACCGATGCTCCCGTGCGAAGCGCCGTGAACGGGATCATGCACACGGTCGAGCCGAATACGATCGTGCAGGTGCGGTGACCGCAAATACGACCCCGTTCAAGCGCTGCCGCATCAGAAGACGCCCAACGGCAAGATCTCCTGTGAAGCGCGACTGGCCGTGGTGGATTTCCGACTGGGAGACCTGAGCGGATCGAACGACCGCATTGGCAACTTCCTTCATCTTTATCCCTCTGACGCGCGTGTCGGAACTTTGTTACAACAAGACTTTCCCCGCGACATCTTCCCCCTGATCTGTTAACCTGCTCACCGTCCATACCACCCTTCGAGGAGCAACGCATCGATGAAATCCGTCAACGATTGGGAGAATCCCCTCGTTCTGCAACAGGGTCGCGAAGCCGCGCGCGCGGCGCTGGTGCCCTTTGCCGATGAAGCCGGCGCCCTTGCCGGCGCCCCCGGCGCCTCGCCCTGTTACCGCTGCTTGAACGGCGAGTGGGATTTCCACCTGGCCGCCGGTCCGGACGACGTGCCGGAAGGCTTCTTCCGCGCGGATTTCCCGCTCGCGGGCTGGGGACGCATCCCGGTGCCGAGTAACTGGCAAATGCACGGGCACGGCCACCCGCTGTACGTGAACGCGCGCTACCCCATTCCGGTGAACCCACCGCACGTGCCGAAGGCCAATCCGACCGGGTGCTACCGCCGCACCTTCACGCTGCCTGCCGAGTGGGCGGGACAACGCGTATACCTGCGCTTCGGCGGCGTGAACTCCGCTTTTTACGTGTGGGTGAACGGCGAGAAAGTCGGTTACAGTCAGGGCGCGCATCTGCCCAGCGAGTTCGACATCACCGCGAGGGTGCAGCCGGGCGAGAACCTGCTGGCCGTGCAGGTGATGCAGTACAGCGACGGCACCTACATGGAGGACCAGGATTACTGGCGGCTGAGCGGCATCTTCCGCAACGTGGCGCTCATCACCCTGCCGCAAATTCGCGTGCGCGACATTCGTGTGCGGACGCCCTTTGATAGTGCCTATACCAACGCCACCCTCGACCTGCGTGTCGCGGTGAAAAATGAAGCCGCGGCGGCCGGCGCCTACACCCTACGCACGCGACTGCTCGATGCCAATGGAAAAGTCGTGTATTCCGGCTCTTCGCGCGTCGAAGCGCCGAAGGCCGGCACGGAAGCGGCGGTCGACATCACCGCGCCCATTGCCGCCCCGCGTCAGTGGTCGGCGGACGATCCGTATTTCTACGACCTGCTGGTCGAGTTGCAGGATCCCGCCGGGACGACGCTGCAGGTGCAGCGGGTGACGGTGGGCTTCCGCCAGATCGAAGTGAAAAGGCGCGCGCTGCTGGTCAACGGCAAGCCAGTGAAACTGCGCGGCGTCAACCGCCACGAGATTCACCCCGACCTCGGCCAGGCCATCAATTACGATTCCATGGAGCGCGACGCCACGTTGATGAAGCAGTACAACGTGAACTGCGCGCGCACCTCGCATTATTCGAACGACCCGCGCTGGTTCGATCTCTGCGACCGCTACGGCATCTATGTCATCGATGAAGCGGACCTGGAATGCCACGGCTTTTGTATAGTCGGAAACTGGAACGAAATCAGCGACCATCCCGATTGGAAAGACGCCTACGTGGATCGCGCGGTGCGAATGGTGGAGCGCGACAAGAATCACCCCAGCATCATCTGGTGGTCGTTGGGCAACGAATCCGGCTACGGCGCCAATCACCTGGCCATGATCGCCGCCATTCGAGAACTCGATCCGACGCGCATGATCCATTACGAGGGCGCATCCGCGTGGGGGACCAGCGAGAAGGAGAACGGCGGCGGCGCCTGGCAACACCCGATGGCGAAGTATCCCGACGGCCCGGACGTCATCTCCTTCATGTACCAGTCCGTGGAAGTGCTGGAACGGATGGCGAACGAACCACTCGACCACGACGCGCGGCCGATCTATCTTTGCGAATACCTGCACGCCATGGGTAACGGCTGCGGCAGCTTCAAAGAGTACTGGGACATCATCTACAAATACCCGGCGCTGATCGGCGGCTGCATCTGGCAGTGGGTGGATCATGGCCTGCGCCGCACGACCGACGGGAAAGAATGGTTCGCATATGGCGGCGACTACGGCGATCAGCCGAACGACGGCAACTTTCACATTGGTGGACTGATCGGCCCGGATCGCGACGTACACACCAGCCTCATCGAATACAAGTGGGTGCTGCAGCCGGTCGACGTGATCGCCAACGAGCTGAATAAGGGCAAACTGACCCTGCGCAACCGCTTTGACCACGCCGCGCTGAACGCGCTGGCCTGCCGCTGGACAATCTCCTGCGAAGGCCGCATGCTGCAGGAAGGCGACGTCGAGCTACCCGCCATCGGCCCCTGGGAGACCGGCGAGATCGCCCTCCCCTACACGCTTCCGGCAACCACGCCGGGCGCGGAATACGTACTAGACCTCTCCTTCACGCGCAAGACCGGCACACCGTGGTGCGCCGCCGGTTTCGAAATGGCACATATTCAGCTCGCGCTGCCGGTAGCCATGAAGTCCATGCAGAGGGTGCCGATCTCCGCCATGCCGGCGCTGTGCGTCCGCGACTCCGCCCGCGCCATTGTCCTGGCGGGCGAGGACTTCCGCCTGGAATTCGATACAGCAACCGGTACGCTGGCGCGCTGGCAGGCGGCGGGCGTCGACCTGCTGTTGGCCGGACCGCAGGTGAAGCTGTGGAAGTCGCCGGTGGACAATGAACGGGGGCAGGCCAATGAGTGGCGCCGGGTCGGCTGTAACCGCCTGTTGTGGGAAACGCAATCCGTCGAGTTGGTCGACGTGCGCCACGCCGTCGCGCAGATCGGCGTTAACGGTTTGTTGCAACCCTATGGCAACAAGGTGCGCTTCGCGGTGCGCCAGGTGTGGACGGTCTACGGAAGCAGTGACGTGGTGCTCACCACGACGGTGACGCCGCAAAACACGAAGGATTGGCTCGGTTCGCTGCCGCGCATCGGGCTGGAGCTGGTCCTGCCCGCCGCCTGCGAAAACTACGCCTGGTACGGCCTCGGACCTCACGAATGCTACCCCGACCGTCGGCAGAGCGGACGGCTGGACGTCTATCGCAGCACGGTCAGGAATGAATACGTGAACTACGTGACGCCGCAGCATCACGGCGAGAAGCTGGACGTACGCTGGGCGGCGCTGACCGACCTGCAGGGTCGCGGACTCTTCATCGGCGGCCAACCGACCCTCCACGTCAACGCCTCGCATTACACGCAGGCGATGCTCGAAGAGGCGAAGCACATCCACGAACTGGTGGCCGCCGACGCGACCATCCTGCAGCTCGACCACGCCATTAACGGCGTCGGCAACGGCACGCTGGCCCCCGCCACGCTGCCTCAATACCGCATCCCGATGACGGAAGCGACCTTCACCGTACGGCTGGCGCCCGCCAACTTGGAGGCGCTGCCCGCCGCGCTGCAGGCGCGCCGCGTGCCGGATCCAGCGTAAAAAGGGTCGCACATACGCACATACCCACACACGCACAAACTTGGGTTGCGGGCGAAGCCCGCGTTCGCAAAGGAGCATAAGAGCTTATGATCGCATCCGATCATCTCTCAACGCGCATCGCCACCCTGCGGGCCGATGCCATGGCACGGCAGGGCGCTTTCGTGGGAAATGCCAATCCGCTGCTGTGTGATGTGGCCCTGTGGCGGTCGTTCGCGGCGGAGCAATCGCGCGTCCAGCGGCGGGCGGCGTTCTTGCGCGAACTGGTTGTTCTGGCGCCCGTCGACATCGGCCCGCACTGGACCTTGGCCGGCGAGCACCTGCGGCCATCGGTTAGTTGGGAGACCGGGTTGGGCGCTTCAAACAACCCCGCGTACGCCGTGCGTTTTGCCGAGTTCGGGATCGACGCGGCGGAGGCGGAGAAGGTCCGGCGCTGCGCCGGGGCTTGGAATAGTGACGCCGACACCGCAGTGCCGAGGGGGTCGTTCCGGGTAGACGTCGGGATCCCCGCGCCAGGCAGCGAGTCCGGCAAGGGTGGCTGGGGTGGAGCCACAGGCATGGACGTCTTTTGGTCCATTGGGTGGGTTGAAAACCATAGCGTTCGCGACATTGCCAAAGTCATACGCATCGGTTTCGCCGGAATCCTGGAGGAGATTGATGCGGCTCTGGCGTCCGGCGACCTGATTGACCCCGATTTTCCGCGGAAAGAGAACTTCTGGCGTGGGGCGCGGAGCGTCTGCGAGGCGGGCATCCTCCTTGGCAAGCGCTATGCGGAACTGGCGGCGGAGCGGGCGGCCGCTACGGCCGATGCGAAAGACAAGGCACGGCTGGAGCGGATGGCCGAAGTCTGCGCGCAGGTGCCGGCCCGCGGCGCCCGCAACTTCCATGAGGCGGTCCAGGCGCTGTGGTTCGCGCACATTCTCACCTGCGGCGAGGACCACATCAACGCCAACTCGATCGGTCGCCTCGACCAGATCCTCTTCCCCTACTGCCAGGCCGGTCTCGCGGACGGCTCGCTCACGCGGGCCGCGGCGCTCGAACTGATGGAGGAACTGGCCTGCAAGCTCTATCTCGATTACGACGTGCAGGCCATCACGCTGGGCGGCGTGGACCGGAACGGCAACTGCGCCGTCAACGACTTGAGTTACCTTATCCTTGAGGCCACCCGGAACGTGGGGTTCATCCGCGACGTCTCCATCCGCGTCAGCAAAAACTCGCCGGCCCGCTTCCTCCGTCTCGCCGCCGAACTGATCGTCGAGGGCGGCGGCATCCCCTTCCTCTTTAATGACGCCTGCTTCATCAAGGCCTTGACCGACCGTGGCATTGCCGTCGAGGACGCACGGAACTACGCCCCCATTGGCTGCATCGAGTTGACCATCCCCGGCAAGGCCAACCCGCACGCCGTGTCGGGCTGGTTCAACGCCGCCAAGTGTCTCGAGCTGGCCTTGTTCGACGGCGCCGATCCGCGGACCGGCGTCCAACTGGGGCCGAAGACCGGCGCGCTCGGCAGCCATCCGACGTTCGAAAGCCTCTTCGACGCCTACCAGGCGCAGGTCGAATTCTTCGCCAGGCGCATGGCCTATCACTGTAACCGCGGCGAGCTGCTTCAGCGTGAGCGCGGCCCCCTCCCCTGCTGGTCGGTCATGACCGACGATTGCATCGCCCGCGGGCGCGACATTACCGACGGAGGCGCCGTCTACAACTACCACTCCATCTGCCTCCTCGGCACGGCCAACACCGCCGATTCCCTGATGGCGATCAAGAAGCTGGTCTACGACGAGAAGCAGCTCGGCACCGCTGAGTTGCTGGACGCCTTGCGAACCGATTTCGCCGGTAAGGAAGAGCTGCGGCAGAGACTGCTGCGGGACGCGCCGAAGTACGGCAACGACACCGAGGAGGTGGACCTGCTCGCGAAACGCGTCGACGACCATTTCATCGACCTGATGGACACCCTGCGCAGCCCCCTCGGCGGCCGCTACTTCGTTCATCTCTTCTCCTTTCTCTGCAACCTGCATTTCGGAAAATGCCTGGGCGCCACCCCGGACGGTCGCAAGGCCGGAGAACCCATTGCCTATTCGTTGTCGGCACAACAGGGGCGCGACGAGCGCGGCGCCACCGCCATGCTCAAGTCTCTCGCGCGCCTGCCACACGACCGGGCGGCGGGGGCGTCGGCGGCGATCATCGAGCTCGATCCGGCCGTGGTCGAGGGGGAGGCGGGTGTCGAACGCTTGACCACGCTCATACGTGCGGCCCTGGCGATGGACATCGGCCAGCTTCAGTTCAACATCGTCACGGTCGATAAACTCCGCCAGGCGCAAAGAGATCCGGAACACTACGGGGACATCCCGGTGCGTGTCGCCGGCTTCTCCCAGAAGTTCAAACTGGTTCCCCCCGATCTTCAGGAGCACATCATCGCCCGCACCAAGCACACGTCATGATTATAGACATGAACGGCATCGTCTTTGACATCCAGAAGTTCTCTATCCACGACGGACCCGGCATACGGACGACCGTCTTCCTGAAGGGGTGCCCCCTGCGTTGCCTCTGGTGTCACAACCCGGAGTCGCAGGAAAGAGCCGCCGAAATCTCGCTCATCCCCTCCAAGTGCATCGGCTGCGGACACTGCTTCCAGGCCTGTCCGCATGGCGGACACGTCATGGGCGAGGACGGGAACCGCACCTTCCGCCGGGAGCTTTGCCAGCGCTGCGGCGTCTGCACCGAGAAGTGCTACGCCAAGGCCCTCGAACTCATCGGACGGGAGATGACCGTCGCGGAAGTGATCGCGGAGGTCGAGAAGGACAAGCCATTTTATGAGACCTCGGGCGGCGGCATGACCATCTCGGGCGGTGAACCGCTCTTCCAATTCGAATTCACCCTTGCCTTGCTCCAGGAGGCCAAGCGGCGCAGACTCCACACCTGCATCGAGACCTCCGGCTTTGCCCCATTCGACCGGCTGGAACAGATCATGCCCCTGGTCGATCTCTTCCTCTACGATTACAAAGAGACCGATCCCGCCCGTCATCAGGAGTATACCGGTGCGCTGCGGGAGGTCATCGTCGACAACCTGATCCGCCTCGACCAGCTCGGGGCGAAGACCATCTTGCGCTGCCCGATCATCCCCGGGCTCAACGCCAGGGATGACCATTTTGCCGGGATCGCAGCCTTGGCGAACCGACTTCACCATATTCTCGAGGTCAACCTCATGCCGTACCATCCGCTCGGCCAGTCGAAGAGCGAGCGCATCGGCAAGCCCGCTCCCATGGACGACTCCGCCTTCCCCGAGGCCGTCACTGTCGCTGCATGGGAGGCGGCGGTCGCCGCCGCCACGCATGTGCCCGTCAAGAAAGGAAGCTGAGTAACGTGGTAAGTGTAACCGGACCGACCGCGGGGTGTCCCATCAAAGGGATGCCCTCGTGTCGGACGTGGACACTGCAACCTTGCCGGGCTGCACCCCATCCGCAATGGCATGCAGCACCATGTCCCCGACCGGGCCCTTCGGACGCAGGACGACCAGGCCGCGCCCCCGCCACAGGCGGTGCTCCCGACCGCGGAACGGCGCCGTGTTGTAAGGATCGGCATTGGCCACGGCGACGATCTCGCCAGGCCCATCGAGCGCGAACCGGATCGTATCGGCGGAGTCAGGCACGAGGTGCCCGTTGCTGTCGCAAAGCTCAACCGTGATGTACGCCAGGTCGTTGCGATCGGCCCGGATGCGGGACCGGTCCGCCTTCAGCCGTATGGCGTGGGGAGCACCTGCCGTGGTCAGCGCAGCCTTCGCCACCGGTTTGCCGGCGCGTTTGGCCACGGCCTTCAGTTCGCCGGGTTCGAACGCCACGTTGAAGAGCGCCCGGTGCTTCGCCTCCAGACCGGCCGGCGCCTTGCCGATCGACCGGCCGTTGAGGAACAGCTCGATCTCGTCGCAGTCGAAGTAGACCTCCACCGCCAACGGCTTCCCCTCGCACCCCGGCCAGTTCCAGCTTGTCTGCAAGTCAACCCAGCCCCACATGGAGGCCACGGCCTTGCGGCCCTCGGCCACCGGCGCACGCACGCCGATATAGGGCGTCTCCATGCGTTTCCAGAGCACGTCCCGGTAGTAGGACTGCGGGCGCTTGCCGCCGCAGATGTCGATATCGCCGCAGTTGGCGACCGTGTAGGGCCAGCCGATTTTCAAGGGCAACTGATCGCCTTCCAGAAAGTCGTGTCCGATTCCCGCCTCGCCGAGGTAGTCGAGCGCCGTCCAGACGAAATCACCGGCCACCCACGGCAAATCCTCGACCGCCTTCCAGTAATCGAAGACGTACTGCGGCGACGGAAAGGATTCCGTCGACAGGATGACACGCTTCGGGAACCGCTGATGATCCGGGCGGTACACATCGACGAGGTAGTTGTAGCCGCAGACATCGAGATGCGCGAACAGCGCATCCGTTTTATTCCAGGCGGGGTCGCCCCAGATGGCACAGATCCCGGCTGTGACCGGCCGCGTCGGGTCCAGCTCACGCACACGGGCGGCGAGCTTGGCCGCAATGGCGGCGCCTTCCGGCAGGCTGCGTTCCTCCACCTCGTTACCGATGCTCCAGACCACGATCGACGGGTGATTACGGTCGCGCAGGACCATGCTGTCCAGATCTTCCTGCCACCACATGTCGAAGAAGCGGTGGTAGTCGTGGAAATTCCGCTCTTTGTTCATGCGCCAACCGTCGAAGACCTCGTCCATCACGAGCATACCCAGTCGATCACAGGCGTCGAGGAAGGCGGAGGCCGGCGGATTGTGCGCGCAACGCACGGCGTTGAAGCCGCTGGCCTTGAGCAGTTCGACCTTGCGCTCCTCGGCCCGGTCGATCGATACGGCGCCGAGAGGCCCGCAATCGTGGTGCACGCAACCACCGCGCATTTTCAGCGGCTGCCCGTTCAGCACGAACCCCTGCTCGGCATTGAAGGCGATCGAGCGGATGCCGAAGGTCGTCGAATCACCATCGAGCCGGTTCCGGCCGTCACGTACCTCCGTCTCCATCCGGTAGAGTTGGGGCGTATCGGGCGACCAGAGCGTGGGCGCACGCACGGCCAGCCGTTGCAGGAATTCCGTGGTCGCCGCCGCCTGGACCTTTCCACGACTCTCGCCCTTGGCTATCGTCTTCCCCGACGGTCCGATGGCCCGCCATCGCACCACCACCGCACGGTCCGCGTCCGTCCGGTTCTCCACCGTCGTGCGCACCTCTACGACCGCCGCCTTGACGGCGACTTCAGGCGTCGTGACCACCAGGCCCCGGTGTGCCACATGAACGCGAGGCGCGGTCAGCAGCCAGACGTGCCGATAGATGCCTGATCCGGAATACCAGCGCGTGTGCCCGTGCGGCGCGTTGCTCACGCGCACCGCCAGGACGTTCTCTGCATCAAGTTCCAGGTACGGTGTCAGGTCCAGCGCGAAGGTGGTGTAGCCGTAGGGGTGCACGCCGAGCGCATAGCCGTTCAGCCAGACCTCCGCATCGCGGTACACACCCTCGAGCTCGATCATCACGCATTGACCGCTCCACTCGCGCGGCGCGTGAAAATGCTTCCGATACCAACCCACACCTTCGCTCACGTACCCGCCTGACGCCCCGCTGGGGTTGTCCTTGCTGCGCGGCAGTTCGATGCTCCAGTCGTGCGGCAGATCCAGCTTGCGCCAGGACGCGTCCTCGTAGGCTTTCGCGGCCTGACCCACATCGCCTAAGTCGAAAAGCCAATCGTTGTCAAATGAGTGTTTTTTCATATAAGTGATAAGAAATCGCTTTTCGTCCGACACCGGCCCACAGAGCCAGTAATCATGCCGGACCGGTCTTGCATAGCGAATTCATGGTGTGAAGCGTGACAGAAGCCGGTGGAAACGTCAAGATCAACACAGAAACACATCATCCAGCGGCTTTGGGCCGGACGAACAGCAACACCAGTACCGCGATGATCAGGACAAAATTAGAAATGCTTGGAAAATTGACACGGATTCCCGTTTCTGCCACACTAAATTCACAAAAGGAGACGGTTCCGCAGAAGGTCCCGTTGTACTGATATGGAAAATGGAAAACAGATTGCGCTGCAGGCGCTATCGGGTGTCGCGACGGATCGGGTACCGGTCGCGTTGTTCAACTGGGAATTCGATTACACCTGGAAAGTGGCGGGTATTGAACCTTGGCAGCTCGCGGTCGGCGGGAGTGATACGTGGCACAAGGCGCATCGGGCTTTGCTGGATCGGCATGCGGTGGACGTGATCTTCTATACCGGAGCGATCGAGGGCCCGCTGGAACCGACATTGCTGGATGAAGACGCGACGAAATGGGTCATCAGAAATGACAACACCGGCATGGTTTTCGGGTTAACCAAAGACAGCCTTTCTTTGTACGAACTGCAGACCGGGGCGAAGGGGTGCGGATCGGTTGGCCGTGTCGAAACCTTTGCGGATGCCGACCGGCTGATCCCAACCTTTCGAACCGACCGGTTGATCCCAACCTTTGCCGGCTGGGGGGATGCCTATTTGTCCGGTCTGACCAGGCTGATCCGCGAGGCCGGCGATCGTACGCTGATACTTCCGCACTATTCGCCGGCGTATGTCTATAGTTGCTATGCTCTCGGCTTCGAAGAATCCATGCTCATGATGATGGAAAACCCCGCGTTGTTCACGTATGTCTGTGCCCTGATGGGTGCCGATCACAACACCCGGATGCGGCAACTGAAGGAAGCCGGGGCAGAGGCGGTGTTCATCGCTGATGGATGGGCTTCATGCGACATCATCTCGCCGGAACTGTTCGAACGCTTCGCGTTGCCGTGTCAGGTGTCGATTGTGGCCGCAGCCCGGGCGGCCGGTCTTAAAACAATCCTCTGGAACGAAGGGGATATTCTGCCGGTGCTGAAACAGCAGGCCACTGTTCCCGTGGACGCTTTTGCTTTTGAACAGCCTCGGAAAGGCATAGACCTCACGGTTCAGAAAGTCCGGCACGTCTTTGGTCCAAACCGCTGTCTTTTCGGAAATCTCGATTCCGAATTGCTGCTGATGCGGAATCAGCCGGATGCAATCAAACGGGAAGTCGAGCGGCAAATTCGGCAGTCCGGGCCGGGGGCGCCCTTCATTCTTTGCACCGGAAGCCCGCTGCCTTCCAATATCGAGCCGGATGCGTACGATCGGGTCATCGAGGCGGCGCGCGCATTTTCATGGGCGAAGTAAGCCCCCCGCTCGTCGTGACACACACCCACACACTCACACACAGCCACACTCACACACAGCCACACTCACACACACTCACATGACTCCCCCACCCCGCGCCGCAACTCTTTCACCTCGTCCCGAATCGTGGCGGCGCGTTCGAACTCGAGCGCGTCGGCGGCCGCGAGCATCTCGCGTTCCAATTCGGCGATCATCTCCAGCACGTCGTATCGTGCAGGCGACTCGGCGACCGCCTGTTCAATCTCCCGCCCGCGCTCCTGGGTCTCGAACTGATTGTGTATCGCCCGTTTGACGCTCTGCGGCAGGATGCCGTGTTCGGCGTTATAAGCCTCTTGCCGCGTCCGCCGCGCGGTCGTGGTCTCCATCATGCGCCGCATCGACTCGGTGACGTGGGCGGCATACAGGATCACCCGTCCGTCCAGATGCCGCGCCGTCCGGCCCGCCGTCTGGATCAGCGCCGTGTCGGACCTGAGAAAGCCTTCCTTATCCGCATCCAGCACGGCCACCAGAGCCACCTCCGGAAGATCGAGCCCTTCACGCAGCAGGTTGATTCCGATCAGACAGTCGAACGCCCCCTTGCGCAATCGCCCCAGGATCTCGACACGCCGGAGCGCGTCAATGTCGGCATGGAGATACTCGACCCGTATCCCGGCCTCATGCAGGTACTGGGTCAAGTCCTCGGCGGTCCGCTTCGTCAGCGTCGTCACCAGAACCCGGTCTCCCCGTTCGGCGGTGCGGCGGATCTCCTCCATCACGTCGTCAATCTGCCCTTTCAACGGGCGTACTTCGACGGGCGGATCGAGCAGACCGGTCGGACGGATCACCTGTTGCACGGTGCAGCCGCTGACCTGCCGTTCGTACGGGCCGGGCGTGGCCGACATGAACACCATCGGCCCGACGCGGTCCAGGAACTCGTTGAAGTTGAGCGGACGGTTGTCCTTGGCTGAAGGCAGCCGGAAGCCCCAATCCACCAATGTTTGCTTGCGGGCCTGGTCGCCGTTGTACATGGCCCGGAGCTGCGGAAGGGTCACGTGTGACTCGTCGAGCACTGTCAGAAACTCGCCCTCGAAATAATCGATGAGACAGGCGGGCGGGACACCCGCCGGACGGCCGCTCAGGTGGCGCGAGTAGTTCTCAATCCCATTGCAGTACCCCAATTCGCGCAGCATCTCCATGTCAAATTCGGTCCGCTGCCGGATACGCTGTGCCTCGAGCAGCTTGCCCATTGCTTCAAACTCCCGCACGCGGGCATTCATCTCGTCACGGATCGCGCCGATGGACGCCTCAATTTTTTCCCGCGGCATGACGAAGTGCCGCGCCGGCGAAATCACCGCCCGCTTCAAGTCGGAGCCGGCGCGGCCGCTGACCGGCTCAAGCATGCGGATGGATTCGATCGTGTCACCCCAGAACTCCAACCGGACCCCCTCCTTGGCATACGACGGAAAAATGTCCACACAATCGCCCCGCACGCGGAATGTGCCCGGTTCCGGATCATAATCATTGCGGTGATACTGGATCGCTACGAGCTTTTCGAGCACCCGGTCGCGGCCGGCGTCATCGCCCGGACGCACATCGAGCAGCATGGTGCGGTAATCCTCGGGCGATCCCAGTCCGTAAATGCAGGAGACCGACGCGACAACGATCACATCATTTCGCCCGATCAGCGCGTTAGTGGCGGCCAGCCGATAGCGTTCGATTTCCTGGTTGATCGAGGCGTCCTTCTCGATAAAGGTGTCGGTCTGCGGAATGTAGGCCTCGGGTTGGTAATAGTCGTAATAGCTGATGAAGAATTCAACCGCATTGTGCGGGAAGAACCCCTTCAGCTCGGCAAAGAGCTGAGCCGCCAGCGTTTTGTTATGACTGAGGATCAGCGTCGAGCGGCCCCACGCGCGGATCACGTTGGCCAGCGTGAAGGTTTTGCCCGAACCCGTAACCCCCTCGAGCGTCAGCCGGGGTGTTCCCGCCTCAAGCCCCCGGACCAGCTCCGTGATCGCCTGGGGCTGGTCTCCGGTCGGTTCAAAGTCGGATTCCAGTTGGAACCTGTTCTGTCGTGTGGCGTCGTGCATCATGACCATTTCCGTGGCGCTGTATCGCCGGGCGCTATCCGGTGACGTTTAGATCACGCTTGTCGGGGCATCCAGATCGAGATCTTTCCGGTTGTGCGAGGTCGCCAGGGTATAAAGCCGGTGAAACAATCCCGGTTGTGCCAGCAGTGACTCGAACGACCCATCCTCCACCACGCGCCCATGATCCATGACCAGGATCCGGTCTACGCGGCGGATCGTGGAGAGGCGGTGGGCGATCACAAAGACCGTCCGGCCCGCGAAGAGCGCATTCATCGATTCCTGAACCTGGCCCTCCGCCTCGACATCGAGCGCCGAGGTGGCCTCGTCAAGCAAGACGAATCGCCGGTTCATGATCATGCAGCGCGCGATGGCCAGACGCTGCCGCTGGCCACCCGAGATCTGCCCGCCCGCCTCGCCCACCGCCTGGTTGATGCCCTCGGGAAATTCGCTTACAAAATCCCACGCCCGCGCCCGCGAGAGCACCTCCCGGATCTCCGCGTCGGTCGCGCCGGGCGCCGCATAGCGCAAGTTCGCGGCGATGGTCGTGTCGAACAGGTAGGGATCTTGCAGCACCACGCCGTACTGCGACCGGTACGGTCGCAACGGGAGAGCCCGGATGTTACTGCCGTCGAGGGTGATGCATCCGGATTGGGGGTCGTGGAAGCGCATCAGTAGATTAACCATCGTCGTTTTACCGCTTCCACTGCGTCCGACCAGCGCCACTGACTGACCGTAGGGGACGCGAACGCACACGTCATGGAGGACCTGTTTGCCGTTTTCGTAGGCGAACCCAACATGCTCGAAAGCCAGATCGCCACGCAGCGCCGCCGGCATCTGCGCGTGCGGCGTATCGGACACGGCGGGCATCGTGTCGAGCACCGTATAAAGCTGGTCGAAAGCGGACTTGGCCGACATGAACTGACCGTACAGGTTCGTCAGCGTCTGCATCATTCCGATCAGGGTTCCCTGGTACCCCATGAAGGCCACGAGCGTGCCGATCCCGATGGCTCCACCGCCATGAATCACCAGCACCGCGCCGCCCACGATCACGACCGCCGTGATCAGATAGCTCAACCCTTCGGTCACGAAACTCAGCTTCATGCCGGCCAGCACGGCATCCATCCACTTGCGCATGGTCGGCCACAACTGGCCTTCGAACTCCTGCTGCATCACCTGCTCCATGGCAGAGGCCTGGACGGTCTTCACCCCGCGCAACTTGTCCATGATGATCTCGACCACGTGCGTGCCGGCCTCGTTGGCCGCGCGCGTCTTCTGATAAATCGTCCGGGAGAGCTTGTGCGCGGCGGCGATATAGCCGATGGCGCCGAACACGATCACCAGCGTCAGACGGGGGCTGAGGTAGAAGCAAAAAACCAGACTGAAAAAGAGCCCCACCACATAGGTCGCCAACTGCTGAAAGATCGTTCGTAGAAATCCGCCCAGCACGTTGATCGAATTTCCGAAGACCCGTTCATACAGAAAGCCGCTGGGATACTGGTTGTGGAAATTCAGGGACAGGTGCTGCAAGTGGAGAAAGCTGATCTTGCGCAACTCGCGGACGATGGACTGCTCGACATAGTAGATGTGCCGCATCGCCGCAAACCACAGCCCCATGCGCACACACATGGCCAACAGAAAGATCCCCCCGGCGACGACGGCTTTGTCGATCCGGTTCTCGGGAATGGCGACATCGATGATGTATTTCGGGAAAAGCGGCATCACCGCCACGGTGATGCCGACCACCGCCACCATCGCCATTGCGCCCAGCAGTCGGCTGCGATACCGTTTCATGAACGGACGGAAACGCTGGCGAATGTCCCGCCAGTGATATTCATGCACGTCCATCCGCGGCTTACACGCGTCTGCGTCCGCGCCCCCATTCGATTGTTGCGCCATCGTCTCGTCTCCCCGATCGTCACCCCAAAGGACGGCTTCACCATCCGCACATGCGACCGCTCGCTCATGCCCGCGGCGGCATTGACCTGTTAACCCCGGTACCCGTCAGGGGGAACCGCTGTTCCCCGTCTACGTAAACCGCCTCGACGTCGCACGTTTCCGGATCGAGCACGACCGCGTCGGCCGCACACCCCGGCGCCAGCCGGCCGAACCGGCTGGCGAGGCCCAATTCGTTTGCCTGGTTGTGCGCGGTCATGCCG
Source organism: uncultured Akkermansia sp. (assembly GCA_964580075.1). Lineage (GTDB taxonomy): Bacteria > Verrucomicrobiota > Kiritimatiellia > RFP12 > JAAYNR01 > VGWG01. The sequence goes on along the minus strand of CAZOJL010000004.1, from coordinate 42,876 downwards.
ATGACCGCCTCCAGCGGCAGCCCACTAATACGCGCCGCCTGTCGGAGCGCGACGTTCATCCGCAGCGTCGAACCGGCCAGTGCGCCGGTCTGAACCAATCGCGCTTCACCGTCACGCACGACCACGTCCAGTCCGCCCAGCGACGACGGCCCATCGGGCAGGTGGCTCGCGCGAATCGAGTCGGTGATCAGCAGAAGCGACTCACGCGGCTTGTGCGCGAATATCAGCGCCAGCATCTCGGGACACACGTGCACCGTGTCACAAATCAGCTCCAACGTGACGTCGGGATAGAGCAGCCCCGCCCCCACCAACCCGATGTCCCGGTGGTGCAGGGGCGACATCTGGTTGCAATAATGGGCCAGATGCCGCAGTCCCGCGGCATACGCTTTCTGAAACTGTTTGCACCCGCACCGGCTGTGACCGCATGCCGGAATGATTCCGTGTTCACGCAGCGCGGCTGCGAATGCCACCCCGCCGTCCATCTCGACCGCAAACGTCACCTGCGTCACCGGCGAGATCGCGTGCAGCCGCAGCACTTCGGCCAGATCGGGCGGACGCACATGGGCCGGGTTCTGAGCCCCCAGGCAGGAGGGGTTGATGAACGGGCCCTCCAGATGAACCCCCACCACCTGGCTGAACCGCGCGTCCTCACGGTACGCCGCAATCCGGCGCATCGTGGCAGCCAGCCGTTTCTCAGAGAGGGTGAGGGTTGTCGGACAAAAGCGCGTTACGCCCTCGGCCAGCTTGGCCCGGGCCACGGCCGACACCGCTTCCGGAGACTCGTCGGTGATGTCATATCCGGCCGCGCCGTGTGTGTGGATGTCGATAAAACCGGGAACCACATACCGCCCAACGGCATCGTAAATCCAGTCGGCCCCGGGCAACGCGCCGCCCGCAGCCACCACCTGCACCACCGTATCTCCCTGCACCACGACCGATGCGCCTGGTTGACGGCACCCCGGATTGATCACACATCCGTTTGCGATAATGCCTGTCCTCATAACAACTCCGGCCCCCCCCGATGCGTGACGCTACCCCACGCGTATCTCCTCAACAAACGGTTTGATGGTAAACCGGGCATCCTCCAGCGCGCGCACGCGCCGGCCGTTGATGCGCAGATTCTCAATCGCAATGTTCCGGACCCGATGTTCCGCGTCAAGACCGGCGAAATAACATTCCGGCTCGGCCCAGGCCGTCACCTCGATATTCTCGAAGCGGATGTCGTCGATGCTGCCGCGGACGGTGTCACGGCTCCACATATTTGCCGCGGTCACCACCACGATCACTTGTGAGAGATGCCGATCCGTCTGGTCATACACCTCCCCTTTCGCCTGCTGGTAGACCTGCCGGGTCTGGTCATCGTCGAGCTCCACCCGGATGTTCCTGAACAGAATGGCGTGGCAACGTGCCCGGTCGCCGTTCTGCACATCCATGGCGACATCCAGACTATGGATGATGTCACAATCCTCGAAGAGCAGGTTGCTGACCTCGCGCGCAACCGTTTCGGCGCCGATTTCCATCGCCCGCCCCCAGTCGCACCACAGCACACAGCGGCGCGCCTGGATGTCGGTGACCGGTTCCTGATTGCAGTCCGTGCCCCGCCATCCCGCAAGCCCCTTATACACGAGGCAGTCGTCGTACGTGCGAATGAAGCTGTCTTCAACGCTGCACTGCCGGCTGTTGACAAAGTCAATGCCGTCGGAGTTGTACCGCCACATGCCGATCAGCTTGATGTTGCGAATCTGCACGTTCCGGCAAACCGCCGGAATGAGGGTCCAGCCGGGGGCATCGCGCAGGGTAATCCCGTCGATCGTCACATCGCTGCAGCGAACCGCATTGATCATGCCGGACACCTGGCCACGGGCGAAACGGCTGGCGTCCAGAATCCCCCGGCCGCGGATCACGAGATGCTCTGCGTTCTCGGCCAGGATCGCGCCGTACACAACGGCCCCGCCGGCAAGATAGACCGTCTGGCCGCTCGTCATGTTGATCAGGCCGGGACAATGCACACCCGGCCCGAAGAAGCGGACACACGGATCGGAGGAATCCGGAATAGCGACCTCGGGCGGATTGGCGAACAGATGCAAGGCCCGATGCATCCCGTTGACCTCGACCGTGATCTGCCCTGGACGGTCAAGCGTGAAACGGATGGTCTGCCCGTCACACCGGGGCGTGATGGCGCGTGAAGAGGGGCGCACCTTCACCTCACGGATCGGGCGCGCGCTCATGACGGCGACCTCGACCGGACCGCTCATGTCCCACGCGGCGAAAGCAGCCTGCTCGGTCTGTTCCATCGGCCGTTGATATCCCGGCCAGACCTGGTTGATCGGTTGCGCGGAAACCCGCGCCTGATACACAAAAAGGGGTTGCCCGTTGATCGTGACCGAATAATCCGCAGCGGGAATTTCCTCTACCGGCGCGGGATACACTGTGACGGATGCAGCTTGTTTCATGATACGCATTCCAGTGCCCGCAACGGCAGCAACGGCGCGCGGCCGTTCGGGAACCCCCGAACAGCGCATCTTTGCATCCGGCGTATGGTGTGCGGGAGACATGTTGTTGAGCGGCGTCCGGTTCATGCGAGGGGCTAATCGAAAAACGGGTTCATCAACCCCCTTCCTGCACGACGCGCAATACCATATCCGACTCTCCCCGTCATCGCAATCCAATTTGATCCCAGCGGGATATTCCGGGCGCATGGCAGTTCTGATGAGGGTTACTCCTGGTTATAGCTTGTCTTAATCGTAATCGTAATCGTAATCCCCCAAACCTCGCCGATCCGACGCGTAGACGGCTCCCTGCTCATGCACACTCAAAAGGGCAGAAGACTGTGAGACTGTGAGGCTGTAACGATTGAGAGGCGGTCGGTTATGCAAATGAGGTCTGGTCACCATTGGGTGCGTGCGAACAAATCTGTAACCTGTTCATGCTCAACCTTAGTGCCTTACTGTCTTTCAGCCTATTGCCTTATTTAGGTTCATGGGTAACGTTACCTAAACATAAGGCATTTTGCCAATTAAATGGTTAAAATGCAGGTGTTTCTTGCATTTTTATTTCCCCACTTGCGCGTATTCTACAAGTATGATATAGTTACTCCGATGTGTACGATTGGGCGGGTGTTTCGACGGGCGGAGTGCTCATGATTGGGTCACAGAAAGATTTGGCGGCGAAGCTCGGGATTTCGCAGATGACCGTCTCGCGCGTTCTGCGAGGTGAGGACGGCGTGAGCCCGCGCTTACGAACGCAAATTGTGGCGCTGGCGCAGGAGGCCGGTTTCCTCGTGCCGGAATTCCGGCAACGGGGAAAAAACGCACGCACGCAGGTCGTGTGTGCGATGGTCTCCGTTACGCATCCGGCGGATCGGTCGGATTTTCAGACCCGTTTGCTGCAAGGCATTCTGAACGGGGGTCGCGAGCTTGGCTGCGAGGTGATGAATTTTCCCGAAAAGTGGCGCGGACAGTGGCCGCTGCTCGTGAACCGGCGGCAGGTGGACGGAGTGGTGCACGTGTTCGGAGGCGATCCGGCCAGTCGTCCGCCGCGCACCTGCCCGATACCGCATGTGTCGGTGTTCTGCCCCATCGACGAGGTCAGCGACTGGATCACCGTCAACGACGCCGACGCCTCGAGAGCGATCGGCGAGTACCTCGTCCGCATGGGGCATCGGCGCGTGGCCTTTGTGGGGCCGACGAGTTCCCTGGCGCAAGAGCGGTTGATGGGACTCACGTTCGGCCTGCAGCAAGGGGGCGGCCGGCTGGAGCCTGCCAACATTCACATGGCGAAACACGCCTCCCGGGATTCGGTGGTGTCCCAACTGGATACGTTGATCCCGCCCGGCACCACGCCGGCGAATCTGCGCCGGCGCTTTACCGTGATTGCATTCTACAACGACGACATGGCGCTCACGGGCATTGCGCACCTGCGGTCCCGCGGGTTCCGGGTTCCGGATGACATCAGTGTGACCGGATTTGACGGCACGACAACGGCCATCGGCCGAGACTTCCAGTTGATGACCGCCGCCATGCCGCTGGAAAACATCGGCGTCGAGGCGATGCGGATGCTGTACTGGCGATTGGATTATCCCACATCACCGGTGCGGCGCCTGATGCTGACCGCGCCGCTGGTGGAGGGCGATACGGTTCGGCCTGCCTAGTTTCTGAGCCAGAAGAGATGACGAAAACGACGCGCAATAAAGGTGAGCGTGGCGGGGTGTAGATCAGTGAACAGTAATCAGTGAACAGTGATCGGCCTCGGCGGGTCGGTCGGTCGGTCACCAACAGAAAAGAGGAGGGTCATGAGAATAATAAGCCTATGCACAATCAAGACAGCGCGCGGGTTCGCGCGCGGGGCAGTCGGCCTGGCGCTGGCTGCGGTGACGCTTGGCGTGCTGGCGCCGCAGGCAGAAGCGGTGCATGCCACGGGCGGCACCACGACGATCACCAATGGCATGGTGTATCACACCTTCACGTACCCGGGCGGCACGCTCGATGTCACGTCACCGGGCAAAATCGAACACCTCATCGTGGCCGGCGGTGGTGGCGGCGGCTACAACATCGGCGGCGGTGGTGGCGCGGGTGGCGTCCTGACGGGAGCGGTGCAGGTCGCGAAGCAGTCTTACACCGTCACAGTAGGCAACGGCGGCAGCGGAGTGCTATCCGGGCTTCTTGCGGGTGAGAATGGAGAGAACAGCGCGATCGTCGGGCTGGTTGGTCCGGCAATCGGCGGCGGTGGCGGCTCGAGCGCAACAACCGCAGCCCAAAATCTCGTTAACCCGGCCAAAGACGGCGGCTCCGGGGGTGGCGCCGGTTGTCGGTATCTCACTGATGATGGTGGGGCAGGAACGCCAGGTCAGGGGTATGCCGGTGGCGGCTGCAATTACACTGACAGTACCCATGACTCCGGCGCTGGCGGTGGCGGTGCGAGCGCGCCGGGCGAGGATGGTCACGCCTCTCTCGATGACGGCAGCAATGGTGGTTACGGCGGCGACGGTGTAGAATGGCCCACAAGTTCGGGCAACTATTATGGCGGCGGCGGCGGCGGCGGCGGGTATGATGGTCCCGGCGCAAACAGAGGAAGGCCATGAGAAAAACAAGACTATACAGACTGCAGATGGTGCAACTCGTGGCCTTTTCGGCCGCGCTGGTGCTGCCGACGCTGGCCGGCGACGAACTCAAACCGCGCGACCTGACGCCCGTGACGTGGCTCACGGCGCCAGTGCATGCGCCGGTCGAGCTGGCGCGCAACGGCACGGCACGGGCCGTGATCTTCGTTGCCGACCCCAAACCCAGCGCGACGCTCACGCGTTTGGTGGACGAGCTGCTGGAGGTCGTTCGCCTGAGCACCGGCGCCACGTTCGAACGCGTGTTCGAGCCGCCGGCGGTGGACCAGCCCGCCATCGTGATTGGCGATTGCGAGGAGACGCGCCAGGCCGGCATCGACGCGGCGACATTGCCGTTCGAGGGGTTTGTTGTTAAGACCGCCCCCAACCGCGTCTATCTCGTGGGGAGCACGCAGGCGCTGCCGACAGGGAGCAATCGCTGGGCTTACTGGGCCAGCGAAGGCACGGCCTGGGCCGTGGCGGACTTCCTGGAGCGCTTTGTCGGCGTGCGCTGGTACTGGCCGACGGACCTCGGCGGGAGAACCCTCGTCACCCACGCCTCGCTCGTCATCCCCCCGGTTGCCTATCAGGATCAGCCCGTTTTCCGCCAGCGCCTGTTCCATCCGAAAGCCGGATGGCCGCTGCCGCAGAACGCACGCTGGTTCGACAAGGAGCCTCTCCCCTTCGCGCCGGGCGCCATTCCCGATGACGTGGCGAAGGTGGACATGGCTGACTATTTGCCGCTGGTGCGCGAGGGCAACAGTTGGCCCTACCAGGTGAAGGTTCACGAGCCGCAGAAACTCTGGAAGCAGTGGGAGAGCAAGTGGTCCAAGCATCCCGAGCTGCACGACATGTTTCAGCAGAAGGCTGACGGAACACCGCATCTGAGCATGCTCTGTTACAGCTCCACGAACACGCTGGCCTATCTCCTCCAGGGGTGTGAGGACGCCTGGGACCGCGGCAGCGGCTGGACGTATGGCCCCGTGCAGTACCCACACCTCGTGTGCGAATTCTACCGGACGAACCGCACGGTGCTCGCCGGGACGTTCATCAACGGCGGCATCATGGCCGACTGGACGACTTCCGCGCCGACGCTCTATGTCTGGATGAAGGCGCTCTGGAATCCGGAACTGGACGTGGACGCCGTGCTCGACGCGATGTGCCGTCGGCTCTACGGCCAGGCCGGCGGCACCGTGCGGGAACTGATCCGGCTGCAGTGCGCCCGCTGGGACACCGTGAAGGGCGGCTTGGCGGATCAAGGGCGCATCCCGCCGGCCATGTACCAGAAGATCTGGCCTCCCGATGTGGTGGTCCAGATGATGGCGTTGCGGGACAAGGCGCGGGTCGAACTGGCCGATGATCCGGTCGGGCGGCAGCGCTTCCTCTATTGGACGTGGACGTTTGACGGGTTTCTCGCCGAAGCGAAGGGGAGCGAAACCAATCAACCCGCGGATGGCGAATGGACGCCCGCCGGCCAATAGCATGATCGCAAGGAGATTCCGCATGCCCCGCCGCGATGAAATGCTGGCCGCGATGCGCGGCGAAGTGCCCGACCGCATCCCGTACACGTACGAGGCCCTGCCGGAGACGGAAGCGAAGCTGCGTGCCTATCTCGGCGCGCGGCCGGAAGAGAAGCTGTGGCAGCGCTTCGGCGCAAGCCGCTTCGAATCGTTGTGGGCGGCGGTCGGGCGCGGGCCGTCCATGCCCGAGCGGAAGGCCCACAATGCCCGGTCCGATCCTACAGTCCAGATCGACTACTGGGGCGTGCGCCGCGAGCGGGTCACCGCCGGAGACGCCCACTACTTTGAGATCACGCAGGCCCCGCTCACCGAGGCGGAGACCGTGGCCGATGTCGAAGCGTATGACTGGCCGCGCGTGGAGGAGATGGTCTGGCCCGAGACGCCGGTGGATCGCGACTGGGCCGCGTGGAAGCGGCAGCAGGACGTGGTCATCCTCGACATGTCCTGCATCGGCCCCTTCGGCATCACATGGCAGATGTTCGGCCTCGAGCGGGCGTTGACGAACATCGTGCTCGCACCGGAACTGATGGAGGCGGCGGTGGCGAAGGTCGAGGCGTTCACCCTCGGCTGCCTGCGCGAGATCTTTCGCCGCTATCCTGGCGCGGTCGATGCGGTTGGCTGCGGCGATGACTACGGAACCCAGAACGGCCTTCTGCTGGGACCGGAACCGATACGCCACCTGTTCATGCCGAGCCTGAAGCCGGCATTACGACCTGGCGCGGGCGCACGGGGCGATGGGCTATCACCATTCATGCGGCGCAATTTTCGGCATCATTCCGGCGCTGATCGAGGCCGGCGTGCAGGTGCTCAACCCCATTCAGACCTCTGCGGCCGGCATGGATCCGGCGCGCCTCAAGCGCGAATTCGGACGCCAACTCTGTTTCCACGGGGCCATCGACATCCAGCAGACGCTTGTGACGGGCACCCCGGACGAGGTGCGCGCCGAGGTCAGAGATCGCATCGACACCCTCGGCCCCGGCGGCTACATCCTGGCTCCCTCGCACGTCATGCAGCCCGACTCGCCATCGGCCAACATTGTCGCGATGTATGAGGAGGTCGCGCAATGAAGTTGTTCCCGTCAAGCGCCACGCGGAGCCGGCACCGGAGCCGACGTCCCGGTATTCGCCAGCCGATGGCCCCACCTCCGTCACGGTTTTTTTGTCGCGCAGGCGTCATTCGGCCCGTGCCACAATTTGAAGGTCCGATCCCATGTCCAGCCCGGCGCCTGGTCCAGCGCCAGATCCTCCAGCTTGGGGGAGCGGCGCAAGAAGGCCTGCGTCTCTTTCCAATTCTTGATGCCGCTGACGGCATCGAGCACCTGGATATTCTGCCAGCCCAGCGCATTGGCGGCCTTGAGGCTGACCTCGAGATCGAGGCCCGTGAGATAGGCGTGGAGGAAACCGGCAATGGAGGAATCCCCCGAACCGGTTGCACTGGCCACCTTCTTGCAGAAGAAGGCCGGGCACCACAACTCGCGGTTGGACCAGTTATCGGGATTCCCGGGCTTGGAGGCGCCCAACCCGCTGAAGGCGTCCTTCGACTGCGTCCGGAAGTAAAAGCCGCGCCGGCCGGCCTTGAGCGACGTCATTTTCGATCCCAGTTTCAACAACTTGCCCGACAACCGTGTGTAGTCCCCGGCCTTGAGCACATCCAGCAGATCCGACCCCCCGTTGGCTTCCTTCAGCTTCAGGAACGTGTCGCGCTCCAGCATGAAGAGCACTTCCTCGACCGACGGCATGAAGATGTCGACGTAGGGCAGAATCCGCGCCAGAATCTTTTTCCAGGGCGCCTTGCCGGCCGGTGAGGCCGGATCGGGCAGGGCCATGTCACACGACGTCGTCGCACCGGCCTCCTTGGCGATCTTGAAAATCTTCGCCAACTCGCGGCCTTCGTCCGAATACATCCGCCGCATGAGGGGGGGATAGCCGAAATGGAAATGCCGGCACTGCGCAATCAGCTTCGGCTTCAGATCATCGGCGCAGAACACGTCATTCGTACCCGGGTTGTGCAGGAAGATGCGATCGATTCCGGGGGGCGCCAGGGCCACCGTGTAGGAACTGGAAGCGCCCTTGATGATGCGGATGCCGTCCGCATTGCCGCTCTGGCGCAGGCGCTCCATGGTCATGCGGCCAAAATCGTCGGCGCCGACACGCGCGGTAAAGACCACCCGACTGCCGAGGATCTTGAGCCCGATGCCGGTATTGGAAACCGGCCCGCCGGTGCTCAGCGCCGCATCGTCCACATGCACCAGTTTGCCCGGACGCAGCACCTCGCTGATCAGACGCGCCCCCGTATCCGGGAAATTCGGAATCACATCGAAACACAAATGCCCTGCGGCCATTACATCATACGTGCGTGCCATTCTTCCTCCTAGACGTGTGAATCACTTATTCCCATCTCGAAACCGAAACAACAATGTCATAATCTTTCTCGCGCTCACGGTTACTCGCACGGCGCGCTTTCCACGGATCCGCAGGGCGCCCGACGCATCGGGCCGCGGATCTTCGTTCAGGTTGGTGGTGACCACCGATGTGAAGGGAATCCCCAAGGCCAGCTTGCAGTCCTGCGCGGCGGCCGTCGGGTTCCAGATCCGCACGACCAGCCCGTCTTCGCGCTCGGCCTTCTTCACACAGGCCACCTCGATGTCCGCCGCGTCGATCGCCAGCAGGCTCCCCTTGCCGGAACGTACCGCGCCGACCATCTCCGAGCAGATCAGCGGCCGGGAGAAGTCGCGATACGCCTGCCACAGTTTTCCGTCCTGCCAGCCCCCCGCATGCGGATAAAGCGCGTAGCGCGCCGTTATCCGGCCCAGGTTTTGGGCCCCGGCCCATTGCGCCTCGCCTGTTCCCTCCGGCCAGCGCCGGAGCTGCATGGCGCGCAATAACGTCAGGGTCAGGGTATCGCATTTTTCGCCCGTGACAAAGTATTCCGGAAGGCCGAGGTTGAGGATCGCCAGTCCCCGCCGGCCGTCGGACAGGCCGGCAAAGCCGAAATTCGGGTAGCCGTCCACCGGTTCGATCCAGGTGGACATGTCCGGCTGTTTCGTGGGCCGCTCGTCAACGCTGAACTGACCGCCGGCGTAGGTGGTGTCGGTCGCAATTCCGGTGGGGAAGCAGACCCTCACGCGGTGGTCGCGGCACGCGTTGTCGATCGTAGTTTCGATGTCGAGCCGGCGGCCCGAGCGGGTCAGCGACACGCGCGAGGTCAGCAGCACCTCGCCCGTTTCCGGCGTCCCCGCGCGCGCCGAGGCAGGACGTGCCAGCGGCAAAACCAGACGCGTCTTGACCTCGATCGTGGCGCGCCACGCCGTGTTCTCCACCACGCGAATAGCGGCCGCGCCGGAGGGCGTGACGGACGGACCGACGGGTTTGAAGAGCCAGGGGTCGCCCACGTCGCCCACGGCCTCGAAGGCGTGCAGCCCGGTGTAGGTCTCCCCCGTCTCCTTGTGCGTCAAGTCTATCCGGCCATCGGCGCGGACAACCGCCTTGAGCGCGTCGTTTTCCAGCACGTGTCCGCGCACCAGGGACGTGGGCTTCGCGGCCGCCGGCGCCGGCACGACCTTCAGGGTCACCCAACTGAACGGCGGAATGACAGGCGCTTCGAACTGGATCCGGTAGCGTCGTGTGGTCATCGGGCGCCCCACCAGACCTAAGACCGACGACCCCGACGGGTGCAGAAACTGACTGTGGGGCTCGATTTCCAGTCCGGTTTCGGAGATCAGGCGCAAGGTTTTGACCGGTGTCGCGCCGGGGAGATCGACCTCCATCTGGCAGAGACCGCCGCGCGGGCGGGCGTCCAGATTGAAAATGACCAGATGCGGCTCCGGCGGGTTATTCCTGGCGCGCGTCGGCAGCAGGGCGGAATGGACGAGGCTGCGGCAGGCATCTTCGAGCATTCCTTCGCTCATGGATTGCACGTCGATGAGCCGCCCTAGGATGTCATCGGCCACTTTGGTCAGGCTGCAGCCGTCAATGGAGTCGTGGGCATGACTGGCAAGCAGGAGCTTCCAGGCTTCGGTGAGGGACGCCGCGGGATACTCCGCGCCTTTCAACCAGGCCCAGGTACTGATCGGCTCGGCAACATCAATGAGCATGTGCTCGGTCAGGCGGTTGGCAATTTTCAAACCCATGCGCGCCGACAGAGTCGCCCACCAGACATCGCGATCCCGCTCCGAGACCCTGCTATCGCGCAATTCACCCCTGTGGACCGGCAGGTTCGTGCCGGCTTCGCGGCGGATGGCGGCCATGGCCTCGGGCAAGGAACTGTCCCGCACACGCAGATCGGCAAAGACCTTGTCTGCGGCCGCGATCAACTTCGGAGTCGCCGGAAACGGCAGGGTGTGGTCCATGCAATTGAAGCCGACCAGGTGCGACGTGGCCGCGTCGCGCGCCGTGGTATCCCGAAGCTTGGCCAGATAGGGCTTGAGGTGCCGGGGGTGCCACCCTTCCTGACTGTTGAGGCAGGGATACGAGTAGGGATCATGATGTAGCAGACCGTCCACACGATAGGGATACCAATTGTCCGTAAACGCGTATTCCCAATTCTGGTCCGGTGTGTCGTGGATCACATTGACAATGACTTCGTGGTAGAGCAGGCTGTAGAAATTGGTGCGACCGTAGCGTGCGCCGAGGTGAAGCGTCAACACTTCCGACCCATCGGGACTCTGCCAGCGGAATTCGCGCGGGGCGCGCGTGTCGCCGATGCCCTTGTAGATCACCGCCGAACGGATATCGAAGCCGTTGTAGATCTGGGGCAATTGCGCAATCTGGCCGTTTGAACAGGCGGTATACCCCTCGCGCATGGCTCCGCCCAAGGCCTCGGAAACGCCGATGCCCACCAGCAGGTTGCGCGCCACGGCTTCGCCATGCAGCAGCGGCATATCCGGCAACGTATACCACGGGCCGACCAAGATCCGCCCGGCGCGGATCAGGCTGCGCAGCCGCGCGGTCATCTCGGGCCGCAGGCGGAGGTAATCCTCCATGCAGATGGACTGGCCGTCCATCTGGTAATGTTTGAACGCCGGATTCTGCTCCATGAGCGCGATCAGGCGGTCATTGTGGTGCAACAGATGGCGTCGGTACCCGACGAAGGAGAGCAACCATTCGCGGTCCCAGTGGGTGGCATTGATCACATGCAGCGTGTGCGGACGGGTCGACTTTTTCATGAACGGACATCCTGAATAACGTGGGGGTCAGCGGTGTTTGAGGTCAGAAGACGACATGACATGCGGGGAGCGCCGCGCGGATTCGAGCCCGCTCGGCGTCGGGTATGGGACAGCGCGAAAGGGAGAGGGTTCGCAGGGCTTTCATCGCCGCGAGGTCAGCGGGCAGCGCGGCGATGCGGGTGTCGTTAAGATCGAGATTGCTCAAACACGGCAGGGCGGTCAGCCAGTCGGGAAAAACCGTGATCGGGTTGCCGCTGAGGCTGAGGTCTTCCAGGCGGGTGAGTTTGACGAGGGAGGCCGGTATCTCCTGCAACTGGGCGGCGCGCAGGTAGAGCCGTTGGAGGGACTCGAGACGGCCGATGCTGTCGGGGAGGCCCGTCAGGCGGGTGTTGTTCAGGCGGAGCCAGCGGAGCGAGGAGAGGGCGCCCACGGAATCAGGCAGCGCTTCGAGCGGGGTTCGATCCAGGTTGAGGTACGTGAGCGCCGGCAGACGGGCAAAATCGACGACGAGGTTGGTCGCGGCGTTGTTGGCGAAATAGAGGTGTTCAAGGCCGGAGAGGTCGAACACGGCGGGCGGAATCTCCGCGAGTTGCATTCCCGAAAGATCGAGCATGCGGAGGCTGCTCGCGCCGGCAAGCGCCTCAAATCCCCCTTCGATGCGGGCGTTGCGAAGAATCAAGCGCTCCAGCTTGCCGAAGGTGGCAATTGCGGCGGGAAACGCGTCGAACGTCTGCCCCTGCAGCAGCAGCTCGCCGACCGTGTCGCGCTGGGCGATCGCGGCCTCAAGCGTGTCGCAGGTGACGAGGCGGCGGGGCGCCTCGCGGTGGTCGAAGCATCCCGCCAAAAAACCGGCGGCCAGCATAACAGCAACGGGGGTCAGATGTCTCATAGGCGTCCTTTCATGGAGTTCACGGTACGGAAAACCGGCTGGCGCAGTCGGCGACTTCGCCCCGGACGCGCGCCTGCACGTCGGTATTGTCGATGTCCGAGAGAATATCGGCGATCCAGCCGCCGATGCGCGTCATCTCGGCCTCGCCCATGCCGCGTGTGGTGACGGCGGCGGTGCCGATGCGGACGCCCGAGGTGACGAAGGGGCTCTGGGTGTCGAACGGGATCGCATTCTTATTGCAGATGATCCCGGCGGCATCGAGCGCGGCGGACGCCGCTTTTCCGGTGAGGCCGCGGGCCGCGACGTTGACCAGCATCAGGTGGTTGTCGGTGCCGCCCGAGACGAGGCGGAAGCCGCGCGCGGCGAGGGTGGCGGCGAGGGCGCGCGCGTTGGCGATCACCTGTCCGGCGTAGGCTTTGAATTCGGGGCGCATCGCCTCGGCGAAGCAGACCGCCTTGGCGGCCGTGATGCTCTGCAGCGGCCCGCCCTGAAGACCGGGAAAAACGGTCTTGTCGATCACGTGGGCATAGGCGGCCTTGCAGAGGACCATGCCGCTGCGTGGACCGCGGAGGGTCTTGTGGGTGGTGGTGGTGACAAAATCGGAAAACGGCACGGGCGACGGATGGGCGCCGCCCGCGACCAGACCGGCGATATGCGCCATATCCACCATCAGCAGGGCGCCACAGGCGTCCGCAATGGCGCGGAACCGGGCGAAATCGAGGATGCGCGGATAGGCGCTGGCGCCCGCGACGATCAGTTTCGGACGGCAGACGCGCGCCTGTTCGGCGATGATATCGTAGTCCAGCACCTCGGTTTCGGGCGAGACGGTGTAGGCGGCGATGTTGAAGAGTCTGCCCGAGAAATTTACGGGACTGCCGTGCGTGAGGTGTCCGCCCTGGTCGAGCGACATGGCGAGGATCGTGTCGCCGGGGTTCAACACGGAGAAATAGACCGCCATGTTGGCGGAACTCCCGCAGTGGGGCTGGACATTGGCGTGATCGGCGCCGAACAGGGCCTTGGCCCGCTCGATGGCCAGCGTCTCGGCTTGATCGACGGGGCCGCATCCGCCGTACCAGCGCTTGGCGGGGTACCCTTCGGCGTATTTGTTGGTGAGCACGCTCCCCGTCGCTTCGCGCACGGCGCGGCTGACGGTGTTTTCGGAGGCGATCAGGTTGATGGTCGAATCTTCCTGCTCGATCTGTGCGACCACCGCTGCGTGGATTTCGGGATCGGCCTGGGCCAAATGTGAAACCTCGGCAAGCCGACCGGACCGTTCGAGCTTGGCGATGCGGCGGACATGACGAACCTCCCCGGAGAACGGGGTGTCGAGCCAGGCGTCCAGAACGGCGGCACACGTGTCTGCGTCCATCTGCCCGTTGAGCACCAGCACATTCGCGTCGTTGTGGCTGCGCGCGCAGCACGCCTGCTCCGCTGTGGCACACAGGGCGGCGCGGACGCCGCTGAAGCGGTTCGCCGCGATCGACATGCCGATGCCGGTGGTGCAGATCAGCACACCGCGGTCGGCCTGGCCCTCGACAATCCGCTCGGCAAGCCGGACGGCCATATCGGGATAATCGACAGGACCCGCACAGCACGAACCGAGATCTTCGGCATTCATCGAGCGGGCCGACAAACGGGCGAGAAGAGCGGATTTCAGGGAAAGGCCGCCATGGTCTGCTGCTATGACAAGTTTCATCATGTGGGACTCATAAAAGGTTCCGCTAGGCGGACCATCCGCCGACTCGAAGGATAGATGATACCATCAGCGGGGCAGCGGGGCAATACCCGGCAATTCTCATTTTGGAGATGGGCCCATCGGCATCGGGGTCGGTATCGGTATCGGTATCGATAAAACCAACGGAAATTCGACCCCGATTCCGATACCGACCCCGACCCCGACCCCGATGACCCAATAGCCTCATAATGAGAATTGCGGGGCAATATCCGGGATCATACGCCTGTTTTGCGCGGGCGGCCGCGAGGGCGTTTGACGGGCGGCGGGAGCGGCGCCTGTTTCTTCGGTCGCCCGCGCGGTTTCTTGAGTTCGTGTATCGGGGCTGGGGCGGCGGGCGCCGCTTCGGGCGCAGGGGCTTTCCGCGGTCGGCCGCGCGGTTTTGCAATGGCGGAGACGTCGGCAAAAACGGCGGCATTTTTTTGCACTATTGTGGCCGGCGCGGGCGTGGCGGATGTTTCAATTTCAACACCGAAGACATCGGCCAGCTCATCCGCGGCCAGAGACTCGCCGGCGGCTGCGGCTGTTGCCGGCGCGTCGGCGGCGGAGGCGATCAAGTCGGCGGTGTCCGCACCGCGCAACAGGAAGAGGAGTTCCGGCTGGGTGTCGAGGCGGTTGCCGATGCCATACATCACCGCCGCGATGTGTTTGCACATGCCGGCGATATCCGGGCAGGAGCATTTGAACGTGATCTCGGCGGGTTTCGGAAAGAGCCCCTCGCCTGGACGCGTCATGACTTCCATGACCTCTCCCGAGATACGCCCCTGCAGCAGCTCGACCAGCGAGCCGATCTTGCCTGCGCAGGCCGCGCAGATCGCCCTCCAGTGGGCCGGGGTGACCCGCTTGATTCCGATCTCGATGCGGTAGAGCGATGATCCCATCACCTGGGCCCGCACCACGCCGGGCGCAATCTGCAGATCAATGACGCTGTTGCTGCGCACATACGAACGGCCCCGCGGCAGGCGATTCGCATAATCGTGGTACGACTCGATGTTTTTGCCCCACGCCTTGCCCCAAAAGGTTGAGGCGATGGCAAAGCCTTTCAGGACGACCGGTGAAAGTAGCGCCCCCTTTTTCTCCAGCGCCTGTTGCTTCCTGGCGGCGTCGGCGATGCGCTCGCCTTTGCTCTTGACCGGGAAGAAATGGCTGTAGCGATCATAGCGGTGGCTTCGGCTGTAACGGCTCATGGCTGCGTCCTTGTTGCGTTGTTTGTTTTTGCGCTCTTTTTGGGTGAATCAACTGCTCCCTTTAGGTTCATTCGCTTGCGGCGTGGAGGTCCAGCGCCACAAAGTTCAGCAGTTCCTCGTTTTTCATCTCGGTCAGCAGCTTCTCGCCGCCGCCCTGCAGAATCTCATCGGCCAGCGCGCGCTTGTCTTCGAGCAGCGCGTGGATCTTATCCTCCACCGTGCCGCGGCAGATGAAGGTGTGGACCATCACGTTTTTCTTTTGGCCGATGCGGAAGGCGCGGTCCGTGGCCTGGTTCTCCACGGCCGGATTCCACCACCGGTCAAAATGGATCACATGCGAGGCCTGCGTGAGGTTCAGGCCCGTGCCGCCGGCCTTGAGTGAGAGGACGAAGAAGGGAGGGCCGTCGTCCCGCTGGAACGAATCGACCAGCGCGCGGCGGCGGCCGACCGGCGTTCCCCCGTGGAGGATCAGTCCCTGCCGCCGGAAGAGGCCGGCCAGAAATGCGGCGAGCGGTTCGGTCATCTCCCGGTACTGGGTAAAGACGAGCGCCTTGTCCTGGCGTTCGGCAAGCTCCTCGCACAGCGCCCGCAGGCGGGCGAACTTGCCGCTGCGCGCTTCGGCGAAATCGCCGTCGCCGGTCACTTGCGCGGGATGGTTGCAAATCTGCTTGAAGCGCATGAGCGCGGTGAGGATCAGGGCGCGGCGCTTCAGGGGGTCCGCCGCCGCCTCGTCTTCCAGCGCCTGTTTGAGCTGGCGCACGTGGTCGGCATAGAGTGCGGCCTGCGCCGGCGTGAGGCCGCAGTACGCGGGCATCACGGTTTTTTCAGGAAGGTCGGCAATGACGCGACGGTCGGTCTTGAGGCGGCGCAGGATGTAGGGGCGCGTCAGGCGCCGGATCGGCGCATAGGCGTCGGGAAGGTCTTCGCGGCCGCGGAGAAACGACTCAAAGCGTTTTGCGCTGCCGAGCAGGCCCGGGTTGATGAAGTCGAAGAGCGACCAGAGGTCGCCGATCCGGTTTTCGACCGGCGTTCCGGTGAGCGCAAGGCGTCCGGAGGACTTCACGTTTTTGACGGCCCGCGCCTGCCGCGTACCGGCGTTCTTGATGGCCTGCGCCTCGTCCAGAACAACCAGCCGCCAGGAAACGCGGGAGAGCCAGTCGGTGCGGGCGACCATGCCGTAGGTCGTGACCACGAGGTCGACCGAGGCGAGCGCCGCCGCCGGAGCGGCCTCACACCGTTTCAGCAGCAGCGGATCGGCGCCCGAGGGGTGGGCGATCAGGATGCGCAGGGATGGGGCGAAACGCCGCGCCTCGTCCTTCCAGTTCGCCAGCAGCGAGGCGGGCGCCACGAGCAGCGCCGGCGCGTGTGCGGGAGCTTCGCGTTTGAGCCACAGCAGGAGCGCGAGCGTCTGGATCGTTTTGCCGAGGCCCATGTCGTCGGCCAAACAGCCGCCCAAGCCGAGGCTCATCATAAAATGGAGCCAGCGAACGCCGGTCTCCTGATAGGGCCGCAGCGTCGCCTGCAGCTCTGCGGCACACGGGAGCGGGCCATCAGCCGACTCCGGCTGGCGCAGGCGCGCCAGGGTTTCGCAGAACCAGCGGCCAGCCTGCACCCCGGACCACGCGCTGATCCGCTCGGCCTCGGGGGAGGCCGCGTCGCCACCGAGCGCCACCCCGGAAATGAGCCGCATCGCCGCGGCGAATGACACGCCATCCCGGGCTGCGGCCTGTTCGAATGACGTCCAGTGATCAAGCACCTCCTGGAGCTGCCCGGGGTTGACTTCCACCCATTTTCCGCGTAACGAGACCAGGCCGGTTTCAGCGCTCAGCAACGCGTGGATGTCGTCGTGCGAGAGCGTTTCGTCGCCGAGCGTCACCGACAGGTTGAAGTCCAGCAGCGCGTCCGTGCCCAGGCGCGACGGCTGGCGGTCGCCCAGGTGCACGCTGACCGTCGGCCGCGGCGGCTTGCGGGGGTTCCACCAGTCGGGGACGCGGACGATGACCCCGGCGGTTTCGAGCGCCGGGATATCGCGCAGCAGGCGGTAAGCCTCATGCGCAGTCCACGCGGACGGCTGGTAGATCCTGCCTGATTCAAACAACTCTTTGACGAACCCGCTTTTCGCGACCGCCTGCTGAATGGGCGCGAGCAGACGGAGCAGGGCGTCACGGTTTTTTGCGCCCGCGTAATCGCTCAACGCTCGTTTCAGCGGCAGGTGCTGGACCCGGCCGATATCCGAGAGCCGGCTGGCATAGGTGACCATGAACGCGAAAGGCCGGTCGGAATTCCGTTTGTTTTCGGCAAGATGGAACGTGACGCGTCCAACGGCCCGCCATGCGGGATTGAGCGCGTGCAGGAACGCATCCGCGCCGCCTGCCTCAGTACCGGCACGCGTCCGAGCCGTCTCATGGATTTCCCGCCAGAGGGCGGTGGCGCGATCCGAGTCAAAAAACTCCATGCCGCGGAAAGGAGGCGCGATTTCAAGCCACGCCTTCCAGTCATGGTCTGCGAGCGAGGCGATTTCGGGGAACGTGGCGCCCTCCTCGCGCGGGGCATGGCAAAGGGCGGTCAAATAGAGGCGGGCGAAGGCGCGGCCAAAGGCGAGTGAGGACGGCAGCGGATCATTGCAGGCGGCCAGCAACAGGCAGCCTTCGGCTGCGGACGATTCAAACGCGTGACGCCAGCGGGCGACAGCGGCTTCATGCTGTGCGGCGTCGCTCGCTTCCAACTCAGCGAGATAGAAACGACCGCCCGGCGAAAGGCAGAGTTCGACAGTCATAATAGCGTTCTCAGCGTCACGTGAGCGTGCCGATATCTCGGTCTCTCCCGGCGTCGGAGTTCCGCGCTCGCGCCGCACTCGCGGAGCGTGTAACGTGCATGAACCCATGCGCACGAGCGTCTTCATTATGCAGGAGGGGTGGATAAAGTCAACCCCCCCCCCAGCAATTCTAATTTTGAGCACATCCGACCAGTCGAAATCGCTATCGCTATCGGTGTCGAAATCCTCGCTTTCTCGTCGATTTCGGTCCCGATTCCGATTTGGATCCCGATAGCGGCTGCCCGTGTTAGAATTGCTGCGTTCAGCAATTCAAATTATCCTAAAACCGGCAGTTCACACCACGAAGAACACGAAGAGCCCGAAGGCAATATTTGGAATGAAAAGTGATGAGTCCAAGGAGTTCGTAAGAATCGAGTTCACTAAATGAGGCGCTTGCAAAACCTCCGGTTTGTGCAAGCGGAGGGTTCAGGGTTCGGGGTTCCGGAGGCGTTTCCGGCCTGAACATGGCATCCTGAAACCTGATTCCCGGCGCTTCCAAGGGTTTTGCCAGCGCCTCAAATATTCATTTCAGCCGTCTTGACTTCGTAGCCCAATTGCGCTACATTGATGCTGTCAAAGGGGGCAAACAGTATGAGTCGCACAGTAACCGTGAGGGCGCGAATGGCGTCGGGGTTGAAGTCCGAGGTGGAGGCACTATTAAAGCAACTAGGCGTCACGACAACCGACGCCATCACTATGTTCTTTAGCCAGATTCGACTGCGTAAGGGCATTCCTTTTCCCATCGATATGCCAAACAATATCACTCGCCGGACTTTCGAGACCACCGACCGTGGTGAAGAACTTTATGCCTACAAAAACCTGGATGAGATGTTCAAGGCACTCGACAAATGAGGAAGCTGAAGACAACCACCCGGTTTGAAAAAGACTACAAGAAGGCGCTCAAGTCGGGACGGGATTTGACTCGGTTGAAACGGGTCATGACATGGATTGCCTGTGAGCAGGAATTGCCTGCAGAACTTCGCGATCACAAGCTGGTTGGAAACTATCAGGGCCGTCGCGTTTGCCACTTGGATGGGGACTGGTTGCTGATCTACAAACTCGAAGGCAATACCGTGATTTTCGAGCGCACCGGGTCGCATTCCGAACTTCTGAAAATCTGAGCCGAACCAAGCGATGCGCCAGCGGCGCAAACCAGTGCCACCATTGTCGCATCCCTGTTTTTGCCGCTCGCTTCGAATGCGATAGAGTCGTTCCGTGAACCCGCCTTCCTGCAGGTTCTGCGCGTCGCTCTGTGCGGCCTGCACCATCTGGTCGTGCGTGCGGCTGCGCCGATCCAACTCTCACGGCGCTCGATCAGTTCCGGTGGCGTCAGGAGATGCCCAACCATTGACTCGAAATCGCTTTTCGGCACACCCTGATCGGCCTCGGCCCGTACGGGCCGAAAACAGGCCGGAATCGGTCTGACGCAACGACCTCGTGGGGAAAAGCATGGCAGAAGTGGGGATCAAAGTCAATCCGGGCGCATCCTCGTTTCGGTGCTTTCCTGGGAGCGCGGGAGTCGCGCCCGCTTTGGGAAGCACGCGACATTCTGACAGCCCCGTCCCGCCTCGATGCACGCACCCATTCGCATACGCCATCCCCTCCGCATTGCGTCACCACACATCAATAGCTGACCGTCACGCACACCTTGCCACTAACAGTCGGTAATTCCACATCGCCGTTCGTGGCATCAAAAGCCTGCGACGCGCGCCCGTTGATCGTAACCGACCGGATCGGCTTCTTCTCCGGATGCCGGAAGCGCAGCAGCAACCGCTCGGGCTTCGCGCGGAGTTCCAGTTCGACCTCGGTCTCAATCTTCTCGGCCGCCAACTGCGGACGGTACTCGACCGAAACGATGCCGGCCGGTGTGCTCAGCCGCGTGGCACTAAAAGCCTGTTCCTGCGCAAACCAGGCGCGCGGTATCGCCCGGCCAAGGTGCAGCAGTCCATCCCGCTCGTAAACGAACAGATAGGCCAGCCACTTCATGGCGTTGGACTGGTCGCTGGTCTTGAATGGCGCGCAGTTGCCAAAGCCCAGCACCGGCTGGGGATGCTCCACAAAGGCCTGCACTTCGGGGCGATAGCACGCGGCCCAGACATTGAAGAACATCCACAGGTACACTTCGATCTCGTCGCGGTCGAGGTGCGGCAGCAGGCCGGCCAGCAGCGCCGGCTGCGGGCAGATGCCGCCGCAGTCGAACCATTCGGTCTGAGGATCGTGGATCGGATAACTGTAGGGCGGGCTCATGTACCGGGTATCCTGGTAGTCGTCCAGAATCCAGCCGCCCTGTTTGCTCTCGGGCGAATAGAGTCCTGAGATCAGCAGATAGACCGAGCCTTCCAGCGTTTCGCGAATCCAGCCGTAGTCTCGACCGCGGCAATAGAGGCGGGACGGATAGTGCGGAACCCAGCGTCCATCGCGCAGGCGGACGAGCGGACTATGCCGGCGCGCCTCCTCGTAACCGCGGCGCAGATCGCGGCCATAGGCGTTTGCCTCCTTGCGGTAGCGCGCGGCCTCGGCATGGCCGAATTTTTCCAGCGCGGCGGCCGCACTGTCCAGCCCGCGCCAGGTCAGGCAGTTGGTGCTCAACCAGTAAAAGAAGTCCTCCACGTCCTCGAGCGCGCCGGCCGGCAGAAAACCGCGCTCCCAGCCGCGCGAGTGCGGCAAGGTCTTGAGCGTCTCGCGACGTTGGCGCGCGATCCATTCGGCGCCTTTGATGACACTGTCTGCCACGCTGGCGAACCACGCGCGATCGCCCGTGTGCAGGAAATGCCGCGCCAGCGCCCACAAAGCCCAGCCGTGATGCTGGTTGTAGCTCTGCCCCGACTCCCAACCGCCGCTACCGTAGAACACCCCGTCGTGGTCCGTGAACCGGCCGTTCAAGCCGACCGTTCCCTGATACTTCACCCAGGCAGCCAGGCGCCGCCGAACGTCGTCCGTCATGCCGCGCTGCTGGAGTTCCTCGACGATCATCACCGACTCGTTGGTGAAGTTGCCGTAAGTACAGGCGCCCACCGACGTGCTGACGATATACGGATGGTCCGTGTGGCCGAAGTCGCTCATCACCACCATCGGCAGATGCCCGGTGTAAACCGCGTTCAGATGGGGATCCGGCGTCTGGATCTGGGCGCTCTTCCGGCTTTCCTCGCGCCAGTAGCGCGCCATCTCGTCATAGCACCGGCCGAAATCCAACCCGCGCAGCGCCGCGAGTTCATCCTCCGACTCGACAGCGACAAACGGAATGCGCGCCAGAAACTCGCAGGTTTCGCCGGGTTGAAGCTTCTTGCGGAAGTGCACACCCGCAGCGGTCGTCTCGGCCGTCATGTCCGTCTGGAACATGAGGCGCGGGACCAGTTCATTCTGATAGGAACCGCGGATGAGGTCGCCGTCCACAACCAGTTTCTCCCGCTCGCATTTCGGAACCAACGAGTCGGTTACGTGCGTCCAGTTCTGGTCGCGCAGGACCCGGCGGTTATGGACACGATGTGAGAGATGGCTGTAGGACACCGGCAACTCTGCCACGGCGGGAGCGTCACCCGTATTCTCGAAGGAGAAGCGAACCAGTGCCACCATTGTCGCATCCGGCGCCGGTTCGCCGGCCAGAATGGATTGCGTCAGCGGCACAGCGAAGCACTTTTGCCGGACACGCACGGCATCGCGCCGGAATTGCTGGTTGTAGGCCATGACCGGCCAGGGGGCGTTATGCCGGGCTTCCGCCGCCCACAGGTCGAGACCGAAGAAGATGCGTGCCATTCCTGCGTTCTTCCACTTGGGCGTATCGCGCCCCTCGGGTGTCCCCAACCACGAGTTCGAGTTGCGCTTCACCAGACATCCTGTCAGCTCGATATCGCCACAGGGCTCGATCCAGAATTTCTGGCGGGCGTGCCGGCAGCCGCAGACATAGGCAATGGGGTGCGGCCGCGGTTGACCGTTCATGGCGCCGGCGAGGGACTGTTCCGGCAGCGCCGCAATCTCGGTCGCCACCGTGCGGCACCCTTGGATGCGCTCCCGGTAGGCGGCAAAGGTCTCCGGATTCGCGGCGCGGACAATGAAGATGCCGGCGTCGGCAAACCAGATCGGACCTTGCGCGTCCAGCGCGGCCAACGCGATCGTGAAGGCGTCCCGGCCCAGATCGAAGCGGACGTGTGCGCCGTCGTTGGCGTAACGGTGCACAGGCTCCATGTGATCGAGTTCAATCTCAAAGGCCGCCTGCCGGCCCGCGCCGACATGGATGTCTGTGGCCGTCACGCGCGTGCCGCCACCGGCCTGCACCGCGCGCACAACCGCGTTGTAGCCGCTCACCCCGATGGTCTTCGCGGCGGTCCTCCGGCCGGCGTGCAGTTCGACGCGCAGTTTGCTGCGCGCCGGCTGCGACCGGGTAAAGACCCGTATCGCCTTGACGCCCACCGCGCTCTCCGCCACGCGTACGCCGAGGGTGCGCCGGAAGCCCACCGCGTAGTCCGTCACGTCCGGGAGTTCCGCAGTTAGCGGATGGAACGAGAAGACCAACGTCTTCTTTCCGCGCCGGACAACGCGGGTCGCGGCCGGCACCCATTCCGGCGTGAAGGGATCATCCATCCGGAACCAACCGACGGACATGGGCCGCTGCTGGTCCATCTCCATCGTGCGCTCGATACGCACGCCGGGCCAGTGCTTGCGCAGGTACTGCAAGCTGACCGTCTTGGGCGCCGGGCCGTCGAAATCCACCGCGACGGTCTCGATGTCCCTCAGTTCCTCGAACTTCAACTCCCCCGCCAACGCGTTGGGCAGGGCAAAGGGCGCAATGTCGAATCGTTTCATTTCATGTTCCTTTCTGAATCCCGGTGGACGACTACGGCGACGACAACGGTGGACGATTGTGCGGCATCTCCCCGTAATCGTCAACCGATCTCCCATCGTTGTCTCTATCGTTGTCGCCCCACATCATTGGCCCGATCATCGTTCCGACCGTTGTCGACAACGATTGCGACAACGATCTGAACCCTGAACCCCGAACCCTGCTTCCCCTACCTCTTAATCTGCGTCATCTGCGGACAAACACACAAGGCGGGCCCGTTATCGCCAGACCCGCCCTGCGTCGCTTCCTTCTCCGGTCTTAAACTCCGGTCTTCGTCTCGGGTCTTTGTCTTTCCGCGGAAAGATTAAGACTGGAGATTAGGACCGGAGATTAAGACTCAAGACAACGACACACTGATTCCTGACTCCTGTCCCCTGACTCCTGGCACCCCGCGCCCTTGGCGCGCCGTAGCCTCCTGCGCGAAGCGGCCCCTGGCGCGCCGTAGCCCCGACTCCCAAGCGGGAGTCGGGGCGAAGGCGCCTACCGCATCAGGAACACGGTGCCCTTCGGCGGCGTCGTGATGTCGTACCGCACAATCACGATGCCCGAGCCGCCGGCGGCCCTCCCGCCGCCGCCGCCGCCCCTGCTAGAGGCCCCTGGGGAACCGCCGTTCCCGCCGACGTCACTACCTCCGGTGCCGCTGCCGCCGCCACTGTTTTCGTTTTTGCCGCCGCCGCCACCCGCATACCACATACTGCTGCCGGTGATGGAACTCTGGAGGCCAGGGCCTCCATTACCGGCGGTCAAGCCGCTATTAGCTCCCTCGACATTCCCGGCACCGCCGCCGCCGCTGCCTACGTCGTCTCTTGATCCTGTGCCGCCCGCCCAGCCTTGACTGGCCGTGCCCGCGCCGCCAACCGAAGCCCGCCCGCCGCCCCCGCCGGACCCACCGGAGCTGGATGGAGTATCTCCACCGACACCATAACCGCCGCCGACCATGGTATAGACGCCATACGTACCGGCGCCCTGGGAACTCAGCACGTTGGTGAACGAGGTCTGCGACGCTGCGCCCGCGACGGCGCCTGCCGGCCCATAGGCGCTTCCGTTCTTGTTGGTATAGAACGTCACCGTGTACGGCGTCTTGCCGGAGGCGCACGTGGCCGTGCCCGTAACCGACGAGTTCAAGGCGAACTGCTGACTGGGCGTCGGCGTGTTGAGGGTCACGGTCGGCGCCTGCAGGACGGTGACAGTGTAAGTCGAGGAAGTCGCCGAGGCGAGGGACGAGTCGGCAACCGTGGCGCGAATGCTGTATGGGCCCGGCGCCAGAGGACCGAATGAGACCCCGTACGGGGAAGTACTGATGCCGTCCGCGCCCGCCTGCCCCCATACCGTGGCCGGAACGCTGCTGGTCCACACCTTCACCGTATAAGAGCCTGTGGCAAAGACGACCGTGGCCGTGGAAGCGATCATGCCGTTATACGGATACTCGGTCGGTCCGGCGACACTCACGGCCAGCGCCGGCGGCAGAATCGTGAAGGTGTTCGTCGTGGAGTAGACCGTGGCGGCCCCGTTGGGGTTGCTGTCGGTCACCTTCGCATAGATCTGGTACGAGCCCGCCGCCGTCAGAGGGCCGAGCGAAGACGACGCGTAGGGCGCCGAGCTATCGGTGCCGACCGACGTTTCGTTGTTGGTGTAGAAGGTCACCGTATAGGGCGAGATGCCGTGGCTGACCGTGGCCGTGGCCGTGATCGAGGAGAGATTGGCGAACGACTGCCCGTCCGTCGGGAAGGACACCGTCACGATCGGCAGCGTTTCGACGATGATGGCGTTCACTGCGGAAGTGAACACGCCTGCGGAAGTGAACACGCCTGCGGTGGCGGTCATCACGGCGTAGATGTGGTTCGTGCCCGCGGGCAAGGACCCGCCGGCGAGCGAAAGCGTGTAACCGCCAGTCGGGTCGCTGTCGGAGCCCGCCAACCCATAGGCGGCCGAGGCCGTGTTGGTATAGAAGTCCACCGATGTTACCGTGGCGTTAGTGACCGTGGCCGTGGCCGCAATCGAGGCGTAGTTCCAGGCGAGTACCTGGTTGTTCGTCGGCGCGGTGAGCGTCACGGACGGCACCGGGGGGATCTCGTACCGCACGATCACGATGCCGGAGCCGCCTGAGCCCCAGTTGGCGCCGCCACCGCCGCCGGTATTCGGCTGCCCAGAACCGCCGCCGGCATTCGTCTGCCCAGAAAGGGGTCCTCCGCCACCGCCCACCCCGCCAGTTCCGCCGCCACCGGTGCCATTGCCAGCGCCGCCGCCGCCGTAAGCAGTGTTGGTGCCGGAGATGGCCGAGTAGATACCGGGTCCGCCGTTAACCCGAGTATCCATTCCCTCCGGCCCCGCCACCACCGCCGCCTGTGTTTCCAACACCGTTAGCTCCGTCATACCCCTGCCGTGGCGGGCCTGGCGTCCCTGCGCCGAAAACGCCGGGGGCAGTGCTCCAGCCACCGGCACCGCCGCCGGAACCGCCTGACGTCCCGATTGCTGGCCCCCCCCATGTACCACCGTTGCCACCGGCAAGAGCGGTCTGGCCGAAGGCCGTGGAATTGTTGCCGCCAGCGCCGACGGTGATCGTGTAGACGTCGGCCGCTAAGAAGTAGTCCGAGCCGGTCAACACCCCGCCGGCACCGCCGCCACCGCCACAATCTCCGCCCGCGCTGCCGCCGCCGGCGACAATCAAGTATTCCACGTTGCCGGCGCTTGTGACCGTAAACGTTTTGGTCCCCACCGTCGTCTTGAAAATGTGGGCGGTCCAGTTCGTCGTTCCTGTCGAATAGTTCGTCACGGTCGAACCTGTACTTGTGGCCTTGGTCCACGCGGCCTCCGCCCGCGGCGCGAATGCGGCCATCATCCCCGCGGCCAGCGCAACGCCAGCCGCCACCGACAACCGATTTACGATCGCCGGCAACCATCCTCGATTCCTGCTTCCTGTTTGCTTTCTCATGACTTTCGTCTCCTGTTTGGGTTTTGTTTGTGTGGTCTCTTTAGTCTGCAACGGCAGTTTTCACCACGAAGAACACGAAGGAATATTTTTGGAAGGGATGGCTACATGGGCCTTGCCAGGAACGGGTTCACCCGATGGCGTCAGTTCCTCATTACCTTTCACTCCTCATTTCTTTCTTCGTGCACTTCGTGTCCTTCGTGGTGATTTCAACTCCCGCATCCAGCCTTCAGCTTTCAGCCTTTAACCTTCAGCTTTTCAGCTTTCAGTTTTCAGCTTTTCTCCTTCAGCCTTCAGCTTTTCAGCTTTCAGTTTTCAGCATTTCAGCTTTTGTCCTCGCTGTCCATCCGGCCGGTTGCCCGGCCTTTGTCGAATGTGAAAATCGATGGCCTTCGCGTACCAATCCCATCAACATGGGCATAGTATGGCACATTCCCGCCGGGCTGTCGTTTGATAGGAGTGCAGACTTATTGCAAAATAGTGCAAAGGGCCAAGGCCCGTCTGGAATGGCGCTAAGTTAAGGGGCTACTGCCATCTTAATCCTAATCCTAATCGTAATCTTAATCCTAATCCTAATCCTAATCTTAATCATAATCGTAATCATAATCTTAATCTTAATCTCCTGGTGGAGAACGGATTACGATTACGATTATGATTATGATCGGAAGCATCGCTTAACTTAGCGCCATTCAGACCCGTCCCGAATCCGCCTCATCTGCCTCTCCTTTTGCTCCGTTTCGGTTGACGATTACGGGCGACCCGTCTTCGCGCTACGCGCTACGCCGTGGCACGCGAGTACGGTCTACGATTAGGCGCGAAGCAATCGGGTAGGGCAGCGGCGTCCATCTCGTCCTCGTCGTCGTCGTCCTCGTCGTCGTCCTCGTCCTCGAATCGTGAAATCGAGGACGAGGACGAAGACGAGTACGAATATACCCCGCAAGGGACGGGCCATGCCTCAGCCTCCCATCGTTGTCATAATCATTGTCGACAACGATTGCGACAACGATCCATTCGACAACGATTACGACAACGATCTGAACCCTGAACCCTAAACCCTTCTCCTCTCCATTGGCCTGCGGCGCGGCGGGACGCCGCTGCCCTACCCGCTGCGCGCATTCCCTGTTCCATCAGCGCGAAGCAATCGGGTAGGGCAGCGGCGTCCCGCCGCGCCGAAGGTGAATGGTTCAGAAAATTTGCATTGCTGACGCCGGCCGCGATCTCTGGTAAACTGTCCGTCATGAAGTCCATCATGTACGGACACCATTGGGTCGTGTTGGGGAAGGATGCCCCCCCCGCGCTGATCACGGCCATGCGCATGATCCTGCAGTTGACCGGGCTGAGTCGTTTCCGCCATTCCCACTGGGTGGTGGATTATGCTGCCAACACGGCAGGCCGCGTCCGCGTGGCGTCGCCTTCCCGCCCCTGGCGGCCGCGTTTGTCCCAGACGCTGCACCTCTATCCGCCGGGCACCGTCTATTGGGAGGATTACTCCACGGGCGGCCAGGCGCTGTGCGACTTCTCCTTTGTATTCTTCCAGGGCGGCGAGGCAGCCGGGCTGGACCGGCTGATCGCTCCGCGCGCCGGCTATGCCCGGTTTCTGGATCCGGAGGGGCTCGCCGGGCCGTTGATCGAAGAAATCGCGCGCATCGGGCAACAAAGCGGGGATGACGGCTTCTGGCAGGCTCAGGCGGCGTTTTGCCGATTGATTGACCTGTTGCGCAAGAGTACGCCGACCGAAGAGGCCGAGACCCGGCTCATCGGTCATCCCGCCCCGGCCGCTTCACCGTCCGACCTGGTTCGGGAGACGGACGCGTACCTGTCAGAACACCTGGCCGGTCCGGTCGGGCGCGCGGACCTGGCCAAGCACGTGAACGTCGCGATCTCGACCCTCTCCCACCGCTACCACGCGGAGACCGGCGAGACGCCCATGACCCGCCGGATGCGGCTGCGGATGGACCGGGCCAAGATGCTGCTCCTGGGCGGACAGAAACTCGCCGTCATTGCAGAAGCCACCGGGCTTCTACGACGCCGCCCATCTGGCCGCGACCTTCAAACGCGTCGTAGGCGTATCGCCGTGCGCCTATCGCCAGGGCCTCCAGAAAGAGCTCTCACAGAGGCACAGGGGGCACAAAGGAACCCCGCAAAACCCCGCAAGGGACGGGCATTCCCTCAGCCTCTACAATGATCGCGACAATGATCGGGACAACGCATCGCCCGTAATCGTCGCCCGTAATCGTCCACCGGTCTTCCATCGTTGTCATAATCGTTGTCCCAATCGTTGTCGTTCTCCCATCGTTGTCATAATCGTTGTCTCGATCATTGCGACAAAGATTGCGACAACGATAGAGACGCTCAACTGGGTAGACAAGGGACGGGCCCGAATGGCCCTAAGTTAAGCGATGCTTCCGATCATAATCGTAATCGTAATC
This sequence comes from uncultured Akkermansia sp., assembly GCA_964580075.1. GTDB lineage: Bacteria > Verrucomicrobiota > Kiritimatiellia > RFP12 > JAAYNR01 > VGWG01. Next base: position 14,279 of record CAZOJL010000004.1, on the reverse strand, counting down.
GTAATCCGTTCTCCACCAGAAGATTAAGATCAAGATTAGGATTACGATTAAGATGGCAATAGCCCCTTAATTTAGCGCCATTCGGGACGGACCTTCCGTCAGTCCTGATCGGGGACATTCTTTCTCGCCAAGATCGCCCATTTCACGGGATACAAAACTGATTCTTTGCGCGCTCTGCGTCTTGGCGAGAAATCTTCTCTTCCAACCCCAAATCGCCCATCCCCTTCCATCGGCATTCTGCCTTCGTGACTTCGTGTGAAGCAGGTTTGACAGAAGGCCCTCCCCTTGTCTGGCTCATTTTGGAGAGGGGACCATCGGCGTCGGTATCGGTATCAATAAAACAAACGGAAATTCGACCCCGATTCCGATACCGACCCCGATGACTCAATCGCCCCATAATTAGAATTGCTGACGCCAGCCGCGATCTCTGATAAACTGCCTGCAAAAACTGAGGGACAGAAAAAGGGTATCATCAATTATTAGAATCTCTAACTCATGAGAATTGTTTCATGTCCGACATCCGCGTGCGGCTCTTGTTAAACATCGGTGTGGCGTTGGCCTGGCTGGCGGCTGTGCCGGGCTGCTGTTACCACGCGGTGAAGCCCCTGCCCAAGGGACTCTCCTACAGCAGCGACCTCCTGCCCGCTTCGGATGTCCGCTTCCTGTACGACCAGACTTGTCTTGACGACGCGGGCACGCGTCAGATCGACCAGCATATTTTCGACGAGGCCTTCGCTATGATCGGCAAGGCCGACCATCTGGCGGTGGTCGACATGTTCCTCTTCAACGCGTTTATCGGCGAAGGCCCGCCGCCGAATCGGCATTTGTGCGAGGAGCTGACCTCCGCCCTGATCGCCCGCAAGCGCGCGGCGCCTGAATTTCTGGCCGTGCTGATCACGGATCCGGTGAACACGGTCTACGGCGGGCTCGAGGCCGGCCACCTGCTACGTCTGCAAGAGGCCGGCGTCGAGGTCGTCATCACCCGCTTGGGCCGGCTGCGCGACAGCAACACGGCGTGGTCGAGCGTGTGGCGGCTGTTCTTCAAACCGTGGGGCAACAGCAGCACGGGCGGCTGGGTGGCCAACCCGTTCGGCGAGGGCGAGGTAACCGTGCGCAGTTGGCTGGCGCTGCTCAACTTCAAGGCTAACCACCGCAAGGTGGTGGTCGCCGACGCGGGCGACGCGTTGTACGCCTTGGTCACGTCGGCCAACCCGCACGACGGCAGCAGCGTCCACTCGAACGTTGGGGTCGTCTTCAACGGTCCGGCCGCGCGGTCGGTCCTGGAGTCGGAGCAGGCGGTCCTGAACATGAGCGGCAGCCGGGTTTCGTTGTTGAGCGCGGTGCCGACCAACCCGGCCGGCGCAGGACCGGACCCGGTGCCGACAAACGCCGTGCGGGTGCAGGTGATCACGGAGGAAGCGATCGCCGACGCGGCCGAAGCCATGATCAGAACGGCGGGAAAGGGGGACTCCCTGGACCTGGTGATGTTCTATCTCGCCGACCGACCGATCCTCCGTGCCCTGAAAGCGGCGGCGCGTCGCGACGTGGCGATGCGCGTGGTGCTCGACCCGAATAAGGACGCCTTCGGCCGGGAGAAGAACGGCATGCCGAACCGGCAGGCGGCACGCGAACTGACCGCTGCGGGCGTTTCCGTCCGCTGGGCGGTGACCCGCGGCGAGCAGATGCACGCCAAGATGCTGCTGGTCAAGAAGCGCGACGGCACCGCCGACCTGCTGACCGGTTCGGCCAACTTCACGCGCCGGAACGTGCGGAACTACAATCTGGAGACCGACGTGCGGGTCTCGGGCCCTGGGGCCACGCCAGCGCTGACCGAAGCAGCCGCCTATGTCGACCGGCTGTGGACGAACGCCGACGGCTGCGCTCTCACGACCGACTATGAAGCATTCCGGGATGACTCCCGCTGGCGCGTGTTCCGCTATCGCCTCCAAGAGGCCACCGGCCTCTGCACCTGGTAGCATCACGGTTAGAACAGCAGCGGGGACAGGGGAATAGTATCACATCCGACCAGTCGAAATCGAAATCGCTATCGGGTTCGGGGTCGAATTCCTTGTTTTCTCGTCGATTTCGGTCCCGATCCCGATTTGGATCCCGATAGCGGCTGCCAGTGTTAGAATTGCTGGTTTTTGGGGTTGATCTTTGTCACCCCACCCGTATAATAGATACCAACTGCGGGAACTGGAACGTTTCCGGGTGAGCCTATGGGATGCTGGTGTTAAATTTTTTGCGGGGCGCAGGGTCGCGCACGCATTTTTTCAGGAGCCAAACGGAATGATCTCATCTTCCCCTCACGACACCGGCCCGGGGACACCCGGCGGACAGCTTCAGCAGGTCCTCGAAACGGTGCCCGCGTGGCGGCAGCTTCCGGAACGGGCGTACCAACCCCATTTCCATCTCGTGTCATTTCCTCCCGCACCGCATGCCGAGGGGACCGAATGGTACTGGATTTTCGACGGAGCTCATAAGATCGGTTTGATCCAGAGTTGGAACAAGGAGATCGAAATGTTCCGCTTCGCGCCGCCCGCGGAGGGTGAGCCGACGGGTGATTACACGATCCCGCCTTTCCACCACTGGGCGACGCTCGTGGGCGCCAAGATTTCCATCAACGCGCCGCTCTGGCAATCACCGAATGCGGTTTCCCGGCTTGATTTCGTGACGCGAGAAGGGCCCGTGCTCGCCTTCAACACCACCACGGAACTCGCCTGCGGCGCGACGGGCGAGGGCTCGTTTCGCCTGGTATGGGACGCCACACTCGGTTATGTGTGGCACTGCGCGATGCATTGCGTCATGACGAAACCGAATTGGGTTGAGTTCTGCAACCTGCTGGCGGGCGGGGTGTCGGTCTCCCACGACAGCCGCAAGCGCTGGCAGAAGGTGCTGAACGGCGCAGGGGGCGACACGATCACGTGGTTTTATCACAATCCATTGAACTACCCGCGTGTGCCTCTGGCCTCCAACGGATTCACCGGATTCGTGCGCGAGCCGGATATGAACCCGTTTGTGGCGCTGGAAGAGGTAAACGGCGCCGTGCGGATGGCAACCTGTGACTTGTGGTATGACCTGGGCATTCAAGCCAAGGTGCCCGCGACGCCGGAAGCCGACGGTCACCACCACCTCCGCGCCCGCTACCGTTTTCTCTCGATTCCCGCCGCTGTGGCGGAGGCGCTGGAGGGCCGGGCAGCATCGCAGAATGCCGGCCCCAGCAACCAGCCCGGGTTCCGGCTTGGCGTCGTGAACGATTTCGAGCATGGAATCAATGGTGACGAAGTCTACAATGGGTCCACCTGGAGGAACGTGATCGTGGATCGCACGCAAGGGCATTCGGGGACCGTTTCGTTAAAAGTCTCGGGTATGGGGCGCGGCCAGCCCGTCGCGGGAACGCCCAATCGGTCCGGCACCGCAACCTACGGCGAGACGGCCAAACGCTACCGTCTCAGCGCCTGGGTCAAAACAGAGCTGACCGATGGCGAAGCCTCGGTTGCCGTGGACGATTGTCTGTTGAATTGGAACGACGTGCGGGCCACGCGGCGCAGCGCGGGCATCAGCGGCACGACCGGCTGGACGAAACTGACGATCGAATTCCAGCCCGCCCCGGATAATCCGTTCCTGCTGGTCAAGCTCTGCGTCGACGGAACAGGCGATGCCTGGTTCGACGACTGTGAACTGGTTGAGGTGCCGTCGGGAACAGCGTAATCGGCTTCAGCAATTCTCAGGCAAAAGTCCCTTAAGTAAGTGTTATTACCCTCCGGAGGCCAATCATGAAAAGACTCGTTGTGGTTACATCATTGACGGCTGCGATGGCGCTCCAGACTGTGGCTGAAGTGGATCTCAAACCGCGCGACCTGACTCCCGTGACGTGGCTGAAGGCGCCGAAGCATCCGCCCGTCGAGATTGTGCGCGATGGGGTTGCGAAGACCGTGGTCTGCATGGCCAACCCCCAGGCAACGGCGCTCTGGAACTGGACACCCAGAAGATCCGGGGATCACCCGCCCGTGCTCAAGCAACTGGTCGACCAACTGGTCGACACGATCAAAATCGCCACCGGGGCAGACCTGTCCATCGTGACGAACCTTCCCGCAGCGGACCAGCCGGCCATTGTGATCGGGGATTGCGAGGAGGCGCGTCAGGCCGGCATCGACGCCACCCAGATCCCGGTCGAGGGGTTTGTCATCAAGACCGCCCCCAACCGCATTTATCTCGTGGGAAGCACGCGGGGCGGCGACGGGCTGGCCTGGGCTGTGGCGGATTTCCTGGAGCGGTTTGCAGGGGTCCGCTGGTACTGGCCAACGCCCTACGGCGGACGCTCCATCCTGCCCTACACCTCGCTCGCCATTCCTCCGCTTCACTACCACGATCAGCCTGTGTTTTCCTATCGGCGAATGTACCAGGACTGGTACTGGCTGCAGGCGCGCTCGTGCGACGAACAAATTCTCCAGATGCCTCCCGGCGCCGGCGCCGAGGGCTCGGAGACGCTCTGGCTGGGCGATCACTTCCGGCTGCTCCGCCAGGGCAACAGTTGGCCGTATGAGGCCGTGCAACAAGGCGCGCGCATCTACGAATTCATGAACACCACGCTGCGAACCCACGAGGCCCTGTTTGCGATCCGTGAAGACGAAAGCCGGAATTTCGAGACGTTCTGCTACAGCGCGCCGGAGTTGATCGCCTGCTATGTCGATAATCTGGAACGGGCGTGGGGGGACAAGGGCGGCAAAGGCACGTATATCGGCGGCATCACACGCTCCAGCGTCACCCTCTGGCCCTGCATGGATCTGGGCAATAACTCGCTGGTCTCCGCCTGCTGTTGCGAAACCTGCCGGAAGATGTCCGCCAAGGGCGGCGATGCGCTGATCATGGGCGATTTCGTGAGGCGATTGTGCGAGGAGGTCAAGCAGCGCTGGCCCGACAAGAAAGTGATCTACGTGCCCTGGGGTATCTTGAAGTGCCCGGAAGAATTGAACTTTCCGGACAACCTCGTGGTGGCATCCCTTGATCTGGGCACGATGGGGTTGCTGCACCAGCCGGTCATCCGCCAGGAGCAGGAAGGCCTCCTGCGCGCCTGGGCTGAGAAATCGGGAAGGCCGGTCACCATGTGGATCGACTTCGCCGGCCCCGGCGACTGGACGTACGGCCCGGTCCAGTTCCCCCATCTGGTCAAGGAGTTCTATCAGACGAACCGCAACCGGCTCGATGGCGGCATGGTGCTCTCGTATGGCGCCGCCTGCTTTGTCACCGCTGCCCCCACCTACTACGTTTGGAACCGCGCGCTGTGGAACCCGGACCTGGATGTGGATGCGACGCTGGATGAAATGTGTAAGCGGCTCTTCGGCGCGGGCGCCGCCAGCGCTCGCGAGCTCCTGCGCCTCGAGTGCGACCGCTGGCAGAAGACCGCCCTGTCGCGCCCGTTGCGGCTCGCCGAGCAGCGCGTCCCCCCGAAGTTGTTCCGGGAGATCTGGCCGGCAGATGTCGTGGCCCGGATGAAGGAGCTGCGCGATCAGGCGCTGGAAGACATCGAGCGATCCGACAATACCGCCGCCAGACGGGCGTTTCTCTACTGGACGTGGTCGTTCGACGCCTTCGTCGCATACGCCGATTCCCTTGACGACACGACGCCGCAACCGGATGCCGCCGCCGCCACAACATCCGTCGAAGAGGCCGCCACCGCGCGCTTCCGGGGCGGACCGGCCGAAAACAACCAGATCCGGATCGACCGCGTCCGCGTGGAGAAAGGCACCGCCGAGGAGCAGAGCACGGTGCGATTCGATCTGGCCTGGGGCGACACCTGGCGGGCGGACTGGAAGGAACCGGCGGCGACCGGCGTGACCGGCCAGGAGATGCCGGTCGAGAGCTGGAGCGCGGCGTGGGTGTTCGCCAAGTACCGTCTCCCCGGCCGGGAAAAGGACGGGTACTTCCCTGCGACACTCGCGTCGGATCGCGCCGCCCACACCGCGCCCGAAGAGGCGGCGCTGGATGTCGGGCTCACCGGCGGTAAGGGGATGGGCGCGTTCATCTACCGAGCCGGCTCCGGGCAAGGCCCGCTCGACCTCACGGACGTCAGCCTGAGCTGGCTTTCCGGCGCCGACGGCGTGACCAACCCCGCCGAAGCCGACCTGAAGGTCTTTGCCATCGAGATGGTCTACGTACCGCGAGGCGCGTTCACGGTGGGGTCTGGCGGAGCGGAGAGCGGCAGCTTTACCGACGGCTCCTGGACCGACGGCGACACGATTCCTTTCCGGGTGGACGCCGACTGGAGCGGCCCGGTGGCGGAAGGCTCCACTGCCCGGCGCATCGGCGGCGCGCCTGGCCGGCTCTGGGGTGTGAGCGAATTCGGACCCGACACCATCGGCCCGGAGGGCGCCCTCGTCAACGGCTATCCCACCGGCTATGAGCCCTTCTACTGCATGCGCTACGAGGTGACGCGCGGACAGTTCACCGCGTTTCTGAACACGCTGTCGAGCGCGGCATTCGCAGCCACCTCGAGCGGTGACAGCTCGCATGCCGGCGCCACCTATACCGCTGTCGGGCGGTACGCCCTCTCCGGTGTCTGGCCGAATTTCACGGCGGCCAAGCCCTACCAGGCCTGCAACCTCCTCTCGTGGTGGGACAGCGCCCAGTTCGCGGCGTGGTCGGGATTGCGGCCGATGACAGAACTGGAGTACGAGAAGGCCAGCCGCGGGCCGCGCCAACCGGCACCCAATGCGTTCGCCTGGGGTACGACCGCCATCGCGCGGACGGAATACACCGCGACCGGAGAAGGAACGTCCGCCGAGCGGATGGCAGGTAATGACGATCCGGGGATCGGCAACGCCCACTACGAGCTGACCATGCCTGCCTACTTCGGTGGCCCGACGCGCGGCGGCGTGAGCGCGATTCCAGGCAGCCCGATGCGCGCGGGGGTCTTTGCAACATCGGAAAGCGGACGCGTCGCCGCAGGGGCCTCGTACTGGGGGATACTCGATCTGAGCGGTAACGTGCGCGAACAGGTGGTGACGGTCGGAAATGCACGGGGCCGCCGGTTTGAAGGCTCCCACGGCGCGGGAACGGTGAATGTGCCGGCCGATTGGCCGCCCATCTCCGGCAGCGACCTCGCCAGCGGCACCGGCTATCGCGGCGGATTCTTCGGCGACCTCAACTCTCCCCTGCGCACATCGGACCGCAGCCGCGCGGTCTTCAAACATCGGGAGGCATCCTTCAGCCGGGAATCCCGCTCGGAAGCGAACGGCTGGCGCGGCGCGCGCACGGCTCCCGACGCCGTCGCGGGAAGCGCGGCTGAGCCTCCCGTTGCCGTCGAGACCCCCCGCCGAATGCCGCGCCTGACCCAGGCCGTGCGTATCGACGGCGACTTGGACGAATGGGGTAAGGCACCCAAGGCTCCGCAGGAGGCATTCGATACACTACCGGGCAGGCCGTCGCTGGTCCGCCGGAGTCTCTTCCAGGTCTACCCGGAGGACCGCCGTCGGCCGCCGGGACGCCAACTGTTGTGGGAGGGACCTGAAGACCTGGGGGTCAGGGCGTGGTGGGGATCGGACGGCGATGCCCTCTGCCTGGCGGCGGAGGTGACGGACGACAAGCACTTCAACCGGCAGACCGGCGGCATGATCTGGAATGGCGACGCCCTGCAGGTGGGGGTGGCCATGACGAATGGCGTCGAGTGGAATGTCGGTCTAGCCCTGACCGCGAATGGCCTCGTCTTCCACCCGTTTGTCGGCAACGGCGACTCCCTGACGCAGTCCGCACAATACGCCGTGGTTCGCGACGACGCCGCCAAAACCACCCGCTACGAGCTCCGTTTGCCGCTGGCCGACATCGGCTTGAAACCCGGTGAACCGTTCGGGTTCAACATCGTTTTTCTGGACGATGACGACGGCAACGGACAGCGCTATTGGATGCAGTTGGCCAAGGGTCTGGCGGGAAGACGCGATCTCGCGTCATATCCGCGATTTGTTTTGGATGAGTAGCCCGCACCGCGGATATCGGCCGGTCTCCCAATCATGCGAATTCTGTAATCCTGTCGAAGGGAATACAGAACCATCGCATTTCAAACGCGGGGTAATAACCTCGTGGCCGAAATTGGAGAACAGCAGACGGACGGTCGGATGTCACCTCCGATTAATTGGAGCTTGCCTTATCGCCGGTTTTTCGCCAAGATTTGTGGCACTTGCTTACCCCCTTTGGGTGCCTTTAACCCATTGGAGGGCACGTAACGGCGAAAAAGTAAAAGCCATAAGTTTCTCTTATTCAGTTGTTTAACAGTTTGTTTTGTTTTCTAATTGGACGGTAAAGACGAGGATTCGTCTCCCTTCACCCGCTCCAACCCCGCATCGACCGTTCCGGAGGGATGGCTGAGTGGTTTAAAGCATCGGTCTTGAAAACCGACGTGCCGCAAGGTACCGGGGGTTCGAATCCCTCTCCCTCCGCCAACCTGTGGAACCCGTTATGTCCACCACCCTACCCGACCATCTCCTGATCATCGCGGGCCGGGGAACCTACCCCCTGTTGCTCGCCCGCGGCGCACGGGAAGCCGGTGTCGCCCGCATCACGGTCGCCGCTGTGCGCGGCATGACCTCCAGGGAACTCCGTTCGTTCGCCGATGCCTGCGTCGTGTTCGGCGTCGGCGAGGCCGGCCGGATGCTCGCGTGGGCCGAACAGACGGGCATCCGCTACGCCCTGATGGCGGGTCAGATCACCCCAGCCGCCCTCTTCTGCACCCGCTTCGACCCCTTTTCCCGGGCCATCCTTCGGTCGCTCAGGGTCAAAAATGCGCACACGATTTTCGGCGCGCTCGCCGAACAACTCACCTCCCGCAACATCACCGTCCTACCCGCATCGAGTTTCATGGACGCCCATCTGCCGCCCCCGGGCACGCTTACCCGGCGTGAACCCGACCCGCGCGAATGGCATGACATCCGCTTCGGTATCGACGTCGGCATGCGTGTGTGCGACCTCGATATCGGCCAGACGGTGGTGATCAAGGATGGCATGATTCTCGCCGTCGAGTCCTTTGAAGGCACCAACCGCGCCATCCGCCGCGCCGGCAGGCTGGGCGGCGCGGGCGCCGTCGTCGTCAAGGTCGCCAAGAATGGCCACGACATGCGTTTCGACATTCCCGTCATCGGCGCCGAAACCCTCTCCGTCCTGCGCAAGGCCCGCGTCTCCGCCCTCGCCATCCAAGCCGGACGCACCCTCCTCCTCGACCGCGACGCCGTCATCCGCGCGGCCGACCGCCTCAACATGGCCATCGTCTCCGTCCCGTCGGGATTGCCGGAGGCGTCTGCCTCATCCAGGTCCGCCTTATGAACAGTCCCCTGCGAATCCTGATCCTCGCCGGCGAGCCATCGGGCGACATGTACGCCGCCTCCCTGATGGCGGCGCTGCGGAAGCGGCTCGCCGTCCCCGTCACCTTCCGGGGCTGCGGCGGTGACGCCATGCGCGCGGCCGGCGCCGAATTGCTCTACCACACCGACCAGACCGCCGTGATGGGCTTTGTCGAGGTTCTCAAGCAGATCCGGTTTTTCCGCGGCATGATGCGGCGCTTGCTGGCCGAGCTGGAGGCCTGGCGGCCCGATCTGGTCCTGACCGTGGACTACCCCGGCTTCAACACCCGTTTCGCCGCCGCCGCGCACGGCAAGGGCTATCCCACCGTCCACCTGATCTGCCCGCAGGTCTGGGCCTGGCACCAGTCGCGCATTCCCAGGCTCGCGCGCATTTTCGACCACCTGCTGGTCTTCCTCCCCTTCGAACCCGACTGCTTCGCCGGGACGTCCCTCCCCGTCACCTTCGTCGGCCATCCCCTGGTTGATCGCGCCGCAGAAACCTTTGCCGAACCCGAAGCCCCGCTCCCGTGGGATGGCGGGACGCACCGCCTCGCCCTTCTGCCCGGAAGCCGCCGGAACGAAATCGCGCGAATCTTTCCGGGGATGCTCGCTGCGGCGGCGCGGCTCCATGCCGGACTTCCCGGCGGATGCGCGTGCGTGGTTCCATGCCCCTCCCCCGCGCTCCGTGCCTACGCCGAACAGGTCGCTGCCGCCGCACCGGAGCGTCCTCCTGACCTGACCTTTGTCGACGGCCTCGCCCGCCAGGTCCTGCTGCAGGCGCATGCCGCCATCGTCGCCTCCGGAACCGCCACCCTCGAAGCGTGCCTCATGCGGTGTCCGACCGTCCTCGTCTACTGCATGCACCCCCTCACCGCATCCATTTTTCGGCTGTTGGTCAGAGGCGAGCGTTGCGCCGGGCTCGCCAACATTCTGGCCACGCGGTGCGGCCTGTCGCACGAGCCGGTGATGCCGGAACTCCTGCAGCGCGACTTCACCCCTGATCGGGTTGTGGCGGCCGTGCGCCCCTACCTCACCGATCCGGCCGCCCACGCCCGCGCCTGCGCCGCCTACGACGCAGTCAACCGCACCCTGGGTCCCGGCGACGCCCTGGGGAGTGCCGCGGCGGTGATTGAAACCCTCTTAAGCACACGACACTCCTGATATGCCACAATCGCCCCGTTGTCACGTTGATAATTGTCCCCGTCCGCTCCTGAGCATCAGCCCAAACCGGATCACACGTCATGTTTGAGATCACCCTTCCCACGCTGGCGCCGATATTCCTGATCATCGCCCTTGGCTGGTGGCTGCACACCCGCCGCATTCTGCCGGAAGGATTCTTTTCCGGCCTCAACACGCTGACCTTTTACATCGGTCTTCCGGCACTGTTGCTGGTCGGCATCGCCACAGCCCCCCTTGCGGCCGGCCCGGTATTGCGGATGTTCTACGTGCTTGTGGCGGCCACCGCGGGCGTGACACTGCTCGCCTATCCGCTCGCCCGGCTGTTCAAACTCGAGCCGCCGAGCGCCGCCTCCTTCGTGCAGGCGGCGATGCGCGGCAATATCGCCTATATCGGTCTGCCGTTGGTTTTCTATGCGATGGACGGGATGCCCGTGACACCGGATGCCCCCGGGGTGCGTGCCGCCGCCATGCTGGTGCTCGCGAACGCCGTTCCGCTCTATAACATCGCCAGCATCGTGATTCTGGAGCACGGGTCCGGCGCAGCGGGCACGAGACCGTCCGTCGGCTCCGTGACGTGCAAGGTGGTGTCCAACCCCTTGCTGATCGCCTGCCTGCTCGGGCTGATGCTCGCGTTGACGGGCATCGGATTGCCCACGCTGCTCGATCGCACCCTGCGTCCGCTGGGTCAAATGGCGCTGCCGCTGGCGCTGCTTTCAATGGGGGCCACCTTCACACGATCCGGGGAACGGCGTCCCCTGCCGGGGGTGCTGGCTGCCGCGATCCTCAAGGTGGGCGCCGCGCCGCTGCTCGGCCTGTTCCTCTGTCGCGGATTCGGCCTGTCGCCGCTCGAAACCCTCGTCATTCTGATTTTCCTGGCGTGCCCGACGGCGATCACCAGCTACGTCATGGCCGATAAGATGGGATGCGACAGCGTCATGGCCCGGGATGCCGTGGTGGTGAGCACCTTGCTCGCGTTGTTTCCGCTCGCCGCGATTCTCACCCTCTGCGCCCGGTGACGCATCTCCTGACACAGCAATTCTCAATATAAGGCTATTGGGTCATCGGGGTCGGGGTCGGTATCGGAATCGGGGTCGAATTTCCGTTGGTTTTATCGATACCGATCCCGATCCCGACCCCGACGCCGATGGCCCCATCTCCAAAATGAGAATTGCTGCTCCTGACAGGCGCCTTGACCGGTGGCGGGGAACTGCGATAAACTCACGACCTCTTCACGATGTCCATGCCACATAAAACCGTCATCCTCGCGAGTCCCCGCGGCTTTTGCGCGGGCGTTCGGCACGCGGTCGAAGTCGCCGATGCGGCCTTGCGTCTGCGGCCACACCCCCTTTACGCGCTTCACGAGATCGTCCACAACCGCCAGGTTGTCGAATCGTTCGAGCGCCGGGGCGTCCGCTTCGTCAGCACCCTTGACGCGGTCCCTGCGGGGAGCGTCGTGCTCTTCAGCGCCCACGGCGTCGCGCCGTCGGTGCGCGCCGCCGCCGTTGCCCGTCGCGTGGAGGTCATCGACGCCACCTGTCCGTTCGTTCTCAAGGTTCATGCCGAGGTCATTCGCTTCGCCCGCCAGGGCTGTTCCATCGCCCTGGTCGGGCATCGTAATCACGACGAGGTGATCGGCGTGGCGGGCGAGGCGCCCGACCGGGTGACGATCATCGAAAGCGTCGCCGATGCAGAGGCGTTCCTTCCGGCGGACCCCGCGCGTGTGGCCGTGGTGACCCAGACCACGCTGAGCTCGGAAGAGGCCGATCGGATCCGTGCGGTGCTGCGGCGTCGCTTCCCCGGTTTGCGCACGCCGGCGTCGGACGATATCTGCTATGCGACGACCAACCGGCAGCAGGCGGTCAAGGCGCTCGCGGAGCGGGTCCGCCTGATCCTGGTTCTGGGTTCGCAAAACAGCTCCAACACCCGGCGTCTGGCCGAAGTCGCCAGCGCCGCCGGCGTGGAGGCGATTCTGGTCAGCCGCCTCGAGGATATTCCCGCAGCCGTACTCGACAGCCAGGGAGACATCGGCATCACCGCCGGCGCCTCGACCCCCGAACCCTTCATCACCCTCGTCCTCAAACACCTCGTCGCGGGCGGTTTCGACCGCACCGAACATCTCGAAACCGTCTCCGAAACGACCCACTTCCATCTCCCCCCGGCCCTCCGATCAGGCGATGACCGACCGGCGTCGTGAACGTGACGCAACACCCCTGAAAAAGGGGGCGCATTTTTTTATCAATCGACCCGCAAAAAAAAATTCAATTTTTCTGTTGACCGCACGGGTGAATGATGATTTAATCGGACCAACATCTGGTAAATCTTTTTCCCGCTTTACCTTGTGGGACACGAAAATGGCCGAATTCCTGCGAATTTTCTGTAAAACAACCTGCGTTACCGCCGTGGCTTTGGCTTTGGTGGGCGCGTTTTTATTTTTCCTGCCAAAATATCAGGAGCTGAAGAGTCGTGAGACACGCTGCGCTGAGATGCAACGCCGCATCGATGCCAGGCAGCAAGAGATCAAGGATATCCGTGTGCGCCAGCAGCGTCTGCAAACAGACCCCGCGTTCGCGGAGCAGGTGGCCCGGCAGAACCGCCGCATCCGGCCCAACGAGATCGTCTTCGTCTGCGATTCCGATAAGTAGGTGCGGATGTTTTTGCCACATCCCGACCGGGTCAACCTCCGCCTGCGACGCATCCGGCACCTCATTGAATATGCATTCCTGCGTCTGACCGCCTGTGTGTGTCAGGTACTTCCCCACCGTGTCGCGTTGACGCTGGCATGGGGCGCGGCCGGAATCGTCTTCCATGTCGTCCGGTTCCGCCGGACGGAGGCGGTGCGGCGCATTCGCAGCGTGTTTGGCGACGCGATTCCCCCCCGGCAAGCCGAGCGGATCGCGTGGATCTCCTTGCGCAACCTCTGTTTCAACGCGGCAGAAATGATGCGGGTGAGCCGGATTGAGCCGGCGTGGCTGCGCGGCCATGTGTTCGGGTTGGACGATGTCCTTGGCCGCATGCGCGTGCTGATCGAGACGCACGGCGGCATCATCATCGCCGTCCCCCACATGGGCAATTGGGACTTGGCCGGGGTCGCCGGCAAGCAGGCCGGCATTGACGTCTTCTCGATCGCCGGAAAGCAGAAGAACCCCCATGTCAACGGGTGGATCAACCGCATCCGCAGTCACAGCATGGATGTGCTGGAACGGGGATCGTCGGCGTTGCGCGTCATCCTGCGGCGGCTGCACGCCCACGGGGCGTTTGCCATCCTCCCCGACGTGCGGATGCCGATGCCCGATCTGCAGGTCCCGTTTCTCGGCTCGGAGGCCAATCTGGGGCGCGGCATGGCTCAGTTTGCGCGCACCGCGAACGTTCCCATTTTTCCGGTGATCCTCAGCCGCGTCGGCTGGTTCCACCACAGCGTCGTCTCCCACGACCCCGTCTTTCCAGATCCGACGACCGACCGGGACGCCGACCTCCTGCGGATGACTCGGGCCGTCATGGCGCATGTCGAGACCGCCATCCGCATGCATCCTGAACAATGGTTCTGGTACAACAAGCGTTGGGTGCTCAAGCCGGTGACCGCCCATCCTCCGCGACCTGGTGACGATCGCTGATCTGAGAAACCCGAAACCTGAAACCTGAACCCTGAACCCTGACACCTGAAACCAAGTCTCGCAACTGAGGGACAGGGCGCATGGCAGTTCTGATGATGGTTACTCCTTAATCGTAATCGTAATCCCCCAACCCTCGCCGATCCGACTCGTAGACGGCTCC
>CAZOJL010000003.1:63169-66328 GCA_964580075.1 uncultured Akkermansia sp. | reverse complement strand
CCGCACTCCAAAATGGCTGGCGCGGTGTCCCGAAGCCCTCCGTCCCGGCGGCAGCGATTTTTCCCTTTCGAACCTCCTCAAAGCGGAGTCCCGAAGCCCTCCGTCCCGGCGGCAGCGATTTGGAGTGCGGTGGCAAGCGGTATTCCGCGCGACACCGCTTTTCCCGGCTTCGCCACGAATGCAGACCCCTCGCAACGGCGTCGAGAGCCAGAATAGGCAAAAGTGCCTGAATATTAGATGCGTTTGCCCCGGCATGAGCAGGGAGCCGTCTACGAGTCGAATCGGCGAGGGTTGGGGGATTAAGATTACGATTAAGATTACGATTAAGATTACGAGTAAGGAGTACCCCTCATCAGAACTGCCATGCGCCCACCCCGCTCCGAATTTACTGCCATTTTCAGGGTCAGGGTGGTAATATTGCCACGTTTTTGGGAGTGAGGCATACATACGCCGAATGAAAGGGGCAGGCAATGACGAGTCATACGCCGAATGCGGCGCGCGTGGCAAAACTGGTCCGGCAACTGCTGGTAGAATTGGGCGAAAAGCCCCAACGTGAGGGGTTGGTTGACACGCCGGAGCGTGTCGCCCAGTCGCTGCTATTCCTGACCAGCGGCTACCGGCAGACCACGCGGAACGTGATCAACGGCGCGATTTTCCAGTCGCAGACCAATAACATGATCATCGTGCGCGACATCGAGGTGTATAGCCTGTGCGAACACCACATGCTTCCCTTTTACGGCCGGTGCCACGTCGGGTATGTCGCCGACAAGAAGGTGTTGGGGGTGAGCAAGATCGCGCGGCTGGTTGACTGTTTCGCGCGTCGGCTTCAAATTCAGGAACGGCTCACCGAAGAGGTGGCCGAGGCGGTGCGGGACGCCGCGGCCGCCGATGGCGTCGGCGTGGTCATGGAGTGCCGTCATTTGTGCATGATGATGCGCGGCGTCGCAAAACAAAACTCGGTGATGACCACCTCGACGGTGTTGGGTTCGTTCCGCAAAAACAGCGCGACCCGCGCGGAGTTCCTGAGCCTGATCCGGTCATCGTCCCCGGGGTGAGGCTGCCGGGCTGGGGGGCAGGGGTCAGGGGTGAATGGAGAGAGAGAAAGGGAAGACCGCAGGAAATCGTGATCCGTTCTCGTCGTCCGTTATCGTCCACCGGAAAGGGAAGAGTCGGTTGACGATAGCGGGCGACGAGAACGGTGGACGATTGGGCAGGCTCCGACCAGGCTATATCCCTTATCAGAACTGCCATGCGCCCCCCGGAAACTGCCCCGCCTTTCGTGCTTGCCCCGCAGCCGTCAAACGCGGTACACTGGACGTCATTATGAAGCTATCCTTTTTTGACTGTTTCCGGTGGGTTGCCGCAGTCGCCCTCACCATGTGTGCAACCGGTTGTCAATCGCTGTTGGAGGGGACGCCGTTCGCGCGCCGGCCGAACACGGACGACGCGCGCCTGGCCTACACGTTACAACAGCTCGAACGCGACACGACCCGCCTCAAGGCGCGCGTCGAGGCATTCGAACAGAACACCGAGCGGCTCGAAGCCCGCATTATCGAGTCAGAGCGCCAGGCGCGCGACGTGGCCCAACTCCGAGAGGAACTACGGGCGACGCGGGAGGACCGGGCCACTTTGAAGTCGGAAATTTCGCAGAGCATGGGCACGGCGATCAAGCGGATGCTCGACGAGCAGCAGTCGCAGACCCTGGCGCAGGTTCAAAAAGCGCTCGCCGCCGCACGGCCTGCGGCTCCGCCCCGGCAATCGGGTTACAACCACACGGTTGAGAATGGTCAGACCCTGTCGCTCATCGCGCGCGAATACAAAACGTCTGTCAGCGCGATCATGCGGGCGAACAACCTCGCCAGCGCCGACGTCCTCAAAATCGGTCAGGTCTTGTTCATTCCCGAAAACTGACGCCCATGTGTTCCGCGCCGCGCCTGTTACAACTCCATAACAAAAGGGTCAGATGAATCCGGGTGATGCTGTTCTTTCACTGTTGTTTCGTCGAACGGGACTGGTCTCCGACGAGCAGATTGCGACGGCGCTGGCCGCCGACCGTTCCGACGGCTCGGGGATCGTGGATGTTCTGGTGAAAAGCGGCGCGGTCCGTGAAGACGTTTTTCTGCAGAAACTCGGGCCCCTGCTCGGCCTCTCCTACACCGAGATGGCGGAGACCGAACCTGATGCCGAGGCCTTGAAGCTCCTGCCGGCGCGCGCAGTCTACCAATACGCCGTGATGCCGCTGAAGCTCGACGGCGGCGTTCTTTCCGTGGCCGTCTCCGATCCCTTCAACGCCGTCTTATCCGACGGCTTGCGCCTCGCAGCCGGACGCCCGATCCGGCTGACGCTCGCGCCGCGCGAAGACATCCGCAAGGCGAACCGCAAGTACTATGGCGTCGGCGCGGAAGCCGTCGAAAAGATGATCGAGGACGGGCGCTACGAGGTGGACGCGGGGACCGATTCAATTTCCAAGATCGACGTCAGCGAGATGGGGCAGGATGCCTCGATCGTCCGTTTCGTCAACCAGATCATCGCCGAGGCCGACCGCCAGGGCGCCACCGACATCCATGTCGAACCTATGGAAGAGGAACTGCGCATCCGCTATCGGATTGACGGCATTCTCCACCGCGTCGATGTGCCGCAGCAGCTCAACCGCTTGAAATCGGCGGTCATTTCGCGGCTCAAGGTGATGGCCAACATGGACATCGCCGAGAAGCGGATGCCCATGGACGGCCGGATCGGCATCCGCATGAATGGGGAGGATATCGATATCCGCGTGTCGACCATGCCGACGGTCTACGGCGAGAGCGTCAGCCTCCGCCTGTTGCAGAAGAGCGGCAGTTTCGTCAAGCTCGGGGAGCTCGGACTGAACCCGCACGACCGGCGCGCGGTCGAGAAAATGATCCGCCGGGCGAATGGCATTTTTCTGGTCACGGGTCCGACCGGTTCGGGCAAGACCACATCGCTGTATTCGTTTCTCCACGAGATCAACACGGTGGACGTGCGCATCCTCACCGCCGAAGACCCGATCGAATACGAGATGACCGGGATCAACCAGGTGCATGTGCGACAGGACATCGGCCTGACGTTTGCCCGGATTCTTCGCTCGTTTCTGCGTCAGGACCCCGACATCATCATGGTGGGTGAAATCCGTGACGGTGA
>CAZOJL010000003.1:36867-63069 GCA_964580075.1 uncultured Akkermansia sp. | reverse complement strand
GCGTGCGCCCTGACCGGCTACCGCGGGCGACGGGGCATTTTCGAACTGCTGCAGGTCACCGAGCCGATCGAATCGCTGATCATCAATCGCCGTCCCTCGGGTGAGATCAAACAGCGGGCGATCGAACAGGGGATGCTGACGTTGCGCCAGGATGGGTGGGACAAGGTGTTTCAGGGGGTTACGACGGTCGAAGAGATCTTCCGCGTCACCGAGGAAAATGACTGATGCCGACGTTTGCCTACAAAGCGCTCTCCAAGACCGGCCAGCGCACCGAAGGCGCGGTTGACGCCGCTGACCGGCTGGGCGCCCTGACGGTGATTGAGCGGATGGGGTTGGTCCCCGTGTCCGTCATCGAGGGTCGCGCGGCGCCGGCAAGCCGCGGCGCGGGCGGGAGACGGTTCCGCCTCAGCACGCCGGATCGGATGGGCGCGCGTCAGATCCTGTTGTTTTCGGAAGAGTTGGGTGATTTGCTGGCGGCGGGCATGCCGCTGGGTTCGGCGTTGAACTGTCTGGCGTCGCATGGCAAGGATTCGGCGGGCGGACGGATCGCCGCCGATCTGCGTGACCGCATCATCCGCGGCGAGGCGTTTTCGGACGCGTTGGCCGCGCATGCCGCCAGCTTTCCCCCGCTCTACAGCAACATGATCCGCGCGGGCGAGGCCAGCGGCGCGCTCGCCGAGGTGCTGCAACGGCTGGTCGAGCATTACGAGCGCACCCTCTCAATGCGCGAGAAGATCATTGCCGCGCTCGTCTATCCGGTGATCGTCCTGATCTTCGGATTCATCACCGTGATCTTTGCCATGGTCAAGATCGTCCCTCAATTCTCAAAGATGTTCAAGCAGATGGGACAGACGCTTCCCCCGTCAACCCGCCTGTTGATGGGCATGAGTCATTTTATCATCCGGTATGGTCTGTTTACCGGGATCGGGGTGGCGCTGGTGGTCGTCCTGTTTTTGCGTTACCTCAAGACCACAAGCGGCCGTCTGTGGTGGGACGGCATCAAATTGCGCACGCCGCTGATTCGGGGCGTGGTCGCCAGCGGCGTCTTTGCCAATTTTGCCTATACGTTGAAGACCCTGCTCGCCAATGGGGTCCATGTCCTGCAGGCGCTGCGCATTACCGAACAGACGGTCGGTAACGCGGTGATCGCCCGCGAACTGGCCCATGCCCGCGAGCGGGTGACAGACGGCACCACGATCTCCGGTCCGCTGGCGGCGAGCAAGGTCTTCCCCGAAGTGATGACCGACATGCTCTCGGTTGGCGAGCAGACCGGTGACATGCCTGCAGCGCTGCAGCACATCGGTCGGCGCTTCGAGACGGAACTCGACCGGAACATCAAGGTCTTCACAACCGCGCTCGAACCGATCCTGATCGTCCTCGTCGCGGGCGTCGTCGGCTTCGTCGCGGTGAGTATCCTGGAGGCGGTGTTCCAAGCCACCGGCTCCCTGGGGATCAAGTAGGAAGAAAAGCGGAAAATGGAAAGCTGAAAGCTGAAAGCTGAAAGCTGAAAACGGAAAGCTGAAAATGGAAAGCTGAAAGGGAGGGATGATATGAGCGATAGAGACACCACAGCCCGCCGTGCGGGTTTCACCTTGATCGAAATGTTGTTGGTCGTGACGATCATTGGGATTCTGGCGACCATGGCCGTCCTTCGGATCGGGGGGCAGGGAGATGTGGCCCGCCGCGAGACCACCCGCGGTACGATCGCGACCATCAGTCAGGCCATTCAAATGTATGGGTTAAGTCATAGCGGGTTGCCCGATTCGCTCGACGAACTGACCGTATCGCCCAATGACGACGTCGAGGCGCCGCTGGACAAGAATGCCCTGTTCGATGGCTGGGGCCGGCCGATCCAATACAAAAAGCTCAGCAAGGTCAAGTACGAGCTCCGCTCCGGCGGTCTCGACAAGCAGATCGGAACCGAGGATGACTTGACGAATTGACCATTTCGGAAGGATCGATAATATCGACATGATCGAATCGGAACCATGACCCATCCCTCCCATCCGCGCGGGTTCACCCTCATCGAGATGCTGCTGGTGGTGGCCATCATCGGCATCCTGGTGACGATGCTGGCGCCGCGCATGCAGATGATGGGCGGGCCGCGCGTTACCGCCGCCGCGCGCGTCTTGACGCAACTCACCCGGTATGCGCGGACGATGGCCCTGCTGAATCAGACGGAGACGGTCATCCGTGTTTCGGCTGACGGCGTGATCCGCGTCGATGCCGTCGGCGCGCCGTCGATTCCGGCGTTCGCCGATGCCGCGCTCCCTGCGGGGGCCGATGTGACGGAGGCGGGACGGGGTGCGTACGACCCGGGCGACGCGCATCTGGAGGGCGACGAAGACGCGTCCGCCGCAGGAGCGCTTCCCGATCTCAGCGAGTCCATATCCGTTGAGCGGCGGCTTGAAAATGTGACGGTTACGTTTTGGGGCTATACCGATACGATGACGGAATTGCGGAACCAAACCGGTGAAAGCCGCGTGGCTGAAACGGGTAGCGAAGTCCGGTTTCGCAGCAACGGGACCTGCCGGCCGCACCGCTACACGCTGATCGACGCGACCGGCGTCGAGGCGGTGGTGACGGTCGACATTCTGGGCTTGGCGCGGGTTGAGACGGGGGAGGTCTTGCGATGAGGCGAGGGCGAGCGTCCAGTGCGCGCGTCGGCATGACGCTGATCGAGGTACTCCTGGCCGCCGCCATCCTCGGCCTCGGACTCAGCGCGCTGATGGCGCAAATGAGCGGCGGATTCCGGTTGCTGGCCGCGTCCCGGGATTTTGAAGACGCCCAATGGGTCCTTTCCATCGGCGAACTGAAGTATCCGCTGCGCCCGCAGGACGATATTGAAGAAGACCTCGCGGTTGCGCCCGACACCCTCGACACCGAACTTTCAGACGCGTTGCGCGATCGTGGCTTCACGTATGAGCGGATGGTGGATGAACGGGAAGAGCCGCCACTGAATGTCGCCGACGACGGTCTCTACGTGGTCCGCACCCAGGTATCGTGGCTGGGGCACACCGAATCGTTTGTGCGATATGTGTGGGCCAAACCGGAATGAGGCACACAGGATGGCACTGAAGCGCACGCGTGACAGACTGGGCATGATGAGGTGGCGTTGCCCCTTCCGCCGAACCGTGAATCCTGCGGCGGTCGCGGCGTTCACGCTGCTTGAAATGATTCTCGCCGTGTCCCTGCTGGCCGTGGTGACGCTCGTTTCGTTCTATTGTTTCAACGCGGCGGTTCGCAGTTGGATCGCCGGCACGGGTTACATCAATGGCATCACACACGCCGACTATATTCTCGAACAGGTGGCGATGGGCTTGCGTTCGGCCTATTATCCCGACACCGGCAGGGTGGAGGGCCTGTACGGCATGCGGCTCGAAGACGGCGGCAACGACACGGCGGCGCGCGACGTCCTCAGTTGGGTCAAGCTGGGCTCGGCCCTGGTTGGCGCCGATGCCGCGTACGCCGACATCCCGCACCGGGTTGAGATCGCGATTCGTGACGACACGTCCGCCGATGCAGCAGCGGCTGACGGCGGGTTCGCCGTTCGCGCCTGGCGGGTCGATTTGCAAACGGACGATTTTGATCCGGACCAGGTTCCCTTTGTCGTCCTGTCGCCACACGTGCGCGGCATGAACTTCCGCATGCTCGATCCCGACCAGGAGGAGGACGACCTCACCCACGAATTGAATTGGATCGAGTCGTGGGACACCGACGCCCAGACCAACCGGCTGCCCCGCGCCATCGAAGTCACGCTCTATCTGAACGGCGCCGATCCGGACGCCGAACCCGTTCCGGTGCGACGGGTCATCTCCATCCCGATGGCGGAGCTGTCGTGGAACCCGCGGCGGCAGGAATCGACACGGGGAGGCGGGCGGTTCCGCTCCCCGCGGAGGGGAAGACCCTGATATGGCGCGATCCACTCCAACCCTCCCGGCTGCGGTTCGGGAAGCACACCGCATGCGCGTTCGGATCCCGCGGCGCCGCCGGGGCTCGGCCCTGCTGATCGCCCTGTGGACCATCGCACTGCTGGCGCTGCTGGTGATGACGTTCACGTTCGACATCTTTCTCGAAACGAAACTCACGGTTTACTCCCGCTGCCGGCGCAAAGCGGAAGATCTCGCCTTTTCGGGGATCTCCGTTGCGGAGATGCTGCTGGATCGGCAGCGCGCGGTGACGGGGAATGAGACGGAAGACGTGACCACGGCGGATAAATGGTATGCCGCCTCCCTCCTGCTCAGCCGCGGCAGTTCCGCGACGGTTACCGTGCCGCTCGGGGAGGGAGCCATTCACCTGACAATCTCTCCCGAGCCGGGCAAACGCAACGTCAACAAGCTCACGGATGAAGATTGGGAGGGTGTCCTGAAGGTGGGGAACATCCCCCAGGAGTACTGGCCTGGGCTGATAGATTCCTTTAATGATTGGATTGATCCCGACAGCCTGCCCCGCGCCGATGGGGCGGAAACCACCGATTACTACGGCACCTTGACCAAGCCCTACAAGGCTCGCAACGGTTCGGTTGACACGGTTCGTGAACTTCTGCTTGTAAAAGGCTTCGGTGAAGCGTTACTATCAGGGGGTGTTCTAAACCCGGATTCGCCCGCAGATCAACAAATCTCGGTTTCCGGGATACAGGACATGTTGACCACATACGGAGACGGACTGGTGAACGTCAACGCGGCCGACAGGCGCGTTCTGATGACGTTGCCGGGTGTCGACGAACTCGTGGCAAACGCGATCATCGAGGAACGGACGGTCGGAATTGCCGAGTCCAACGACAGTTCTTTCAAGGATGTCGGAGATCTGATGATTCGGGTGCCGGGGTTGGACGCGGCCATCCAGTCGCGTGTGACCACCCGGTCGGCGTATTTCCGGGTCACATCGGGCGGCGTGTTCGGTCCGGTCGCGCGGAGTATCCGGGCGATCATTCATTTTGACGGATCGCGGTTGAGCGTGCTGCAATGGCGTGAAGATCCCTAGCAAAAGGGTTTAAAAAAAGGTTTTGGTTGGAACATGGCGAAGCGTGAAACCACAGTGTTGACGGTCGAACGGGGTGCGTGCCGCGTCCTGCGACTGGTCAGGAGCGGCGCGCCCGGCGGCTGGTCTGCGGCGTTGCGGAGGCGCTATGCCGCGCCGCAGGTTCCGCCCGAGGCGGCGGAGCGGAAGGAGGGAGCCGGCGAGGCGACGCGCGCGGATCCGGTCCGCATCGCCTTTGATCAGGCCGTCGCGGCGGCGTCCGGCAGGGCGGTGCTGGGGCTTCCCGCCTCGCGGTTGCTGGTGAAGATTCTCCGGATGCCGGCTGCCGTTCGCGAAGATCTCGACGACGCCATCGCGCTGCAGATGGCAAAAGTCGCGCCGTTCACGGGAAGTGACATGACCGTCTCGGGTGAGGTGGTCGCCGAGACCGGGGAGGAACTGACCGTATTTGCGGCGGTGCTGCCGCATGCCGCGGTCGAGCATTTGGATGGCTGGTTGCGGGATTCCCATCTGCGCGTCGAGCGGGTGGACGCGTTGCTGCTCGGGTGGTGGCGCGCGGCAGGCGCCGCCATCGGCGCGAACGACGCCACCCCGCAGCGCCGGGTCTTCCTCGCCTGCGCGGCGGACGAGTGGGACCTGCTGGTGGCCGACGGCACACGTCCGATCCTCGTCCGCGGTCTCGGCGCGGTGGCCGATCCGCAGGCGTTGATCCTTGAACTGACCCTGTCGCTGTTGAATGCCGAGGTCGAGTCGGGTCCGTTGTCACTGAGCGAGGTGGTCCTCTGCACGCCGGATCCCGTCGACGCGTCCCTGGCGGATGCGGTGCGGCTGGCGTTGGCCGTGCCGATCCGTCACAGCCCCCCGATGCAAGCCGATGCCGACCTCCTTGGGCTGGCGTTGCGCGACATCGGGGAGCCGTCCGCGCGCCTCAACCTGCTCCCCGATCTCTGGCGCGCGCGCAATGCGGCGGGTGACGCCGGCAAGCGGTTCCTGCGCTGGGCCGTCGCCCTTGCCGCGCTCTGGCTGGTCGTGGCCGGCGCGTTGTTCGGAGGCCCCATCTGGATGCGGCAGCGCGTCGCCGCGGTCGAGCGGGAACAGGCGCTGAACGGAGCGGACTTTCAGGCGGTTCAGAACATTCGTGCGCGCGCCGAACTGATCGAGTCTTACACCGACCGTTCTGATTCGGTGTTGGAGGTGATGCGTGTGGCGGCCGAGGTGATGCCGGATGGCGTCGAACTCAGAACGGTGGTTTACAAACGCACGGAGAGCGTCAAGCTGAGCGGCGAGGCGGCAGACCCGACACTGGTCTACCGTTTTAAAGACGCGATTGAGCATAACGGCCCCTTCGGCGTTTGCGCCGTGGCCGGCGTGTCCTTGGTACGCGACGCGGCCAAGCCGGGCAGGCACCGGTTTGAAATCAACGCCACGTTCAAGAAAGTGGAGGGGATCGAATGACCATTTCGCCCCGTGAACGCGTGTTGGCAGGCGCGACCGTTGCGGTTCTGCTTTTTTCAGCCCTCATTTTCGCTTACGACGGGCAGATCAAGGCGCTGCGCCTCGCGCAGACCCGGTTGCGCAGCCTTCAGGCGGAACAGCGCTACCGGAGCATGCTGATCAGTCAACGTCCCGCCATCGAAGCCCGGTTTGCGCAGTTGCAGGACCTCATGCCCCTCTTTACGCAGGACAAGCAGGTGGACACGCATTGGATGGGGATCATGAACACGGCGGCAAAGCGCAACGGCCTGACCCTGATCAATGCCATCCCGGAGAAGGAAACGCAGGTGGGGGACGTCTTTGAATTTCCGATCAAATGTTCGGATTTCAACGGTTCGCTTGACGCGCTGGTTCGGTTCCTGCACGATGTGCAGAATGAAGGGGTCATGCTCGATGTGCGCAGCATGACGGTCTCAATCCACCCGCAATCCCCCGCCCTGTTGCGGGGGCAGTTCACTCTTTACTGCGCCTACATGCGCGAATAAGCACGGCCGCCCAGGAGAACGATCATGAAATTAGTGAATCGCCTAGTCGCCGTCACGCTCTGCGTGATCGGCGCGATGTTAGTCGCCACTGCCCAGGAGGCGGTCCCACAGCCGCCGCCCACTCCGGCCTCGTTGCGCGCGGCGGCGGCGGCGGCGGCCCGGAAGGCCGCGGCGGTCGCAGCAGCAGAAGGGGACGCCGATGAGGGGGTACGCACGATCACCCCGCGCGGGCGCGTGTTGCGTCCCTCTGAGACGGCGGGCGCGGCGGATGCCGTGGCGGGTGACGACGCGGACGTTCCGGCCTTGAAATTCGATCAATCCCCGGTCGACTTGGTGCTCGCGGCCTACGCGGAGGTCACCGGTCGGACGCTGCTCATCGCGCCCGACATCCCCAAGCCACTGATCACCCTGCGCAGCAATCCGCAGACCGACATGACCCGGGAGATGTATCTGGAGGCGATCGAGCGTATCCTCAACATGAACGGCATCGTGCTGATTCCGATCGGCGAGCCGTTTCTGCGTGTGGAGAGTTCCAAGACCGTGATGAAACGGGGCTTTGAGACGGCGTTTGAAGGGGCGCCCGAAGCGGGGCATGTTCCCAAAGGCCAGTTTGTGAGCCAGATGATCCATCTCAAAAACCTGCCGGTGGACGAGGCCCGCAAGGCGATCGAAGGGTTCAAGCGCGACGACGGGCAGATCCAGATCTTCGAACGCACCAACAGCATTCTGATCCTGGACTCGGCCGAAAACCTGAACCGCATGCTGGAGATCATCAATTTCATCGATGTCAAGCTTCCCATCCGGGAGCAGGTCTTTTACCGAAAGATCAATTTTGCCAAGGCGGCCGACATCAAACGGCGGCTCGATGAGATCGTCGCCGAATCGAAGAAGGAGATCCAGGGAAAGGAGTCGGTCGAAACCAAGACCACCGGCTCGCCAGGAATCGAGATCCGTCGGCCGACCGGACTGCTGCCGCCCGGCGTCAGGCGGGCGTCGGCGGTTGTTCCCGAAGCACCCACGCCCAACGAGGTGATCGAGACGCTGGTCTCCGATGCCGAACGCGGCATGATCCGCGGCCGCGTCAACATCGTCGCCGATGAACGATCCAACCAGTTGATCATCATCACCAGCGAAGATAACATGAAATTCTTTGACGATCTCATCGTGATCCTCGATATCAAGACCGCGCCGAACTTCATCGTGGAAGTCATGCGCCTCGAACACGCCGACGCCGAAGAAGTCGCCAAAATGATCAACGACCTGATCGGCAACGTCGCCAAGAAGGATGACGCGCCCCAAACGCCCGGCGCCGGCCCCGCCGGCGCTGAACCCAGAACACAAACCCTCGCCGAGGCCGTCGCCTCCCGCCTCAACCGTGCCAGCGCCCCCGCCGGCGGCGAGCCGGCCGCCTCCAAGGTGGGAGAACTCAACAAGGACAACATCAAAGTCCTTCCCGATAAGCGGATCAACGGCATCATCATCATGGCCAGCCAGGGTGATCTGGATGTCATCAAAGGCTTGATCAACAGCATGGATGTCATGCTCTCGCAGGTGCTGATCGAAACCGTGGTGCTGGAGGTGGGCCTCGGAGACGGGATCGAAGCCGGCATTGACTGGGTGAAGAAAGTGAACCAAGGACCCGGGTGGGCAATCGGTGGCGCAGGCAAAGTAGCGGCGGGAATCACGGTTGAAAACTTGATCGCCAATACCGTCAGCAATGCAGTCAGCCTGGCTCAGAATGGGATCGCCTACTATACGAAAATAGACAGCCTGAACTTAGCCCTCGTGATCAAGGCCGCGGCCAGTGATTCGCGATCAAAAGTACTGGCCTCGCCGGTTATTCAGACAATGGACAACAAGGAAGCGACAATCAAGGCGACTGACCTGATCTATCTGTTTAACGGGAAAAAGGCGGTGGCCATCAATAACACCTACACGTACGAGGATGACTATGTGCAGAAAGAGATCGGGATCACCGTCACGGTAACGCCGCGGATCAATGCCAAAGGGAATGTGGTGATGACGGTGAAGCAGGTTTTTCAGGACAAGGGAACCCCGCAGAAGGTCAATGATTCGTTATATGAAACCACCACGACGCGTGAAATCAACGCCGACGTGATCGTCAACAGCGGACAAACGATCATTTTGGGCGGGTTGGTTAAGAAAAGCCAATCATCGAGCAAGTCGGGAATTCCTTTCCTGAGCACCATTCCTTACCTCGGATGGATTTTCGGTTATACCGCAAACAAGGAGACCCGCTCGGAGCTACTCGTCTTCCTGACCCCGTATGTCTTCGCCAATCAGGACGAGGCTTCGGCCGAGGCGCACCGTCGACGCGAAGCTCTCGGCCGCTCGGCTGACGGTCTGTGGACCCAGGGCTGGTCGAAAAGCCCGATGGCCGAACCCGAGCCGGTAGAAGATGTGGTGCGCCGCGAACGGTCGCGGATCGCCCGGGAGCAGGAAGAGCGGAAAGCGACGGATGCCCTGCAAAAGCTTCGCAAGCATGAGGCGGATCGCAAAGCGCGAGACGCCGCGCGAAATCCGGCGTCGTCGGATGATCGTGACCTGGACGCGCCGACAGGAGAGTGGGATACGGCGCCCGCAACCGCCGATGCAACGCCCGTGATCACGCCCGCGGCCACGCCCGTGGCGTCCGATGCTTTTGAACCGCTGCCGGCGCCAACCGCCGCTGATGCAACGCCCGTGACCACCGATGCGTTTCCCGTCGAGCCGCTGCTCGCGCCGATCAAATAGCGCCGCCCTTCCCTCGGTCGATTACGCCGGTCGGTATTGGGGATGGCGGAACGCTACTGGTGAGGCGGAGACGTTCCGAAGTCTCCACCGAGTGGGTGGGACATCTTTTCTTCGAGATCGAAATCGCTATCGAAATCGGGACCGACTTAGGCTAGTTCGGTTTCGTAGGCCACGGCTTCTTCTGCGACGCAGTAGCCTCGTCCGCCTAACCGGCTCAGCATTGCGGCCATTCGGTCCAACTCCGTTTTGCGTGCCAGGCTTTCTTTTTCATCCAGTGCTTTCCCGACGACCAGAACATCACGGCGAAGGCGCTGTATTCAGTCGCCTCCCGCCGGTGGCGGTCATGATGTTCTCTCGGGGTCGGGGTCGGTATCGGTATCGGGGTCGATGCGATTTGTCCGGTATGCTCCCGATGGTTCGTGAACCGCATACCCACGTTGTCCAAGCTTCGTGAGCATCGCCACGATGCGATCCAGCAAGGCCTTAATCTTAAAGCTGGTCTTTCGCGTTTCGGTGGCCGGAGAGGTTCTCGCAGAAACGGTAGGCCCTCGCCACGTATTCGATGGCCGCCCGGTACACATCGAGTTTCTCGTGCCCAAACGCCATCCCGATCTCCTTTCGACCCCGATACCGATACCGATACCGACCCCGATTTCACAGGGCTATCTCTTCCTCATTCTCGTCCGCCAACATCCTAGATGGGCCCCCCAACGACAGCCTATCCGTCCGGATCAGACTCTAGTTCGCGATCCCCACCCTCACGAGCGGTAGTTGGGCGCTTCCTTGATGATCTTGACGTCGTGCGGATGGCCTTCGCGAACACCAGCGGTCGAGACGCGATAGAGCCGACCGGTGCGCTGGAGATCCGGAAGGGTATGGGCCCCGCAGTAGCCGAGGGACGAACGCAGTCCGCCGCAAAATTGCGTCAGCACCTTTTTGACGCTTCCCAGATGTGGCACGATCCCTTCGACCCCCTGCGGAACAAGCTCGTCGTCCTTGGTGTTGTCCTGCGCGTAACGCTGGCGGCTGCCGAGGCCCTCCTTCATTGCCGCGAGGCTCCCCATGCCCCGGTAGATCACGTACTGACGTCCCTCGTGGATGATCTTTTCGCCCGGACTCTCGTCGGTGCCCGCGAGGAGCGACCCGAGCATCACACTGTCGGCTCCGGCGACGAGGGCTTTGGGAACATCGCCGGAGTGACGGATGCCGCCGTCGGCGATGATCGGGATGGATCCCTCGAGTGCGGCCGCAGCCTCGTAGACCGCCGTGATCTGCGGGATCCCGACGCCGCAGACGACGCGGGTGGTGCAGATGGAGCCGGGACCGATGCCGATCTTGACGGCGTGCGCGCCGGCATCACGAATCGCAAGCGCTCCCTCGGCGGTGGCCACGTTGCCTCCGATCACATCGATGTCGGGATAGTGCTGGACCAGCCAGCGAATCATATCCAGAATGCCCTTGGAATGGCCGTGGGCGCTGTCAACCACAAACACATCGACGTGTTGCTCGGCGAGAAGGTCGGCGCGGACATGGTCGTTTGCGCTCACGGCGGCGGCGACGCGCAAACGGTAAAGGCTGTCGCGATTGTAGAGGGGCTGGCGGTTCTCGATCAACTCCTTGACATCGGTGAAGCTGTAGAGACCCACCAGCTTGCCGGCCGTGTCAACCAGCGGGAGCTTGCCGATCTTGTTGGCCATCATGATCCGGTAGGCGTCCTCAAGCGTGGTGTCGGGCGCGGCGGTGACAATTTGCGTGGTCATGAGATCCTTCACACGCGCGTCACCGTTTTTGGCGAAGCGGAGATCGGTGGAGGTGATGATTCCCGCAAGGATGCCGGTCGTGTCGGTAATGGGAAAACCGCTGAAACCCAGGTGCTGCAGGCGGCGCGTCTCCTGAATGTGATCGAGCGTGTCGTCGGCATGGAACACGACGGGGTGGGTGATCAGGCCATTGAGGTACTGCTTGACTTTGCGCACCTGTTCGGCCTGCACGTTCGGCGGCAGGTTTTTGTGAATCACGCCGATGCCGCCGAGCATCGCCATGCTGATCGCCATCTGGGCCTCGGTGACGGTGTCCATGGCGGCGCTGACAAAGGGGATGTTGAGGCCGATGCGGGTCGTCAACCGGGTTGCGATGGAGGTCTCATCAGGCAGGAAGTCGGCATACTGCGTGATCAACGTGACATCATCGAAGGTGAGCCCTTCATACGGGTAGTTCTTGATAAAGGCGGATACATGTGGGTTGATATGCACGGCTGCCCCTCCTGTCAGGCGCATGACACGCCCCTTTTGCAGAAAGGGATATACACGTTGCGGCAGGAAAAGGCAAGAACGGTTTTTTGCCAGAAACGGATACATGACGGCTCGCCTTTGTTTTGCTACAGTGGCGGCATGTTGGAACTGATTGAACGTCATTCGGATTTCATGATGACCGGTGCGGCGGTGCTGGCGTTGCTGGCGGCGTGTGCCGGCAATCTGTTTCTGCTGTCGCGGGTATGGCGGCCGTTCACGGGCGGAGTGCGCGTCTGGGCGGCGCGTGTGGCACGTCCGTTCGGCAGTTTGGAGATTGTGATGACGACGATCTGCGTGCTCCTGGTCGCGATCCCCGCGGCGCTGGCGGCGGCCTTTTCGCGCGCGCCCGATCCGGCGCTTCCGCCCACATCGCCTCCTTCCGCCCTGGCCGTCTTGCTGCCGGCTGTCACGCTGTACGCGGTCTGGGTCGGCGCAGCCGTGTTCTGCGCCCGGTTTCGCGGGTGCCGGGTGCGGGATGTTTTCTTGAACGGGGATCACGGGCGCCGGTCCGTTGCCAACGGCGTGGCGCTGGGTGCGGCAATGGTGGCCCCGGTGCTGGCGGTATCGGTCCTCTCCTTTGAGATCTGCGGGCGGATCGGCTTGGGTGACGCGCCGCAGGACGTCTTCACGTTGCTGACCGCGCCCGGAAGCGGGCTTGCCGTGCGGGCGGTGGTGATCGGCCTGGCCGTGATCGCCGCGCCGGTCGCGGAGGAGGTGCTGTTCCGCGGGATTCTCTTCCCGGCGCTGCTCGCCCGATCGGGTTCGTTCACCCGGGCGATCATGCTGCAGGCGCTTTTCTTCGGCGCCATCCACGCGCACCTGCCAACCTTTCTGCCGCTCGCCGTGGCGGGCGGCTGTTTTGCGCTCGGCTATGCCGTGACCGGCTCGCTGGTCACGCCCATCCTCATGCATGTGGTCTTCAATGCGACCAGCATTATCTTTTTCTTTGCCGCCGTGAAGTGAGCGTCCGGGGAACCCGATGCAACCATGGATGATCATCTGAAATCACCTGTCGCCGCCGTCGACACCGGCGTGCCGACGCGCGAGTTTCTGGCGGTGCGCAGCCGGGCCCTGACAGCCATCCGCGGTTTTTTCATCGCACGGGGGTTCCTCGAAATCGAGACGCCCGTGCGCATTCCGGCGCCCGCGATGGAACTGCACATCGACGCGCCGCCCGCCGGGCCGGGGCACTGGCTGCGCACCTCTCCCGAACTGCACATGAAGCGGTTGCTCGCCGCCGGGTGCGAGCGCATCTTTCAGATGGGGCCGTGCTTCCGCGAAGGTGAACGAGGCGCGCGTCACAACCCGGAATTTACGATGCTCGAATGGTACCGCGCGCATTCCGGAAGCGATGAGATCCTCGAGGATACCGAGGCCCTGGTGCGGCACGTGGCGCAGGCCGCGCGCGGCGGTACCACGCTGATGGGCCCCGGGGGGGGGACGGTTGATCTCGCCCCGCCCTGGCAGGTGCTGACCGTGCGGGAAGCCTTCCTCACCTGGGCCGGATGGGATCCCGTTGCCGCCTATGATCCGGATCGTTTCGATCTCGACCTGGTCAATCGCGTCGAACCGGCATTGCCGCGCGACCGGCCGGTGGTCCTGAGCGATTACCCCGCTGCCGCCGCCGCGTTGGCCAGACTGAAACCCGGTGATCCCGCCGTGGCCGAGCGCTGGGAACTCTACATTGGCGGATTGGAAATTGCCAATGCCTATGGCGAACTCACCGATCCACAGGTCCAGCGCGCCCGTTTCTACGCCTGCGCCGAAGCACGGAGGGCATTGGGCCGGGATGTGTATCCGCTCGATGAAGCGTTCCTCGGTGCCTTGGAGGCGGGACTGCCGCCGTCAGGCGGCATCGCGCTGGGTGTCGACCGGCTCGTGATGCTCCTCTGCGGCGCCAAGGCCATCGAAGAGGTCCGCCCGTTCTGCCCGTTGCGCTAAACCTGAAAAAGGCTATAGGCTGAAAGACAGTAAGGCTATAAGGTTGAGAATGAACAGGTTACAGATTTGTTCGCGCGCACCCAATGGTGAACAGACCCCATTTGCATAACCGACAGCCTCCCAATCCTTACAGCCTCACAGTCTTCTGCCCTTTTTAGGTTAAACCGAGGGACGCAGGTCGACGATCTGCATCTCGACCGTCTCATTTCCCCCGTAACGGTTGAGCTGACATTCGAACGCCACGTCGAACCGTTCATTGCCTGCGGCAGTGACGGCTTCCAGCAGATGCCCCGCCTTAAACCACACGCCCCGAAAAGGCTTATCGCCACACCGGAACCGGAACGTCACATGCGCGCCGTCGGCGCCGACCGCGCGCGGCGGCTCGGAAAGCGCCACACGTCGCATCGCCCAGCGCGGGCGGGCATTCCCTTCGCCGAACGGCTCCATTCGCGCCAGCGCCTGCCACAGCTCGATTGTCAGCTCGTGCGGATCGAGCCAGCCGTCGACGGTCAGCTCCTGCCGTCCAGAGCCTTCGGGGCGCTGTGCGGCGCAGGCAGCGGCGAACGCCGCGCGAAACGCGTCAAAATGGCCGGGCTTGATCTCAAACCCGGCGGCGAGCCGGTGTCCGCCGAACCCGTCGAGCAGGTCGTGGCACTCCCGCAAGGCGGCGAGCGCGTCATACCCCTGGCCCGCGCGGAGCGAGCCGCGGCCGCCACCGTCGGGGCGGAGGCAGACCACGGCCGCCGGAACACCCGATCGCTCGCTGAGCCGGGCCGCGACGATGCCGACCGTGCCGGGATGCCAGCCGACGCTGCCCGCGACGATCGCGCCTGCACCCATTCCTGCAGGCGCGGCGGCGAGCTGTTCCAACGCCTCGGTGATGATCGCCTCCTCCGTGTGGCGGCGCTCGACGTTGAGCTGGTCAAGCGTCGCCGACAGCGCGCGCGCCTCGGTTTCGTCGCGGGTGCAGAGCAGTTCAAAGGCAGGCCAGGCGTTGCGCATCCGTCCGGCGGCGTTAATGCGCGGTCCCAGCAGAAACGCCAGGTGATGGCTGGTCGGCGCTTCGGCGGTGGCGAGGGATTTGCGTAAAAGCGCCTTGAGTCCGGGGGAGGGATTTTCGTGCAGTCGTTTGAGCCCGTGCCGTACCAGCAGCCGATTTTCGCCGCAGAGCGGCACTACATCCGCCACAGTGGCCACGGCCACGGCGTCGAACCAGACGCGCGGATCCCACGCCGCCACGCCGGGCCGCCCCGCCGCCTTGCCCGTCATCCATAGCGCGCATGCGAGCTTGAACGCGATTCCCGCGCCGCACAGCGAATCGCATCCTTCCGGCGTTCCGGGCAAATGGGGATTGACGACGGCGCACGCCTCGGCAAGGGGGACGTCGGGGTCGAGCACATGGTGGTCTGTCACGATCACGTCACGGCCGCCCGCGCATAGTTCGCGCACCGCATTACCCGCCGTGATGCCGCAGTCCACTGTCACAACCAGACGCGCGTCGGGATGTTGCGCGGAGAGGCGGGAGAGCGCGGCTGCCGACATCCCGTATCCCTCCTGGAGACGATCGGGGATGAACGGCGCCGCACGGCAGCCGAAGGCCTGCAGGGCCGAGGTCAGGATGGCGGTCGCGGCGACGCCGTCGGCGTCGAAATCCCCGAACACCACAACCGACTCGCCGGCGTCGACGGCCCGCCACAGCCGCGCCGCGGCTGCGGCCATGCCGGGGAACGCGAGCGGGTCGCTCAAGTCGGCCAGCCGCGGG
Organism: uncultured Akkermansia sp.; assembly: GCA_964580075.1. GTDB lineage: Bacteria > Verrucomicrobiota > Kiritimatiellia > RFP12 > JAAYNR01 > VGWG01. Next base: position 47,362 of record CAZOJL010000003.1, on the reverse strand, counting down.
TTGAGAAAACGGTCGGCCGAAACGGGGTCTGCCCAGCCGCGCGCGGCGAGCACGCGCGCGGCCGCAACCGGAATGTCAAGCGCGTGGGCCAAAGCCGCGGCGGCGGCGGGGTCGTCCGCAGGGGTGGTCCAATCATACAGGGGCAACATGCCGGTTACGATACAAGGAAACCGACGTGAGTGCCACACAATTCACCGGAATAGGCGAGGCGCTTGCAAAACCTCCGGTTTGTGCAAGCGGAGGGTTCGGGGTTCAGGAGGCGTTTCCGGCCTGAACCCTGGCATTCTGAACCCTGATTCTCTGCGCTTCCAAGGGTTTTGTAAGAGCCTCAGGCAGCAATTGGGCGCATGGCAGTTCTGATGAGGGTTACTTAATCGTGATCTTAATCTTAATCCTAATCTTAATCCTAATCGTGACCCTAATCTTGATCCTAATCTCCTGGTGGAGAAAGGATTATGATTATGATTACGATTACGAATTAACGCCCTCATCAGAACTGCCACGCACCCAATTGCTGGAGTTTGTCGGGATTTGTCTCGACGTGGGTAGTGGAATTCCGTAAACTACCCCGCTGTTTTTCATGGGGTCGCGTCGCCGTCTGGCGGCGCGGGACAGTAATCGGCTACAGGAGAGCATCCAGCATGAGCAAGACGTATAATATCGCATTGATCGGCGGCGACGGAACCGGACCCGAAGTGGCGCGTGAAGGCGTTAAAGTGCTTCAGGTGGCGGCCGCCAAGTTTGGATTCAAGGTCAATTTCACCTCGTATGATTTTGGCGCCGAGCGCTACCTGCGCACGGGCGAGACGCTGCCTGACTCGGCCATCGAGGAGATGAAAAAGTATCACTCCATCTTTCTCGGCGCGATCGGCCATCCGGATGTGAAGCCGGGCATTCTCGAACTCGGCATTCTGCTCAAGATGCGCTTTGCACTGGATCAGTACATCAACCTCCGCCCTGTGCGCCTCTTCCCCGGCGTGGAAACGCCGCTCAAGGGGAAGGGGCCTGAGGACATCGATTTTGTGGTCATCCGCGAGAATTCCGGCGGCATCTACACCGGCATGGGCGGCGCCACGCGCGTGGGCACCACGGAGGAGATCGCCTCGCAACTCATGGTCTACGACCGCCGCACGGTGGACCGTTGCCTGCGTTATGCCTTCGAACTCAAGCGCCGGCGCAACGCCACCAACCCGAAATATGCCGGCAAGCCGATCACGCTGGTCCACAAGCGCAACGTGCTGACCCACTGCGGCGACCTCTGGTTCCGCGCCTTCGAGGAGATGGGCGCCCGTGACTTCCCGGAGCTGACGCGCGATTACAACCACATCGACGCTGCCAACATGTGGTTTGTGAAGAACCCCGAGTGGTTCGATGTGGTCGTGACCGAGAATCTGTTCGGCGACATCATCACCGATCTGGGGGCCATGATCCAAGGCGGCCTGGGCATCGCCGCCGGCGGCAACATCAATCCGACCGGCATCTCGATGTTTGAGCCGATGGGAGGTTCCGCGCCCAAGTATCAGGGCAAGAACGTCATCAACCCGATCGCCGCGATCGGTGCCGCCGGCATGATGCTGGATACCCTCGGCGAACGCGAAGCGGCCGCAGCCGTGGAGAAGGCCATCATGGCCACGACGCCGAAGATGAAAAGCCAGGCAGCCGGGAAGATGGGGATGAGCACGACAGAAGTCGGCGATTGGGTCGCCGGACAGGTCTAACCCGCCCGCGCCGAAGCGCAGCGCGCGGCCCGAAGGATGAAATGGCAGGGGGCATGCTGACCCGCGTGGAGCAGTGGGAGGAGTGGATGGCGCGCTGCGCCATCGGTCGTTGCAGCGCCGCAACTGCCGCCGCGCTGACGCGGTTCGGTGCCCGCCGCTTCCGTCACTACCTCGAGGTCTGTCTCGGCGCGACCTTCTGCGAGGGCGTCGTGCCTGACGACCGCGCCTGCTTTCATCTCTTTGAGACGTACAGCCTCGTCGGCACGCCCCGCTCGGGCAAACGATACAAGCAATGGATTGGCGACCGCGGCGACGCGGCGCCGGATGCCGCCCTGTTTGAAAGCGGCGCGTCGCTGCTGCTGCGCGATACCGTGCGAACCTATCTGCGACACGAAGGACCGGCATTGCGACAGGTCTCAGCCGATGCCGTGGTCGCGGGTACCGACGGTCTGACGCTCGCCGATCTGCTTCCCGACACGCGGGAACCCGAATCCGCAAGTCCCGAGCTGGCTGAGGCGGTGGCACGTGCCTGCCTGGCGGGCCTCACGGAAAAGCATCGCGTCGTCGTCTTCGCCCGGCGCGCGGGGATACCCCTCAACCATCCCGCCATTTTGCGGCTGACTGGCGTCGGCAAAAGCTGGACCGCGCAGCTCTGGGCCGAAGTCTATAAGCGACTCGCGGCGGAGACGCGACGGCGCGTCCCCGAGGGTGACCGTGAAATCTGGGTTGGGATCGCCCTCGAGGCCTCGAAATGGCTGGGGGATCATCTTTTTTTTCAAGAACGTGTGGAAATGAGGTGGCGCCAATACTTTAAGGGGGTGGAGGACCTCTATGGATAATCACACGGAACGCATGAAGCTGGCGGCCTGGTTGGATGAGTGGCGACTCGATCGCACCCTGTCCCAGGCCGATGGGGAGTCCGGTGCAGGACCTGCAGCCGGGCTGTCGCTAGATGCGTCGGATGGTCAGAACACCCGTTCAAGCGGCTTGCGCGTCGGCGACATTCTGCTGCTCAGGCCGGTCACCCCCCGGACCGCGCACCGCCCGACCTATGTTGTGGTCTGGGCGGCCGATGGAGCGGCCGGATGGTGGCGTGTTGTGCCGTTCGGGCGTTTCAGCACGCCCGCCACGCCTGATGAAATCGAGACCGGTCTGAAGGCCCGTCCCCTCCGGGTGCTTTGCCTCTGGAACGGGCATGCCGTGGCGTCACGACGGTTGGTGTCGTGGGCGTGGCAGGTCGGACGCATGACGCGGACGGAACGGGCCGGGGTGTCGGCCGCAGGCGAAGCGCGTCGTGGCCCGCACCTGATCCACCCGCTCGATCCGCGTTATACCTACCGCGACGAGGAACGGGCCCTCTGGCACGAATGGGACGACGCGGCGCAGGATACCGACACCGCCCGGGTGGACGATCAGGCCCCGACCGATCTCTGGGAGGGCGCTTGCGCGGCGGAGACGCCGGCCGACCCTAAATCGTGAACTTTTCGCCCGGGCTTGGAACATGGACGTGCTTGACGCCCTGCGCGCGCAACAAGTCGCCCATGGCCATGACCTGCGGTTCATCGCCGTGAATGGCGAAGACCTGGGTGACCGGGGGCTTGATCGCCGCCAACCACGCGGTCAGCGCGTCACGGTCGGCGTGTGCCGACAGCGCGTTGATTGTATGCACGCGTGCCTGGAGTTCGAATTCGTCGCCGTATATCCGCAAGGGGGAGACGTGTTCGACGATCCGCCGCCCAAGGGTGTTCTCGGCCTGGTACCCGACAATCAGAATGATGTTGCGCGGATCGCCCACTGTGTTGCGCAGGTGGTGCAGAATACGGCCGCCTTCACACATGCCCGATGCCGAGATAATCACCATCGGCCCCGGCTGGTCGTTCAGGGCCTTGGATTCGTCAGCCGACTGGGTGAAGGTCAGGCCGGGAAAGCGCAGCGGATCATCGCCCGCGCGTAACAGATTGGAGGCTTCCTCGCCATAACATTCACGGTGCGCCGCGTAGATCTTCGTCGCTTTTAGCGAGAGCGGGCTGTCCACAAAGATCGGGGTCCTCGGAATGCGGCCGCTTTTCACAAGACCGTTCAAGTAAAAGAGGATCTGCTGCGTCCGGCCGACGCTGAACGCCGGGATGATCAGCTTGCCGCGCTGCTGATGAATGTCTTCAATGAACCCCTTGAGCCGGCCGATGACGTCTGCCCGGGGCGGGTGGACACGATCGGCGTAGGTGCTTTCGATCAGCAAGGCATCCACGTCCGACACCGTTTCGGAAGGACGGATGATCGGCTGTCCGGGCTGCCCCAGATCGCCCGAAAAGACCAGCCTTTTGCGGGTTCCGTTCGGTTGCGTGACGTCGAGTTGGACGATTGCCGATCCGAGGATGTGGCCCGCATCGTGCAGGACCGCGCTGACGCCGCTGCCCAGGTCGATCTGCCGCTTCAACGGTTCGGGTTGGAATTGCGACATGATTTTGATGACATCTTCCACCAGGTAGAGGGGCTCGAAGGGCTGCTTCCCCTGCTCCGCCCGCTTTTTATTGACAAAGGTGACGTCCTGCAACTGCAGGTGAGCCGAATCGCGCAGCATCACATCGCACAGGTCGCGCGTGGCAGGCGTGCAAATCACGCGGCCGCGGTATCCGTGGCGCGCCAGGGTCGGCAGATTGCCGCTATGGTCGATGTGTGCGTGGGAAAGGATCACACAATCGAGCTTCGTCGGATCAATCGGCAACGTGCGGTTCCGTTCGAATGACTCTTTCCGATGACCCTGATAAAGCCCGCAGTCGAGAAGAATTTTCAAGCCGTTCGCCTCGACCAAGTGCATCGAGCCGGTGGTGGTGCGCGCCGCGCCAAAAAACTGGATCTGCATACGTTCTCCGTTGGTTATTGAAGCGTTAAGGCCAAGGCCGACATCTCGCCGGCCAGCCGGTCAATCGCGACTTCGTGAAAGCCTGCGACACCCGTTCGCAGGCTGTTTCGCACCGGCCGGGTCCATGCCGCCGGAATCCGGTTGACGCCGTGCATGACGCCCCACAGGCTGCCCACGGTCGCGCCGTTGCAGTCGGTGTCGAAGCCGCACATCACAGCCTGCGACACACACTGTCCGAAGTCGTCGTCGCCCCACAGCAACGCCGCTGTGACGATCTGCGCATTGGCGTCGGTGTGGCACCAGTCATGATTCCGACGCTCGTTCCACTGGGCGTGGATATATTCGCAGACGATCCCGTAATCGGCGCCATCTTCCCAGAGGGCCAGGATCGTCTCGACATCCTCCCGGAGCCGGCAGTGTGCCGGAATCTGGTCGAGCCCAGCCCGGATCACCGCCTCCCAGTCATTGAGCACATAAGCGGCGGCGAGCATCGCGGCAACCCACATCTCGCCGTAGATGCCGTTCTTGACATGCGAGATCGAGGCGTCGCGCCAGGCCCACTCGGCGGCCCGTTCCGGCTGTCCCGGATTGGCATATCCGAACATGTCCGCTCTGATTTGCGCGCCGATCCACTCGCGATAGGGATTGAGCCGTGTGGCGCTGGCCGGGGGCGCGAGACCGGCTGCCAGATTGCGATAAGCAAACCGCTCGGCCGTGTAGGTGTGCAGCAGGGGCAGTTCATTCAGCCAGGCCGTTGCCACATCCTGGGGTGTAAAGGCGGCGCCGTGGCGCTTGAGCACCACCAGACCCAGTACCGTGTAGTTGATGTCGTCATCCTCGACCATGCCGCTGATGTGGGGCAGGAGACAACGATTCTTCCGGGTCGCGGGCTGTGTGCAATCAAACTTCTGCACCGGTTTGAGCAGGTCGATTCGCGCGGCCATCGTCTGGGTCGGCACCCGCAGATACCGGCTGATCGGCCAATTCCCGGTGCTTTTCGCCGTCACCTCGATGCTCGTGCGGTACCATCCCTCGACCGGCTTGCCGAGCAGACAGCCGCAGATGCGTCCGAGCAGCCCGCCGTGAAGCTTGTCACCGAATCGCTTCGCGGTTGCCTTCCAGGCGGGGACGCGGATCATTGCCGGTGCGCGTGCCCGCCAGATGGCGTCGCGCGCACTCGGCTCGTCATAGGGATAGTCCGACCGCAGCGGCAGGAACTGGATCGCCTCGGCTAGCCGCACATATCCCGCCAGCCAGGCCGTGCCGCGTTCGCCGCTGAGCGGCGCCGACGAGGCGTCCGGAGACCGTTTCGCCTTCTGCAGCCTCCGGATCAAAGGCCGCACCGAGGTGAGATCGCGTCCCTCCTGCTCGGCCTGCAACAGCTCAACATCCAGATCCACGCCGTTCAGCCACGCGTGGCGGTTTTGCCACAGGATGTCGTCCGTGTCGCCTGCCTGCTTCATGTGCACCTGCCCTTCCTTGTTCAATCGTAAGATGAAATGACCCCGATCACAATCCCTCGAACCCCGACCTGGCGAGCAACTCCTCGGTGACGCCGCCTGCCCGGCCGCAGAGTTTTTCGACATACTTCGCCAGAATGTCCCCTTCAAGATTCACGGAGTCGCCCATGCGTCGCGCCGAAAGGCTGGTCGTCTCCCACGTGTGCGGAATGATGTTGACCTCGATCCAGTCGTCGCCGACCCCGGAGACGGTCAGGCTGACGCCGTCAATCGCGATCGAGCCCTTCAGCACTGTCTGCCGCGCCAGCGCGTGCGGACAGCGCACACGCAGCACCCGGTCGCGTCCGCGCGGGATCACCGCCGCAACCGTCCCGCACGCATCCACATGTCCGGTCACGAGATGCCCGCCCAGCCGATCACACAGCCGCAGCGCCCGTTCCAGGTTGACGACCGCCCCCCCGGGGAGCGCGCGCAGCGCCGTATGCGCCAGGGTCTCGTCGAGTACGTCGGCGCTGAACGACCCGGCAAGGGCCTCCGTCACGGTCAGGCACGCCCCCTGCACGGCCACGCTCTCGCCGATGTCGAGGGGCGTCTCCCACGCCTCATGGGTGCAGGAGAGGGACCACCCGCCCGCGTTTCGGCGCAACCCGCTGAGTCGTCCCAGTCGCTGGACCAATCCTGTAAACATTACCGCCTCCGTGTGACGCGGATCATCACGTCGTCGCCCAACACCCGCGTCTCGGCCAAGGCGAAACGGGGCATTCGCTCGAGCAGGAAGCCCGCGCCCGAGATGCCGGTTGCCCGGTTGTCGCTCAGAAAAGCCGGTGCCAGAAAAATCACGCATTCGTCAACCAGACCCGCATGCAGCAGGCCGCCGGCCAACGTGCCGCCCCCCTCGCACAACACGTGGAGCAGGCCTGCAGACGCCAGCCGTTTGAGCACCCCGCGTAGGGCGAAGCGTCCGTTGCGCGTCGCAAACGGCCACACCTGCACCGCGTTGCGGCACGCGGCGGCGGCGATGGGGTGGGGGATGCCTGCAGCGGTGCAGACCACCGTCATCCCGTCGGCGCCGTCGCTGAAGAGGCGCGCGCGGACCGGGACGCGGCCATGTCCGTCAATCACCACCCGCCAGCGGTCGCCGCTGCAGCCGGGGATCCTGCACGTCAGGGACGGATCGTCGGCGCAGACCGTCCCCGCGCCGACCATGACGGCGTCGGCGCGCCGGCGCAACTCCTGTACGTACCCCCGCGCGGTGTCGCCGGTGATCCATTTCGAGTGACCGCGGCGATCGGCGATCTTACCGTCGAGGGTCATCGCCAGCTTCAGGGTCACATAGGGCAGCCCCTCACGCATCCGTTTGGCGAAAGGCGCGATCAGTGCTTCACACGCCGCGCCGCAGCATCCGACGTCCGTCGCGACTCCGGCGCGCCGCAGCACGTCGAATCCGGCAGCCGCGTGTTGCGGATTGGGATCGGGACAGCCGACGACCACGCGTTGAATGCCGCTGCGGACAATCAAATCGGTGCAGGGAGGGGTGCGGCCCTGGGTCGAACACGGCTCGAGCGTGACGTACAGCGTCGCTCCGGCGGGATCGCAACGGCAGGCGGCGAGTGCCTCGACCTCGGCATGGGGCATTCCGGCGCGGGCATGCCAACCCTCGCCCAGCTTGCGCCCCTCGCGCGCCACCACCGCGCCCACGGGCGGATTGGGCCGTGTCGCGCCTTCACCGCGGCGAGCCAGGGACAGCGCGCGCCGCATCCATCGGATATCGGCGTTCGCCATGCTATTTCCTCGTGATCCGTGGCGCGTCCTGGGCGGCGCGGTCGAGAATACCGTTCACAAACCGTCCCGATTCGGCGCTGCTGAAGAATTTGGCAAGATCCACCGCTTCATTGATGCAGACCACGGCCGGCACCTCGCCCCCCAGGAACATCTCGTAGATGGCCAGCCGCAGAACATTGCGGTCCACCGCGCCCATGCGGTGCAACGGCCAGTTCTGGGTGTAGAACGCGAGCTTCTCATCGATCGCAACGCGGTTTTCGGCCACCCCTCGGACCAGCCGTTCGGCGAACTGCCGCAGCTTCTCGGGCGCCACGGCATTCAGCGCGGCGTCCGCCGTCAGGTTCTCCGGGGATGGCGTCGCGTCGTCGAATTCGGACATGTCTTCGTGCCTGCAGGCGACCATCTGGCGCCAGAATGCCGCGAATACCGGTTCCAATTCGGCGGGGTGATTGAGATCGAGTTGAAATAAAAGCTGCACCGCCCATTCACGGGCGTGCCGCCGTTTATTGAAGTCGGCCATGATCCGTCTCCGTCGGTTACGCCATCTGCTTCAAGACCGAGGTCAGCTCGATCGCGGCCAGTGCGGCATCCCATCCCTTGTTGCCCGCCTTGGTGCCTGCCCGCTCGATGCCTTGCTCGATCGTCTCGGCGCAGACCACGCCGTTCAGCACGGGGACGCCGGTGCGGAGGCCGATCGCGGCGAGGGATTTCGACACCTGGGTGTTGATCAGGTCGGCGTGGGGCGTGGCGCCGCGAATCACCGCGCCCAGGGCGACCACGGCGTCGAAGTTCCCCGAAGTGGCGAGTTTGTCCGCGACCAGCGGCAATTCATTCGCGCCCGGAACCCAGACGGCGGTGATGTCCGCTTCCGTGCCGCCGTGCCGGACGAGGCAGTCGACGGCGCCCTTCAGCAGGTGCGTCGTCAAAAAGCTGTTAAAGCGGCTGACGACCAGCGCCACGCGCAGCCCCGCCGCGTTCAGGTTTCCTTCGATCAGTCGATAGGCCATACGTTCGCTCCGTTCTTCCGTTGGACTCGTGCAACACCCGTGCTCAAGCCCGTGTTCCTGGCTTCCCCTGCCAGTTGTCTATTCACAGCGCATGCCCGAGCTTGCGCTTTTTTGTTTCGAGGTAGCGCGTGTTATGCGCGCCAACCGGGGTGATCAAGCCCACGCGCTCGACGATCTCGAGCCCGTAGCCTGCCAGCCCCACCACTTTTCGCGGATTGTTGGTCAGCAACCGGATCGCGGTCAGTCCCAGATGTTGAAGAATCTGGGCGCCGACACCATAATCGCGCAGATCGGCTGCAAAACCAAGCTTTTCATTGGCTTCGACCGTGTCCAGGCCGTTTTCCTGAAGTTTGTAGGCATGCAGCTTGTTGGCCAGGCCGATGCCGCGACCCTCCTGGCGCATGTAGAGCACCACGCCGCACCCCTCCTGCTCGATCCGATCCATGGCCGCGTGGAGCTGCAGGCCGCAGTCGCAGCGGGCCGAACCGAGCACGTCGCCGGTAAAGCATTCGCTGTGGACCCGCACCAGGACCGGTGTGGTGGCGCCCGCGACATCCCCTTTGATCAACGCGATGTGTTCCTTGTCATCGAGGGTTGCGCGGTACATCCGCAAGCGGAAATGGCCGTGGGCGGTCGGCAGGTCGACTTCCTCGATCTGTTCGACCAGGCGCTCGCGGCTGCGGCGATACGCGATCAGATCGGCAATCGAGACCATTTTGAGACGATGGTGGGTGGCAAACTCCCGCAACTGGGGAAGCCGGGCCATCGAGCCGTCCGGAAGCATGATTTCGCAGATCACCCCGGCGGGTTGCAGGCCAGCGAGACGGGCCAGATCGACCGCGGCCTCGGTGTGGCCTGCGCGCACGAGCACCCCGCCTTCGCGGGCCTCCAGCGGAAAGATGTGCCCGGGGCTGACCCAGTCCGCGGGCGATGCATCGCGATTGACGAGCATCCGGATGGTGGTGGCGCGGTCTGCGGCGCTGATGCCGGTTGTCACCCCATGTGCGGGGGTGGCGTCGATCGACTCCATGAACGCGGTGGAATAGGCATCGCCGCGGTTTTTCAACGGCATGCGTCCGACGCCCAGCTTCTCCAGGCGGGCACGGGTGAGCGGCACGCACACCAGGCCGCGGCCGTGTGCGGCCATGAAGTTCACGGCATCCGGGGTCACTTTTTCGGCGGCGAGGATCAGGTCGCCCTCGTTTTCGCGGTTCTCATCATCGGCCACCACGACCATCCGGCCCGCGCGAATCGCGGCGACACAGATTTCGACATCGTCAAAAAGTGCACTCATGCGGTTTTCCCAAAAAACAAAACGCCCGGACGCGGCAGTCGTCAGGGCGCATCAGCGGCGCAATGCGCCGCCCGTTGTCTTCTATCATCCAGACTATACTGTCGGCCACGGAGTTTCACCGTATCAGTGGCACGGATCGTGCCAGTCGCGGGCTTTACCGCCGGTCAGGATTTTCCGCTTGCGCGGATCACCTTGCCCTGAAGACATTGAGTTGTTTCGCCGGTGATTATATATCAGTGTGGCCAGGGATTCAAGCGCAAACACCGTTCAGGCAAAAACGTGAAAAACCAGTTGACACAGACCGTGTAAATGCGTTAAAGTCCGCCCCGCTTTGTCCCTCTTCGGAGGGCGCATTCGCACGACATTTTATT
>CAZOJL010000003.1:0-36767 GCA_964580075.1 uncultured Akkermansia sp. | reverse complement strand
AAAGTCCGCCCCGCTTTGTCCCTCTTCGGAGGGCGCATTCGCACGACATTTTATTCCGGTGTAGCGCAGTGGTAGCGCAGGTGGCTGTTAACCACTTGGTCGTAGGTTCGAATCCTACCACCGGAGCCATTTTTCCGAACACTCGAACCCGTGGCAACACGGGTTCGAGTGTTTTTATCAGGCTCGGATGTTATTGCGGGCACAAAAAAGGCCTCCCATCGCGGGATGCCTTCGGGTTCGTACAGACCCGTGTTATTTGGTTTCGACCTTGGGAGCTTCGACCTTGCATGCGGCCGGGCACTTGATCGTCACAACGGCCTTGCCGCAACTGCACTGGGTGGCATCATCAGCCTTGATGGTGCACTTGCAGCCGACTTCGCATCCGTTAGCATCCCATGGTCTGCATAGGAATGAACAGCACGCCGACTTGGTGTAGCCACGAATCATTCCACAAACCAGAGTTGTTGCCGGGTATTTTAAGGGATGTGGTGAAAAAGTCCATTCACCATATTCTGGACAGGGTTACGCGCTTCTGGCATGCTCTTCTTCAGGACGTTTAGTTTATGATCGGTACAGGCATGCTTTTGACATGAGCGTGCCGGTGTCGATAGAAAAGCAAATGCTTATCAGTTAGAGTAGTGCCAATGAAACGTGCGGATCAAACCTCGCATGCGGAGACGGTGCCGGCCGGACTTCTGGAGAACCGCTGTCGGCAACTGGGACACTTGTTGCTGGCAGATCGCGCGATCTTTTATGTGCAGATTCTGCATCAGATGCTGGCATTCCGCCGGCAGCACGAACTTGAGCCGCTGCATGAAGATCTCTTCGATGCCATCCGGGTGGCGCAGGAACAGTCCGCCGCCGCGCCGTACACCACTGAGACTTTTCTCCAGGATTTGCGCCAGCTCCAATTGTGGAACTTGATCACTTGCCGCATCGAGAAAGAGCGGCTTCGGGGGTACCGTGATACCCGCCGTTGCAAGTTCCGCTACCGTCTGGCGGATGAGGCGGCCGCCTTTCTGCTCTGGCTGGAGGAGCGCCAGCGCGATGACCTGCAGCCGGACGAACCGGACACACGCGATGTGCTCGAGGAACTGGTCGGCACGCTCCGGGAGACGTCGCGGCTCCTGAACCGAACCAGCGGGGAGGCGGCCCTCGACCTCGACGGTGCGCGCGCCATCATGTACCGCCTGTCGCGCATGAGCGCCCTGACCTACGATGCCAGCCGCTCCCTCGGGGAATTCAATGTCCGGCTGCTCGGGTTTGCCATCGGTCGGTACGACATCGCGAGTGCCCGCACCCTCATCAACGAACTGGATCACTTTCTGAAGCGGTTTCTCTGTCGCATCCACACCCTGCGCAGCGAAATCGTGCCCGAGATCAGCAAGATGCGCCACACCCGCTATCGTGCACGCTGGCAGGCCTGTGTGGCACTGATGGAATCGGAACGCCGGGCGACGCCCCATCTGCTTCGCGCCCGCGAGCATCAGAATCCCGACGGCGAACTCGACGCCCTGACTCGTTTCTATGCGGCAGACGGAACGCTGGAGCAACTATGCGCGAGGGTCAACGCGTCAGCGCTTCAGGTCTGGCACAAGTTGTATTCGCATCTCCGCGAACTGGAGCGGCGCAGCCACCGTCTGGAGGATTTGCAGGCGCGCGTGCGCGAGATGACGGCGCACGCTCCGCATGATGCCCAGGCGGCTGCCTTCATCCAAACGCTGATCGCGCCGGCGCGAATGATTGGCGACATGCACTTATGGGACGAGACCGAGAATGCGGACCCGCCGGAGCCGCGCTGGGAGAAGCACCGCACGCGCATGCAAGCCTCGAATTACTTGGGCACCAAGGCGCCTGCGGATGGTCAGCCCATACGGTCCTTGGACGAGGCTCGTTTGATGCGCCTGCGTGACTGGATGCAGGAGGCCGGCTTGGCGCCAGAGACCGAAGCGCCGGTCCAGGTATCGACCGGAACCTTTGCGGGACAGGAGGATTTCGCAAAACTGATTGAGTTGGCACGACACGGACTGCTTGGTCAGGGGGTGCGGTTGCGCAAGCTCGGATACACCCTGACGCCGGATGCCAGGCAGGTCAAGGTGCAGGCCGCAGAACTATCGCTCGCATTCCATGAACTGCTGGTTGGCAAAGCCGTCCGGGAGCGGGCGCGCGGGAAGGAGGGTTCTAAAACCCCATGACGTCACTATTGCAACAGCAACCGACCCGCGTGCAGGCGGTGCTGAACATCCTGATCGAGAGTCCATACTTCTACAAGAAGGACCATGAGGATTTGTTCTTCTTCCTTCGGCGTCACCAGACGGAGTTTGCCGCCTTCTTCAAGGCGCACTTCAACTGGGAGTTGACGCTCGATAATAAGTGTGCGCGGCTCTACAAACCGGACTGGTTCAATCCGCGGATCACACCCACGAATCGCGACATGTTCAACTTCACGAAACGCGATGAGTGCATCGGGTTCATGCTGCTGCTGGAATTCTTCGAACAGCGGATGGAAGAGGAATCCGCCAGCGTGGAAGATGTCGAGAACCTGCGCTTCCGGTTCGGGGATTTCCTGCGCTATGCCCGCGGCCGATTCGTAGAGCTATTCCCTACGCAAGCCGAAGCCTATAGCGATGAGGCGGTGCGTTCCAAGGCGCTGCGCCCCATCATGCCACAACTGGAGAAGTACCGCTTCATCGAAAAGATCGACCCGCCTGCAGACGAACCGGTGGAATACGACGACACCATCTTCGAGGCCTTGCCAGCCCTGTGGCATTACAACGTCCACCGCCTGAGCCGCCCCATTGTCGAAGGCGACGCGCAACCTGTAACCGTATCGGCTACCCCGGCCACCTGATGACAGACACCACGGCCATGAACTACAAAATCTCCAAGATCCGACTGATCAACTTTCACAACTTTGTTGATGAGACGATCCTCATCCCGGACGGCGGGCATCTCTTCATGCTGGGGGACAACGGTTCCGGCAAGACGACGGTGCTGGATGCCGTGCACTATGTGCTGTCTGCGGGAAACTCGATGGAGTTCAACGCAGCGGCGCGCGTGATCGGCCGGGAGAAATCGGGCGGCCGCAGTGTGCAGGGAGTGGTGATGCGCTACAACATCGAGACGGGGGCGATCAACGCGAATGGCGGCACAACCTACGCGGCACTGGAACTCGTCGGCCGCAATGGACGTCCCACGACGCTTGCGATTGGCATGTCCACGCACAGCATGGAAGAGGCCATCGAGCGCTGGGGCATTATTAAGGAATGTCCGCTGGACGAGATTCCCTTTCTGGTCGAGGAGTCCCGCGGCAAACGTCCCCGGACTCGAAAAGAACTGCGTGAAGCCCTGAGCGGTTCCGGGTTCTACACGCAGATCGGCGGCTACGAAAAGGAAGTCGCAAAACGCTTCTTTGGCAGCGAGGCCACCTTCGAGGACGTCTGTCGATTCCTTAAGACCGGCAAGGCGTATCGCGAGATCGTTGCCAGCACGGCCGACTACCATGTGCTCTTCCGTCAGTTGTTGCAGGAGCCGGACCGGGAAGTCTTCGAAAGCGTGGTTTCGCACCTTAAGTCGCTCGAAGCCAGCCGTAGCGACCTTGACAACCTACGGAACAAGGTGTTTTTTCTGCAGAACATCAGCGGGCTGCGCGAGGAGGTCGGCCGGTTGCGCGTCACCGAGGCTGCCTGCCGGTGGCAGGGATTGAATTTGGCGCTCAAGGGGTTCTGGACCGAGCACGACCGCGCTGCGGAGCGTGCCGAGGCAGAGAAACATCGTCGTGACGGTCTCGAGGAGGACCGCCGGCGTTTGGAGGTGCAGATCGAATCCGCGCAGCAGCGATTGACCGAACTGAACAACAAGGATGCCGAGAACCTGGTGGGGCAGGAACAGAGCGCACGCCGCGAGTACGAAGCCGCCACCCACGCGCTACGCAAGGCACAGGCCCGGCTCAAGGAAGTACAGGCCGGTTTGGCCGATACGACGCGTCAGCTCAAGGAGTCCCGCGATGTGTTGAAGCAGCAGTTGCAGTTGTTTTCGCGACAGCTCCTGAAGGTGAACACGGAACTGCCGTTTCAAACTTCCTCGCTGCGGCTGGCGGTCGATGATGCCCTGCGTAGCGATGAGCCCGAAACATGCGTGGCCGCCCTTCCGGTGGCAGCACTGCGTCAGGAGGCCGAGCTGCAGGCGCTGGCGCTGGACCGTTTGGTGCGGGAGGACGAGAAGAACACAGCCAGGCTGAGCCGGGAACGTGTCCGCTTGGGGAAGGAGATTACCGACCGGGAGGCACGGGGTGAAACCGTGCCCGAGGCGCCGGCGGATTTTGTTGCTGCCCAGCAGGCCATCCGCAGGCACGTGTTCCGAGCCCGCCCGCTCTACCTCGGGATCGAGCCGGCGTCCGGTGTTACTTCCAGAGAGTTGGCCGCATTGGAACAGGTGATTGGGGACGAGATCCTGGCCACGTGGCTGACGGAGACTGACGAAGCGGGGAATCTGCGGGCCTTGCTCTTCCATGATTTTCCCGCCCATACGCTGGCTGTCGCGCCCACGGAGACGCGGGACGACTTGCGGCTGTCGGAATGGATCAAACGGTACTTCGATGTGTCAAAGTCCGATCCGGCGGCCCTGATTGTGCTGCAGCAACAAGTGGAGTCAAAACAAGGGCCGGCGGTCTCCAAGTTTCTCGATCACCAGATGCTGACGTTCCGGATGCGTGAGCAACTGCTGCGCGACCGGCCGCCGCGCCTGCTTGGCGCCGAGGTTCGTCGGCGTGAATTGGAGCGGGAACTCCGTGTGCTGGAGAAACAGGTGAAGGACACGGAGCAGGAAATGAAGGCGGCCGAGAAGGAAATGCGGACGCACCAGGAAGAGGCGGGTCGAATCGTCCGATTCAAGGTGTTGCTCGATGCCGCGGCTGTCGCCGCCCAGAAGCAAAAGGACGTCATTCAAGGCGACTTTCGCCTAATAACCGAGGCGCGCAGCGAATGCGAGAGTGCGCGTACGGAAAACACATTTCTGGAGGAACAGGTCCAGCATCTGCATGCGCGTCACGAGGATCTGCGCATCCTGCTGCGCGGCAAGGGGCTGGAAGGAATTGAGCAGCGCATCAATGAGGTGCGTCGCCATTTGAAGACGGTGCAGGAGGATCGCGACCGGCTTACCCGTGAAACCGGCAAGATCGAGCAGATTATCGAGCAGCAACAGACGATCTGCGCTAGGAATCAGGAGCATATCCGTGTCACAAACGGCTCGTTGGCGGCAGCCGGCGCCCAATTGCAGCAGTTGGCGGGGGTGGACGCCGATGCGGTCGGCGCCTTTGCCGCGCAACACTGCGACACCATGAAGCAGGAATCGGCCGTGCTGCAGGCGAATGCAAACACGGCACAGCAGGACGCAGCGGTGAAGGCGGAAAAGATTCGGAACCTGGCGGCAGGGCAGGAGGGCGTCGCCTTTGCCTTTGTGTACGACGAGCCGACCAACGAGCTGATTGATCGCCGGGCGCGCAAGTTGGCCGAAGTTCTCGCCGGCACAGCACAGGAACTCCTGGAACAGGAGGCGCTGATCAACGAACGGACGGTCAAGCTGTTCCGCCAGATCGTCATGCACAGCCTGGTGGAAGCGCTGCAATTCCGGGTGCGCCGCCTGAACGAGATGACCCGGCGCATCGCGCAGTTGCTTAAGAACCGCACCTTCGGCAGTAATCGATACGCGTTCAGCGCGTTGCCGCAAGAGCAGTTTCGCAAGATCCACGACCTCGTGTTGAACTACAGCACGCTGGACCCCGCGACAGCCGAGGCAGACCTGCGCAACTTCATTGAGGACCATGCGCAGGAAATCACCAACACCGAGGTCGGCGAGATCCCATCGATCCTGGACTATCGCAACTGGTTCCGGTACGAACTGAAGGTGATGACCGACACAGAGGATGGCATTGTGATGGACCGCCGCATCAAGAGCGTGGGCTCGGGTGGCGAACAGGCGGTGCCGAACTACCTCCTCATGCTGACCATCGCGCATTTCCTGTATGACGATGCGAACATCCGCCTGCCGGTGCTGCTGTTCGACGAGGCCTTCTACGGCATCGATATCGGCCGTCGGGATCAGTTGCTCGCCTTCACGAGCGAGCTTGGCCTGCAGTTGTTCGTCGCGTCGCCTGATCAGGATGGCGTGAAACGCGGGATACCGCATTCCACCTCCGTGCTGGTGGTTAAAGACCCCCAATACAATGTGCACTTGTACGATTTTCATTGGACCAGTGGCCCGAAGGAGCAGAACTTCCTGGAGCCCTCCACACGGGAAACGCCTGTCATCGCCTTTGGCCCGGAACGGCAGTAAGCATGGACGCATTTTGGCATGAGCATCTGGAACATGAGCCTGGGATTGCGCCGTACCTGACGATGCTGGCGCGCAAGTTTCTGCGCACCGGTGTCATCCCGCAGACCATCACACTGGGAGAGGTTCCCGAACAGATGCAGGTGCGGCGTGCGTTGGAGTTCGTCTTTGGCGGCAGCGACTGGAAGAATGGCAAGGTTGTGGTTCGGTTGCCGGAGCGGCTGCGGACGGCAGCCGCGCTGAACGCACTGGTAGCGTGTCTGGGGATTGTGCCGGAGCCGACGGATGGGAGTGGGGTGGCGGCGGCTGTGGCCACCGCCATTTTGCGGCAAGGGCTGCTTTATCCGGAGTACGTGCAGTTGCTTAACAGTCCCCGGATGGCGGAGGAGTGGACGCGTCTGTTTCTTCGGCATCAGGCGGAGGCTGAGAGGCTCCTGCAGGGGCTATTGCTCGCCGTGGCGATCATGGAATCCAATCGGGGTGTCATCACCCTTTCGCAACTGGGGGCGGATGCGTTGCAGGACAGCAAGGCGCTGCGTTCGGGCGCGCTGTTGAAGCTGCTGGTCACGATGCTAGCGTGGCGGACGGAGGCGGAAGATGCCACGTCGACGCAACTGCTGGCCCGTTTTGGCGTGATCAGCAATCCCTACACCACCCTGGTGCTCGTGTACGGTCCCATCGCTTACGAGGATGGACAGGGGCGTGTGTGGGATTGGCCGGCGCAGTTGCATGCGGTTGGGCAGGTTGCGGCCCTGACTTGGGAACAGGTGCAGGAAATTCGGCAGGTTCGTCTAACGGCGGGGGTGGATGGTGTGATTACCTCGGAGAATGCCGCGCCGTTTCATCGTCTGGTGGAGGCGCATTCGCCCGCCGTTTGTGTGTATACGGAAGGGTATCCAAACATGGCGGTAAGTCGAATGTTGGCGCACCTGGCGGCGGCCGGCCTTGTGGCGCACCACTGGGGCGACAGCGATCTGGATGGTTTGCGGATCGCGGCATGCGTGGCCCGGATGATCCCCGTGGAACTGTATGGCCAAAATCTGGGTGCGCAGGAGCGAGGGCGGTTGTTGCCGCTAACCGCGACACAGCGTGAGCGCGCGCAAGCCTACCTGGACGCCCACCCCGAATTCGCTTTTCGTGAGGAACTGGCCTATACCTTGCAACATGGCTGGACGGAACAGGAGAGTTTCGCTTGTTTGCAAACAGCAACCGTCATATACTTGCCGCACGAGGGATAAAACGCTATTCGTTCGGAGAAAGGAGAAGACGTGGCAGAGCACTACGACAGTTCGTGGGACAGCGATGACGATGACGGAGAAGCCTTTGACCGCAAGTGCGAAGAATGGGAAGGCCGCAACTGGATCACATGGCTGTCGGAGAGGCTTGCCTTTCCGTTTGACGTGAAACGGGAAGAAGATATGGAGGAGAACCCTTTCAACCCCGACACGGGGCCGTTTGCGGTTGGCCAGCGCATGCAGGCGCTTGGCCTAGAGGAGCACTGGAAATACGGGATCGCCCTCAATGTCGCGGCAGGAAAGAAGAAAGGCAGCATCCCGTTGGCCGATGTGGAGGTGACATCCAAGACGAACAACAACTACTGGCCCGTGCGTGAGTACGTTGTCTGGTCAGCAAATCACTGAAGGGAACTCCGATCGGGATAGCGACGCCCCTTGCGGAGCGCCCCTCCCACACCACTAATCGTACGGATCGCGTAATGAGCGGTTCGGCTGCTTACTAACAGAATGAACCGAGGAGGATGACACCCGCCGAGAATTGCTGCTTCGCGGGTTGACATGCGATATGCCTTACAGTATAGTAAGCAAAAACAGAGCAGTAAGGAAATCAACCGACATGGTCACAGCCTCATTGACAAGCAAAGGTCAGATTACTATTCCGAAGACCGTTCGAGATACGCTGCGCCTTCACACCGGTGATCGGATTGTGTTCATCGTGCAGGGTGAAGTCGAAGCCATTATGCGGCCGGCCACGCGCACGGTGGATCAGGTCTTTGGTCGCCTGCACAAACCCGGTCAGGCGCGAAAGACCGTGGCCGAAATGAATCAGGCCATTGCCCGGCGAATGCAGGCGGGACAATCATGATTGCGCTCGACACGAATATCCTCGTCCGCTTTCTGGTGCGCGACGACGAAACGCAGGCACATCTCGTCTATGCCCGCTTCAAGCGGGCCGAGTCCGCACACGAAACGTTGTTCGTGCCCCTGGTGGTGCTGCTCGAAACGTTCTGGGTTCTGGAAAGCGCTTATGATAAGACCCGGACGGAAATTCTCGACGTGATGGAAGACCTGAAAAACATGCCGATATTGAAATTCGAGAAGGATCAAGTGCTCCACCGGCTCCTATCCGAAGGCCGCAAAAACCAGTTGGATGTTTCCGATCTTCTCATTGCCATGAGCGCACAATCTTGCGGCTGCACGGAAGGACTCACTTTCGACAAAAAGGCCACCTCATTTCCGTTTTTCCGTTTGCTGACACACACCAGGACGTAGTATTCCGGGCACGATTCCCTTGCAACCCATGGCTTGTCGGCGTGGCTTCGCCACGCTAATAGATTGATATAGAACGTGATAAGCAAGAAAACCGGCTTGAAAAACGCGTTAGATGCGGTTTTTTCAGAGCAAAGTGGCCTCGTAAGCCGTGGCGGTCTCCCGAAGGACGCAGACTGCGGACTACGATCCCGGCACCTCCAGACAGAACCACTGGAAGGCTTTGCGTTGCCCACCATAGGTTGCCTGTGCAGCGGCAACAAAAGCCGCGTCGCAGACGGCTCGGCCCTCTGTCCAGTGCGGCTCTCGAGCCAGCGCCCGGCACTGGAGGCTGACGGCCACACGTTCACGGTGAATGTCCCGCGGTGCATCGACACTGGCCAGGTCTAGGCGTTCGGCGAGACCCTCCAAATCAATTCCCATTCTGAATACTGGCTTCTGAAACCTGCGCTTGCAGAACCGAAGAAGAAGGTTTTGCAAGCGCCTCAGGGTTTGGGATTCTGCTCCGGGTTCATCAGGGAGTCGAGTTTGTCGAATGGACTGGCGAATCCCGGTCCCTCGGCATTCGCTGGCCGCGGGCCGAGCGTGCAATGTTTCGCATCCAGCAGTTTCGAGTGTTCGTGATCGTGGCAGTACAGGCAGAGCAGTTCCCAGTTGCTTCCGTCCGGAGGATTGTTGTTGGAATTGTGATCCTTGTGATGCACGGTCAGTTCCTTCAGACGCTTGTCCGAAAACTCCCGCGCACACGAGCCGCAGATGTGCGGAAGCAGTTTTAAGGCCCTCGCCCGGTAACTGGTGTTCCGCTGGGCCACATCGCGGTGCAATTCCGCAAGCACTTTTTTTTGTTGATCTTGTGTCAACGGTGTTCGATTCTGTGCCATTGAAAACCTTCCCTGAACGCGCGCGGCTATCTCAACTGCAACTCCAGCTCTGGAATCTGACACGCCAGCGTGGCGAAGCCGCTAAAGCCGGCTCAGTAGCTCCCGGAGGGGTCGAGCAACGGCATGATCTCACGCGTCAGTTCGTGTTGCATGAGCATTTCACCAAATGTCGGAACCGTGAACTCGCGGGCTCTATCCATCGCCATCGATCGTCGGCCTATGCGGTTGTTGAACCTAGCAGGCATGCCGCCGGCCTGCGTTTGCTGCCGCTGCGCGTCGGCCTGGGACGCGAGGTGGGCTTTCGACGCCGCAAGTGGAAAAATGCCGGCCTCCGGCTTCAGGGGCAGCCGCTGCGGCGGCCCTCCCCGCTCCCACAAGGCATTGAAGTCTGATATTTTGTCGATATAGGTGTCGTGGCGCTGCTGGGGATCCAGCGCCAGCATCCTGAGCATGAGGCCGTTGCGTTCATCCTGCGTCATGAAGATCACGCGTGCCAGATCGTGCAGCGCCCGCATCGCATCGAAGTACTCCGGATCCTGCTCAAGGGCCTTCTTGAAGTAGTCGGCGGCTTCGCTCTTGCGCTCTTGCGCCTCCCGCAGCAGGCCCATCAGGTAGTAAACCTGCGGACGGACCGGTTCCTTGTCGAGCAGACCGGAAAGCACCCGCTCGGCGGCACTGCGGCTGGCGTCGCTTCCGAATGCGCCCTCGCAGCCGAAGCAAAAACTCGCCACGCGTCCGAACTGCTCAGGCATTCGCTCAAACGCAATGGCGTAGTGCATCTCCGCCTCCGCCGTGCGGCCCATGGCCTGCAATCTTTCGGCCAATCGCCATTGCACACAGTAGGCCGCGCCGAACAACTCCTCGGCCTTCTCGTAGAGCGGAATGCTGCGCTCGAGAAGTCCAAACTCCGTGAATCGGTCACCCTGCTCCGCCATGCGCACCGACGCGACCACGTTGCTGAAGAACGCGGCGTCCGACGTCTTTCCGCCAGCCCCCAGAATGGCAGCCAGCACGCTGTAGGCGCGCACGCGGTCGCCCGCATGCTGGTCTCCGTCTGTCGGGTCAATCTGAAGCGCCGCCCGCGCCGCCGCTTCGGCCGCGTCGAGTTGCCCGGCGCGCCGCAACACCTCCGCTTTCCAGATCAGTGGGCGCTCCTCGAACCGGTCGCGCTGACTCAGGTCGTCGAGAAATGGCAGACAGAGAATGCCTTCCACGTCCGCCAGCACCGCGTAGACGGTATCGTCATCGGGC
Source organism: uncultured Akkermansia sp. (assembly GCA_964580075.1). GTDB lineage: Bacteria > Verrucomicrobiota > Kiritimatiellia > RFP12 > JAAYNR01 > VGWG01. The sequence continues at coordinate 25,801 of CAZOJL010000003.1, read as the reverse complement.
TGTGTACCGAGTATCCGGCGGGCAAAATGCGCCGCCTCTTGGGTGTGCCCCGTGGCGGCCAGCGCGTGCAGCACCGCCATCTGCAAGGGTTCATCCGAATCCAGTTTGTCGACATCATCCACCCCCCACCAGGGGGCATGTTCCAGCAAGGTCATCACATCGGCCGAGCGGCCTGCAGTGTCGTAGACGACGGCTAGCGCCTTCAAAACGCCTGCGACTGCCATCGCATTCCGATCCTGTTGATTCTCGCGGATCTGCTGTGCGAGCGCCTCGACTACCAGCGCCTCGACATCGGCCAACCGGCCCGCCTCCTGGACCGCCAGCAGCGCCTCGTTGTCGTTTGCGTCAAAGATGCTCTCCAGCCCTTGACCGCTGCTGTTCGGATCCGCTTGCAGCATCGCCGCAACCCCCTCTGCCACCCAGTCCTTTCGACCGAGGAGACGGCCAAGCTGGGCGAGGCGGGAGGGAATCTGTGTCGACGCATAGGCGAATTCCGAGCCGTCCGGCTTGCGAGTCTTGATCGCTTCGCGGCAGAACGCGGCGGCATCGTCAACCCGGTCCATCGCCAGCAGCGTCGCGAGGTAGTGGTTCTGAAGCCGGGTCAGTGATTCCGGACCGATGGCTGGATTGGCCATGCGTTCCTGTAACAGCTTCAGGGCGGCGTCTCCGCGGCCGGCCCGGTTGGCGACGGCTGTGAAAACCTCCCAGAGACTGTCGACCGAACGTGTGACCAGCACGCCTTCGCAATACTGTGCGAGACGGCTGACGGCGTTGCTGTCGGTGAGGGATCTGACATCAAGAGTGAGATAAAGCTCGAAATCCTCTGCCTCGGCCGCCTTGAGCGTGGCCGACACGGCGTCGTCGACGCGTCCAACGTCGGTCAACCCCAGGAGGTAGAAACCGAGCGCCGTGCGTCGTTCGTAGTCCTGTCCATAGCGCCCGTACCTGCCGCCATCGGTCACCATCGACATGACGTCCTGGCTGTCCTCCTCCTCGGACCGTGCCGGGAATTTGCGGTCCATGGCTTCAAACAGCGACACATCCGCACTGCTGTTGATCAGCGCCCACTGGGGGCGCTCCAGCTTGTCGATATCTTCGGTCACGACTTCTTTGAGCAGACTCAACGTGCGCCCGCCGCCCGGTACGTGTAGCTTGAGGTAAGGATTGACTATCGCCTTGCGCAATAGGGCGCGAGCCTCCTTCTCCCCGGCGATGGTGACGAGGTCCGGAACCTGGACAACATAAGCCCCCGCCTCGTGATCCAGCGGCATGTCGATCACCTGCCGGAACGCATTGACCGCATCGGCCGGCGAGCGTAGGTTGCGCTCGACTGTGGCGCGCCGTAGGCCGTCGAGCCTGTATTTCACATCCCGGGCGCTGGTATCGCTGCTCTTCCGGAATTGGGCATCGCCTTCCTTGAGGGCGGCGTCAAATCCGGCCCGGTCATCGAGGAGCAGGATGACGAGGAGATTGAGTGCCAGCTTGCGTTTCTGTTCGGCAGGTGTGGTGGCCGCTCGGCTTTCGATTTGCGCGTGCAGTGCATTCCAAGCGGAAGGTCCCGGCAGCGAGTCAAAAAGCGTCACCAGCGTGACCGTGCCGGTCGAATCGCCCGCGATCTCCCCGCCCATGCCGTAATCATCCCAGTCATCCCAGTCATGCCTGTATTCGGCGCGGGAGGGATTGCTCCGGGCGTCGGACTGAAGTTCGTGGAGCCGATCGGCAAGCGAGATCCAGCGGGCGGCGGCCGCGTCGGGCGTCATGTTGGTCCAACCCGTGCGCAGGGCGGCGAGATCGTCCGCCAGCGCGGCCATTTTGCCGTCGTCCGCAGGCGCAGCCTTTGGAGCCGGTGTCGCGAGGGCGTCTCTGACGCGCGCCACAACCTGCGAGGCGCCGACAAAATCGGCAGCATGCGTCGCTGGCGCCGCGCAAACAAGACAAGCCGTCGCCAGTAGCCCGGGGAGTGTGATCCCGTGGCGCTGCATCTGGCACGGAGAATATTTCGGGACTGAACTGTTCATGGCTTCGTCTCCCTTCAACCTGTTGTGACTCGTGGTCCAAAAGCGTATTCCGATCAATGCGGGTACCGGCCCGTTGAGAGGGGGAGAACCAGCACTTTTACGGTATCACGATGCCAAAAAATGGCGGTTTTGTCTATCTCAAGTTCGAAGCTTAACACGGGCATAAAAAAAGGCCTCCCATGGCGGGAGGCCTTCGGATTCATCCAGGTCCGTATTACTGGGCTTCGACCTTGGGGGCTTCGACCTTGGGGGCTTCGACCTTGGGGGCTTCGACCTTGCATGCGGCCGCGCACTTGATCGTCACAACGGCCTTGTCGCAACTGCACTGGGTGGCATCATCAGCCTTGATCGTGCACTTGCAAGCCGCTTCGCAGGGGCACAAAGTGACCGCGCCGTCCTTCATGGCCAAAACCTTCATAGCCGTGAGAGCCGCTTCGCACTTCGAGCACTTGCCGGCCTTGAGATCGACCACGCTGCACTTGGCGCACGCGAACACGCTGTCGCCAGCTTTGCAGCAGGCGCCCTTGGCCGCGCCCTTGGCCGCGTCCTTGTCGGCCGGGCATTGTCCGCAGTTGGCCCATGCCGTTGCCGATGCCATCGCCAGTACGGCGACCAGAATAAGTGTTTTCTTCATGAAATACCTCCACTGACATCTCCTCGTCTGCATTGGAACCAACAGCACGCCGACTTGGTGTGACCACGATAATTCCGCAAAACCAGAGTTGTTGCGGTATATTATATAGAAAATGGTAAAAATAGTCCATCCACGATATTCTGGACATGGGTACGCGCTTCTGGCATGCTCCTCTTGCCGACATCGATGGCTATGGCCGGTTCTGGGTACGCTTTTGGCCCATGCAAGCCGGCCGGTCGAATCAATGAAGCGTGGAAGCTTCACACAGGAGGATCAATGAACAGGCACCGTTTCGCTCTCGCGTGGTTGGTTCTCGTCGTTTCACGGTTCGCCATGGCAGCCCCGATCGAGGTTGCCACAACCGGCATCCAACCCGTTGCCGGAAGTTCAAACGCGATTGTTTCGGGGACGATCGTGTTGCCCGGTGATGGATGCTGGACGCTCTCGCCGCAACAGGCTTCCAACGCCCCGGTCGAAGTCTACGTGATGCCGCCGGAGGAAATCATGATGCGTTCGATGGGCCGCCGCATGCGCCAGGTGGATGAGAATCGGGCGATCAAACCCGTCACACAAGTCGCCGCACAGGAACAATCAATCCCCACCGCCATCTACACGATGATGATGGTGCGTAAGCCTGTGGCGCCCGATCCCATCACGCTGTCATTCGAGAACCGCCTCACCGGCGGCGCGTGCAGCGCGATCTGGGGCAAAACCACAGCTCCTGCTCAGGAAGATCTGAAATCCGATCTCAAGAAGATGCGCGCCGACAACTGGCGTTATCTGGCCGCCACCACCCAATCCGGCATACTGGCGGGATGGGCCGGCCTGACGATGGATGACGAGCCTTTCAGGCGGGGCCGCCGGGGCGCCGCGTCAACCACATCGGTCTTTGGCATGCTCGGCGGGCGGGCCGCCATCGACGAAACCCTGCAATTGCAGGCGCTGCGGTCCGCACCCGACGCAGGCGAGCCAACCCTCGACATCGGTTCCATACCGGGCGTTACCGTCAAATCCCATCCGTACGCCGAGATGCTCGGCGACACGCGCGTCACGAGTCCCGCCATCTTGAAATCTGTGCCTGCCGACCGCCTCGCCCTGCATGTCCTGCGTCCGGCCTCACTGCTCGCGTTCCTTGACGGCGGCGCGGAATTCATCAGCGGGCTGGGGTCTTCGGCCACCGGCCGCAGCATCCGCTACGATCTCAAGAAACGCTATCTGGCACGCATGGGCCTGAATGAAGCGTGGATGCGCCAGATCCTGAAATCCGGCGTCGTGACGGAAATCGCTTTGTATGCGCCGGATCTGTTTTTCATCGACGGCACGGACCTCACCGTCATTGCACGCGTGAGCCAGCCCCAGATTCTGACCGGCCTGCTTGCGCTGATCGGCGTCACGGGGGTGACGGGTGACGTGATGGCGTTTCCCAATGGACAGGGGCGCGAGACCTTCTGGGCCCTGCGCGGGGATCTCCTGATCATCAGCACCAGCCGCCGTGAAATGGATCTCACGCTGGCGCTCCACAAGGACCCCGCCGCCAGTCTCGCCGAATCGGCCGAGTATCGCTACATGCTTTCCCAGCTCCCCGTTCAGGATCGGACGCGGATGATGATCTACTTCTCCGATCCGTTCATTCGCCGTCTGGTTGGCCCGGCGGTCAAGATCGGCCAGTTGCGCCGCGCGTATGCCCGCAGCCGCATGGAGTTCGTCACGTCTGCGGCGCTGCTGGCGAATCTGGACGGGATCCAAGCCCCAACCCTCGATCAGCTTCGCGAGTCGGGCGCCCTTTCAGCGGCCATTCCGCTCGGCGATTTGCACCTGAAGCCCGATGGCCGGGTCGTTTCCGCCGTTTACGGGACTTTGGCCGACCCGACGCCGCTTTCAGAAATCCCTCTGGACCAGGCCACGAAGAGGGAAGCCGATGATTACGCCGGCTATCTGGCCAACTACAACCGGTTCTGGCGGCAGTTCTTTGATCCGATTGCGATCCGCATTGACGACAAGCCAGACGGCGGTATGGAGATGACCACCTTTATCTTGCCGCTCATCGATAACTCGCTGTATGGAAGCGTGAAAGAATTTCTGGTTACCAGCAAGGGCCCGCCGCTGAACGTGCCGCGTCCCAAGCCGGACCCGGTGCTCATGCTCTCGCTCAATCTGGGCGAGCCGGCGTGGACCCAGATTTCCGAAGGCATGTCCGAGCTATTCACGCGCTTTATCCATCTCTCGCCAGCCGCGCTGGATGATCTCGGCCCGGCCCTGCACTTCGCCCTCTATGATGCGGACCCGGTCATTGCACTGGGCAGCGGCGACATCTTCGGCGCCTTCGGGGGTGGCGCCGAAATCTTTGATCGCAGCGAGATGTTCATGATTCCGATGGCGCTCTCGCTGCTGACCCGGCCGTGCGCCTTCATCATTGAGACCCGCGACAGCGCGCGCACCACCCGGTTTTTGGAAGAGGCCGCATCCGCATCGCTGGCGGCCCGCATGGACGGCGGGCGGAGATCGGACGAATTCGCCGCTGAATTCTACCGCGTGACGGATGAGAACGCCTGGGTTTACTCCTTCAGTGTGATGGGCCTGATCAAGATTCGCTTCGGCATCCGGGTGGAAGGCAATTATGTCGTGGTTCGGAACATTCCCTGGTCGAGCCGGGATGTGATCGCCGGCATCTCGGAGAGCCCGATGCGCACCGCTCGGCTTCTGGCCAATCCATCCGCCTGCCGCGAACAGATGGCGGGCTTATATTCCGCCGCCATGGAAAAAGAGCGGAGTGCCGCCATGCAGGGCATTGGACGCCTGTATCCGCTGATGCTGGCGCGCGGGCTGACCCCGGAGGCGGCGCTTGCGGAACACCAGCGGCTCTTCGGGTTCCGTCCCGCGCACCCCGGTGGCGGCACCTGGACCGGAACCCCGGCGAACAGGCTGCACAGCACCACTTTTGGATCGCCTGACCGCCAGGAGCAGCCGGCCTTCAGCGATGCCACGGCGGCATTCGGCCTGTTCAAATCCATCGACAGTCTGAACGTCTCCATGGAATTTCAGGACGAAGGCCTCCGCACCGTCTTGCAATGGAATACCAAGCCATGACCGGGAGACACGAAGGGATGACACAAAAGGACACGTCCAAGCATTTACGGATCTTGATTTACTGTTTTCCGGCGCTGATTGACATGGTTGCGGCGCAGTTTCTTTTCATCAATACGATGCGTCTCGTCAAGATGGGCGCCAGCGCCTCGGCGAGTGGCAGCGTCACGACGATTTGGAGCATCACCTACCTGGTTACGTGTCTGGTCACGGGGCGTCTGGTGACGCCGCGCAACGCAGCCGCGTTGATGCTGGCCTCGTGTCTCTCCCTGGCGGCGTTGGCCGGCTTAGGCACCATCCTGCCGGGAGCTACGGGCATTTACATCCTCACTGCGCTGGCCGGGGGAGCGGTCGCGCTCTTCTTCCCACCGTTTCAGACCTTCATGAAGGCCGTGGACAAAGGGGGCGGAAAATCACTCTCATATTCCACGGGGCTCTATACGTTTGCCTGGAGCGCGGGATATGCGGCCGGTCCGTTCATTTCGGGCTTTCTGATGGAGACCGGGGCGCAGGGATGGAAACTGGCCTATGCCTGTGGCGCCGCAGGGGCCCTCATCACGGCGGTCGGCATACACCATCTGAAGCATTTGGTGCACCTGGAGGCTGCTCCGGTTTCAGCCCCCGTCACGCGTCTGCCGCCCAGAGGGGTGGATTACGCCCGGTGCCCCGATCTGGCTTGGCTGGCCTGGATCGGCGCAGGAGCGGGCATCGTTGTCATTTCGGTGATTCGCGCCGTCTTTCCGGCGCACGCCGTCAACACCCTTTCGCTCGGTGATGGCCGTATCGGGACACTCTTCTTTCTTCTCAGCATCACGCAGGCACTGACCGGATTGATCCTGTGCAGGAGCCGCGTCTGGATGTATCGCGCATTTCCGGTGAGCGTGGTCGGCTTACTGGGTGTGGTGGGAACCCTATGTCTGGCTTTTGGGGTGTCTTCCACGCTCCTGCGAATCGGCGTGATTCTCTTCGGTGTTTACTCGGGATCGTTCTTCTTCTATCTGGTATTCCATGCGATCGCGCATCCGGTACGAACCGCCCGCTATGTGGCGGTGAATGAATCGGTGGTCGGAATCGGCGGGATCCTGGGCGCCCTGATCGGGGGCGGCTTGTCCGATCGATTCGGATTTGCATTCAGCGCCTGCGCCTGCGCTATCGGCCTGGTGGTGGTCACGGCTTTTCAGGCCGGCATTCATCGCTGGAAAAGTGCGGACAATCTGGCTTAACCCAAACAGGTCAATTCACACGACGAAGGCCACGAAGCGCACGCAGGAAATAGTTGGAAACCTGTTTAGGAAACAGAAATCCACTCCACGTTGTCTGCGGTCGAGGGCTGCAACAGTTTAGATGCGATGAGCGTCTGAAGTTGCTCTTTCGTCGTCTGCATGCCGTGGCAGCCCGCCTTGCCCAGGCCCAGTTTGACGTCCGGTGTGGTGATGCCGTGAAAATCGCTCCCGATTGTCTGAATGCCGCCGAGGCCGGCGAAGTAGAGGCATTCCGAACCAGCGTGTAACGTGGAGTACGCCTCGTATCCGTCAAGGTGAAATGAAGCCGTCCACATCGCGAATCGAGCTGGCCCCAAGGCCTGCAGGTCAGAGTATGGATGTGCGTAGACGGCGACACCGCCGTGCCGATGAACAGCCTCGATTGCCCGCTCAATAGGCATCCCGTACCAATCGGGGTATTCCTCATGGGTCCCCAGGTAACGGTCTGCATGGTGGTGAACGTAATGGAAAAACTGGGTGATGTCGGCGACACCGTCCGGTAGATCGTGGATTCCCCGCATTCTTTCGGCCGCATAAAGGATCACGTTGCTGTCCCACACGCGGCGCGGCATCTGACCGGGAAGGCTGTCCGTGGTCCACCCCACGACCCAGAAATCAAAATCCTCGCACGGGTGTGAGTCCATCCAAGAGATGTCGGGATTGGCGATGCCCTTCTTTTTGTTCTCCCGGCACAGCCAGTGCATGAAATCCCGCAGGGACAGATCGGCCCCGGGGTAGTCCTGCTTCAGGGCGAAGAGCAGATGCGTCACCGCCAACGGCCACCAGCAACGCCGTGGACGCAGGAAGGCGTCCAGGTCCGCGAGGCGGGCAATGTGTTGTGCCGCGTCCGATTCTTCGGGCAGGCGCGGGAGATACAGGAGGATATGCACGGGCCGACGCCCCCCTAAGTCCTTCCACGCCGGATGCCTGTCGAGGCATGTCACTTCCACTCCAGGCAGCAGTTGCAGACCGGACTGTTCGGCAAGGCGGAAGATATCCGGCTCCTCGACGTAGGCTCTGAGCCCGTCGTGATCCGTGATCGAGACCGCTTTCAGTCCCAGGGCGGCTGCTTCCCGGATGATCTCGACGGGGGAGTAGCTCCCATCCGAGTACATCGTATGCGTATGCAGATCCATGATCGGCCTTCGGGTAACCGCCGAAGGCATGCATTCAAAGATGCGGGGAAGGACCGCTGCTTCGTCATGCCCCGGGAACTCGACCTTGAAGAGTGTCTTGTAAGCTTGCGCGAAAGCTTGTGAATCTGTTGTCATTCTGTCTCATCGAGTCAGGGACACAACGAACCGCGTGCACAGATACATTCGGCATTCCCCACCGTACGCGTACACGCCGATCTCCTTTTCCCTCACGTATCAACTCCCTCAACGCCTGCGCATCCCCGCTGCACGTCGCGGGCGGGGATGCGGGATTGGGGGGTCTGCATTAGTTCTGCTTGCCTTCGATCGCGCACAGAAGAATGGCTGCGGCAATCCCAAGACGCCTGTCCAGCAACCCCTCACCATCCAATGAATAATCAAGATTTATCTTCATCACAAAAGGATTGAAGTTCTGCTTGAAAATACAGACTTGTTTTCCCTTCACCACGCCGTGGTATTTCTGCGGAATGAGGTTGGTCAGAAAACGACGGATGAGCGCAAGAAGCATGCTGTCTTCTTGAATGAGCCCGATTTCCCTGTCTTCTGCATCCATGATGATCCACTCGTCTTTAACAATGGACTTAAACCCCTTCCTTTTCAAGGCTCCGACTTTCTTGGTGGTGGCGGTATCAAAAACGTCATAGGCGGCTGAAAAATCTAGCACCTGTCGTGCAAGAATCGTTAAGACCTCAGTCCGCATATCTTCGCCGGTATAGACTCGAATGTCCTCTTTTAATTTAAACGCCTTCTGCTTGGAATAGAACGCAACCTGCCCGCTGGGGTCATAAATATGGAATGCGGCCCCAAACAGTTTGAACATCTTTCTGCGCACCAGATAATGTGTGTGTTGAAAGATCTGCGGGATTGGGGATGGCAGTGCGTTATTCTCCGGCATAGATATCTCCTGTGTGTCTGTGATGTCCATGGTCTGTGGCGATCGCCCGCTATGTGTGCGGGGTGAACGCGCGCAGTACGTTAAATTTAAACCCAGATATCCGCCCCAGTCAACAGCAATTCTCATGTTGAGCGCATCCGGGGCGCATGGCAGTTTTGATGAGGGTTACTCCTTAATCCTAATCTTAATCTTAATCTTAATCCTAATCCTAATCCTAATCTTGATCCTAATCTTAATCTTGATCCTAGTGGAGAATGGATTACGATTACGATTACGATTACGATTACGATTATGATTACGAATCAACGACCCCATCATAACTGCCATGCGCCTGCGCATCCGCCCCGTCGAAATCGAAATCGCTATCGGGGTCGAATTCCTTGTTTTCTCGTCGATTTCGGTCCCGATCCCGATTTGGATCCCGATAGCATCTGCCATAATTAGAATTGCTGCCATGAAATTGCTGGTGGATTGACAGGTGCCAGTGGGTTGGGGTATACCGTTATGGGTCAATGAGATTAGGAGGTGGGTGTGGGTGTAACGATAGCGGCGGTTATTTTTGACATGGACGGTGTGTTGTGCGACTCCGAGCCGTTTATCTGTGAGGCGGCTGTGGCCATGTTCCGCGAGCGGCACGGCGTGACGGTGCAGGCGGCTGATTTTCATCCCTTCACCGGTATGGGGGAGGATCGATTTCTGGGGGGGGTGGCTGAAAAAGTCGGCGTGACCCTGGACCGCGAGGCGGACAAGGTCTACACGTACGAGCGCTATCTGAAGCTCATCCGCGGCCGCCTGCAGGCGATGCCCGGCGTCATGGCCTTTGTCTGCGCCTGCCGCGAGCAGGGGGTAAAACTGGCCGTGGCGAGCAGCGCCGACCGGATGAAAGTCGAGGGCAACCTGACGCAGATTGGGCTTGCGCACGGCACGTTCGACGCAGTGGTTAACGGATCGATGGTGGTTCGCAAGAAACCCGAGCCCGACATTTTTCTCCTCGCCGCCCGTCTGATCGGCATCCCCCCCGAAGCGTGTGTGGTGTTTGAGGATGCCGTGTCGGGGATACGCGCGGCACGGGCGGCAGGGATGCGCGCGGTGGGCGTTTGCAGTTCTTTTGATGACGCGACCCTGCGCGACGCGGGCGCGGCTCAGACGGTCCGGGATCTCGAAGAAGCCCTGGCCCCTGAATCATGGCGCGATTTATGCTTTGAAAATGACCAGGTGTGCGCGTGTGCAGGAAAGAGGGGGATGTGACTATGATCAGGCGGCTTTTTGGCATCATATTGTGCGTGTGTGCGCCGCTTTTCGTCGTCGCGGACGAGGCGACAGATCAGTTCAATTTCGCGACGGGTTTGCTGATCAAAGATGAGCCGGAGTTGGCGGCAGATGAGTTCCGCAAACTGGTGAAGGAGCACCCTGCTTTTCCGCAGGCGGACGTGGCTTGGTACCGTTTGGGCGAGGCGCTGCAGAAGGCGAAGGATGCGGCGGGTGCGCGGGCAGCGTTTGAGCATGTCGTGAAGCAGTTTCCCAAGTCGGAGCGGGCACCCCGTGCGAACTATCTGCTGGGGCAAATGCTGGCGACGGAAGCCCCCGCGCGCGCGGCGCAGTATTTTGCGGCGGCGGCGGTGGACGCCGACGGCGCGCTGGCCGAGCCCGCCTTGTTTGGCCAGGCCGAATCGCTCTATCAAGCCGGCGACTGGAAGGCCGCCGGCGCGGCTTACGTCGGTCTGCTGAAGCGTTTTCCCGACAGCAAATACGCTGCGCAGGCGCTCAATGGACAGGGGTGGTCGGCTTTCAAAGCGGAGGATTATGCGGCGGCGGAACGGCTGTTCGGCGAATTCATCGGCAGCCACGCCGACCATGCGTTGGTGGACGAGTGTCGTTTGAAGCGGGGCGACTGCCTCTATCGCCAGAAGAAATACGACGCGGCAGCCGCCGACTACGCGGCGGTGGCCGCCAAGGCCGGTTCGCCGCATCGGCCTGCGGCGCTCGCCGGGCGGGCGTGGTGTCTCTACGATGCGGGGCATGCAGCCGAGGCGGCGGCGGCGTTTCGCGAGGCGGCGACGGCCTTCGGGGCCGTGCCCCAGTCCGCGTCGCTGCGTTACAATGCCGGCAACGCCGCGTTTGCCGCACAGGCGTATGAGGCGGCCGCAGTCGATTTCGCCGCGTGTACCCAACACAAAGCGGCCGATGCGGAACTCGTCCGGAATGCCGCCTACTGGCAGGCGGCGGCAGGGGTGAAGCTGAATCGCTTTGAAGAGGCCTGTGGGGTGTTGGAAAAGCTGCGCGCGGGGGGCAAGCTGACCGCCGATCTGTCGGTTGACGCCTGGTTGTTGCAGGCTGAGGCCGAACAGGCTCGCAAGCGGTATCAGGAGGCGGCCGCGTGCTACGAGGCTGTCGGACGCGACCATGGCAAGCACACGCTCGCGGGTGACGCGGCCGCAGGTCGGGTGCTGGCGCTTGAGAAGTCCGGAAATATTGCCGCGGCGGAAGCGGCCGCGTCCGCTTTTGCCGCGGCTTATCCGAAACACGCCCAGGTAGCGGCCGTTCGGTTTCTGGTGGGCGAATACCGCTACCGCTTGGAGCGTTTTGCGGATGCGGTTCCGGCTTTTGAGGCGTTCTTGAAGGATTACCCGAACCACACGCTTGTGGTCGAGGCCGCATACAAGGCCGGGTGGGCGTGCTGGCAGATCAAGAAACCCGCCCAGGCACGGCCGTTCTTCCGTCGGGTCGTGGCAGATTTTCCAAAGGCCGCCGTGGCGGCGGATGCGGCCTTCATGGCGGGCCGGTGCGCCGATACGACCGAGGATGCCGCCGGAGCCGCAGAGGATTTTGAACGGGCGGTCGCGCTGGCGCCGGTGAGCGATGCGGGGCTCCGTGCGGCCCTGGAGCTGATCAGGCTTGACCAGCGCGCCGCGCGTTACGCCGAAGCGCTGGTCCGTGCCGACGCCTTTCTCAAGACCCATGGCGAAACCCCGGGTGCCGCGGAACGGCTGCCGTTCGCCTGGCTCTACAGGGGCGAGGCGCTCCTCGAACTCGGACGACCCCAGGATGCGATGGATGCCTATGCCAAGGCGGCCGGCGGGGACGCGGCGGTGGCGCGCGCGGCCCAGGCGGGACGTGCCTGGGCGTTGCGTAAACTGGACAAACCCGCCGAAGCGGCTCCGATTTTCGAGGCGCTTGCCGCCGATGATGCCGCCGCAGAGGAAGGCTTTTGGGCGGCGCGGTCATGGGACGACGCGGGTGACGCGGCGCGAGCCGTGGCGGGGTATGAAAAATTTCTGAAAGGCGGCGCGGCCGGTCCGCTCGCCGACGAGGCCGCCTATCGCCACGCGGCGGCGGTGTCGCGCGCCACGGGCGCCGAGGCCGCCGAGGCCGTCTACACCGAATTGGTGAAGACCCGGCCCGATAGCGCCTTTGCCGCGGCGACGGTGTATGATCTGGCGTGGGCGCTCAAGGAACAGAAGAAGCGCGATGCGGCGTTGGAGCGGTTCGACGAGCTGATCCGGCGCTTTCCCGCGCATGCGCTGGTCGGCGACGCCCATTTCCGGGTGGGCGAGCTGGCCTATGAGGCTGACGCCTTCGATCGGGCCGCCACGGCTTACGAGGCGTCGCTAGCCGCCGGCGTCGCCTTCGCCGACACCGTGCTCTACAAACTCGGGTGGGCCTTCGAGCGGCAGGAGAAGGGCGTGGAGGCCAAGGCCGCGTACCGGCGGCTGGCGACGGAGTTTCCCGAAAGCGGGCTGGCCGGCGAAGCGCGCTACCGCGAAGCCCGGTTGATACAGGCGGAAGCCGCCTGGGATGCTGCCGCAGAAGCCTATGCGGCGGTCCCCGCCGGATCCTTCCGCGAACGGGCGGCGTTTGGGCGCGCCGAATGCTTGCGACTCGGGAAACACGCGCAAGAGGCGGTCACCGCTTACCGGGACCTGCTCACGGATGTCACCGATGCCACGGTGCGAATGCAGACTTGGCTCGGCCTGGGCCACGCGTTTCGCGACGCCGGCGCCAACAAGGATGCGATCGAGGCTTATGGCGAGGTGGTGAAGCTGACCGATACCATTGAAGCGGCGCACGCGCTGATGGGACAAGGACACGCCTGGCTGGCCATGAAGACGTTCGACGAGGCGGCCAAGGCCTTCCTCAAGGTCGACATTCTCTATGCCTATGACGAAATCAAGCCCGACGCGATCACGATGCTGATCAAGACATGGGAACAGGCGGGCGACGAGGAAAAAGCGGCAAAATACCGGAAGCAGCTCGAGCAGATGCAAAAGTGACGCGTTCGGTTGCCGTGTGCCCCTTTCAGGGGGCTGCCGCCGCCACAGGAGGCGATTCCATCTCCGTCTTGAGTGCGAACCGGCCGCTGAACGGATCCGTGCACCGGATGACGAGGCACGTGTGCAGGTGCGCCTGCTGATCCGCAAACAGGGTGTGGTCGGGCATCTTGATTTGCGTCACCACAATGGGGGCGGAAGCGGTCAATGTGATCAGGGCCGTGGGGGTCAGCACCCGAACGCTTTGTTTTTTGACATCCGTTATGGCCACCTCCGCATCGGTGCCGAGGTGCCAGCGGAACAGCACGACCTCAACCGAATTCCCCGGAATATCGACGAGATCCTGCACGGACAGCCTGTTTGCATCCCATTGAACGATGCGTTTCCATTGCTTGATGTTCTCGTAGCAGGCGCTGGCGTCGATTTGCAACTCGCCGCCGTCTGCGTCAAGCCGCTTGACCGTCACCGTCGCCGGTTTGCAGGCGGGCCAGCCATGGGCTTGGCGGACGCCGATATGCTCGTCTGGATTTTCGAAGCCCACCTGCAGCACGTTGTGACTTGGGCCGGATTGATAATGGCTCATGAGCCGTTTTTCGTTGCGATCTGCGGTGCCCGCCTCGATCAGGACCGGTTCGCCGTGAAGGGTCAAGGAGACGTGCCCACGATCATGGTGGTCGTTCGTGTCATCCGGGCTCCCCCCTCTCACCCAAAGACCGCTGGCGTCAGACTTCCAACTGCTGCGCCAGACCGCGAGTTCCCCCGCATTGTAATAGGCGTAGGGTGGGGGAGGTGCAGCGGTGACCGCGGGTTGAGCCAGCACGGCAGCCGCAGCCAGTCCCTGAAGGGTATCGGGGGCGCCGCCGAGTTGCTCCTGCAGCATCCAACGGGCCACGGGATCGCACGTGGTGTAGACCAGAACGGCGACGCGTTGCCGCAACGCGTCACGCATGGCGTGCGCTTGACGCGCCGACGAAACGGCGTCAAAGGCATTGACCAGATTGTTTCCGGGTTGGATGTGATGGGCAATCCACGATGAAAGGTGGCGCAGGAAGGGATGATCAAGCAGGCGGCGGTCGCCGTCAAGCGCGGCGGCGTGCGCCGCCGACAGCATGGCGTCCACGGCCTCCAGATAACTGAAAACCAATCCGTCGCGGTATTCGCCATTTTCACCCTGAGCGTCCAACGCCAAGAGCATGTGGGTAATGCCCATCTCGTAGGCATCGGCGTGGCTATCCCGGCCCAGTGTCAGGCAGGCGCGAATCAGGCCGTCGCTCACCACGATCCAGGGCAGCGAACCAACCGCGTTGTCGGAGACAAACCCCGGCACGCCGGATTTCCAATCCGCGACAATGCGGTCGATCTCCCGCTCCAGCAGGTTGCTTAGCGCGGCCGTCAGCGGTGCGGGCAGGCTGGTGTCAGGCAGGATCGCGAGGGTGTCGGCAACGGCGCGAATCCCCCTTCCGGTACCAAGCCACACCCCGTCACGCCCGCCTCCGGGCAGACCTTTTTCCGAACTATAGAGCGACCAACCCTGGCGTTGGAACGTTTGCCACGAGGCCACTTCCTCCAATTGCGCGACGATGCGATCACGGAAGCGGGAATCCCGGGTCAGCCGGAAAACAGCGGCCTGAAGAACCATTTCCGTCTCCAGGTCCTTCATCATGACCATGTCGGACATGGCCAGCGCGAAGGGCGCCTGGTTATCGCGCTTCAGGCTTTCGGCGCGCGGGTCATACCGACTGCGCCCCTCACCGGCCTTCAGTTCGGCGAGCGTTTTGGGCTGACCGAATCGCGCGTTTCCCAGTGTTTCCTCGGCCTGTTCAACCACGTGTGCGCGGATGGCTTTGCACGTGGCGTCGGCTGCCGCGGCGTCGAGCAGGGAGCTCCACGCTTGCGGTGCGGGACGATCCGGTTTCACGTCGGGACCCGCGTCGGCGCGCGCCTCCGATAGGCCCGCAGGCGCCATCAGCACCAGTCCCAACGCCGTGAGACGCGCGTAACAGCCGCACACCGATCGATGCGCCCTCGTTGATTTTCGATTCATGGCCCCAGTTCCTTCCATCCGCAGTCCGTCGGCGTCGACGTGGCGTCATGCCACGTCCACACGGCTCTGAATTGTGTCATATTTCATCCGCCGTGTCGATTCCCGGACCGTGAGCAGTTTTTTCAGCCAGTGCCACGCGGTGAGAGCATCACAGAGCCGTCGTTTCGAGTCGTTCTGCTTTGAGGAGGTTCGGAGAGGAAAAGGCCGCCGGGACGAAGGGCTTCTGGACACGTCGCACCAGCCGCCCGACAACGAACGGGTCTGAATGGCGATCCGGAGACATCGCGCTGGATAGCGTCTTGGCGGCCTGACCGAGCAACCCGTTCAAGCGCGTGATATCACTTCTTTGTCCTTGCACTGGTTGATCGAATCTGTTTCACTCTCACCGAACACGGATGCTGAATACTGATCCGGGAGTGGTGCCCCATCAGAAACAGGGCGCGAAGTCGGTCTTGATGCATGTCACGGATGCATAGCAAACCTCATGTGCGTCAAAACGACTACGCAAGCTGTTGGCGGAAAGAGCAAGACAAAGGAAAGCGGCTAACATCGGGGTCGGGGTCGGTATCGGAATCGGGGTCGAAAAGGAGATCGGGATGGCGTTTGGCCATGAGAAACTGGACGTGTTTCGCGTGGCGATGCTCACGAAGCTCGGGAACCGGGGATATGCGGTTCACGAGGCATCGGCGGAGTATGGGGCAGGCGGAATCGACCCCGATACCGATACCGACCCCGACCCCGAAGGAAAACCATGACCGCCAACAACGCGGTGGAGGCGACGGGATACCGCCGCCTCACCGCTGGACGTTTGGCAGAAAGGAGAAACAGTTATGTACGTCACGTTGATGCACACGTTGCGCGCTTTTCTGGGCGCGGACAGTCTTTTGAGGATGGGGCTGATCGTTTCGCTGACGCTCATGGTGGTTGCCTTGGCCGCCTGGGTGACGGCATCCTTCCGTGTGAGTTATCAGCGATGGCGGTCAGCCGGAGGCTGGCGCGCGAACCTGACCAGCGTGGGGACGGGGTTATTCAAAGTGCTGGTGTTTTTCGTCATCGCGCGGCTGCTCGTGGTGGCCATGCATTTTCAGGCGCAGAGCTTTGAGCAGCAGTACGGGCGGGTCACCGAGAAGAATCGCTCTGCGGTGCTGATGAAATGGGGGAGTCCGCACGAGCAGTATGAATTATTCGTGAGGCACACACGCACACGCATCTGGGTCACCCGCCAGATCAAACCTGTTGCCGACAAGAGCGACATTACGACGGAGTCCTTCTGGAAAGATGAGACTCCCCCCGTTCAGGCCATTGAGGGAAAGCTGCCCATCGTGATCAGCACGCGTGAAGAGATCCTGGATGTGGACGTGCCGCAGAAGGCCATCGTGAGCGCGGATGTGAGCATTCATCTCCGCAACAATCCCCGGCAGTTGGGCAATGCGAATTATGCAGGCTATGAGGATACCTGGTCGATGCGCTACGTTCTGGCGAATCCGTCGGACCAGCACACCACGACGCACCTGCGTTTCCCGCTTCCGGCCCAGACGGGGCTTTTCGACGACCTTTATCTCCGCATGGACGGATCCAACTATCTCGACCGCATCAAGTCCGAAGAGAATGCGCTCTGTTGGGAAGTGGAGATGGCGCCCGGCGCCGAGAGCGTGGTTGAAATCGGGTATCGCTCGCGCGGCCTTGAACACTTGCGCTACATCCCCAAACGCATGAGTCAGACCGGCCACTACCGCGTGTCAATACAGATCGACGGAATCCCGGCCGACAAGTTGGACTACCCCATCGGGGCGATGCCGCCCGCCGAAAAGCTGGGTGACCAGCGCGGCACGTCCTACACGCTGACGTGGAAATTGGACAACGCGCTGACATCCTATGATATCGGCGTCAAACTGCCGCAGGCGGAACAGCCGCGCTATCACTATGCGCGGCTCATGAGTGAAGCGCCGGTCGCGTTGGTCTTGCTGTTGGTCTTGTTCGTGTTGCCACGCCTGATGATGGGGGTGCCCGTAAACGTCGGCGTTGCGGCAGTCATGGCGACCGCCTATTTTCTCCTGTATACGTTCATGGGACATCTGGCCGATGTGTTGCCCGGGTTTGTCGGGCCGTTTGCCGTGTCGGCGTCACTCTTAACGTTGCTGGTCACGTGGTTCCGGTTAACGTCCTGCGAACGCCTGCTGCTGCGTGTTCAGGATGTGATCGGGTTCGGCGCGTTCGCGTTCCTTTATCCACTGGCCGTGATTGATGGCGATCGCACGGACCTTTGGATGCACGTGTTCTACCTGCTGATGCTCCTCTATGTGTGCGCCCTGATTGTGCGCGGACGGTACGGCGTGGCCTCCACGCGCGCCGAACCGTGAGCGTGGCCGCGCTTGGTGCGGATCATCCGCGCGTCCCGGTCTCAAAATGAGCACGCCGCAGTCAGGTTGAGCGAGCGGCCGGGTTCGTTGGACCCGGAGCCGTGTGTGCGGTAATCCTTGTCGCAGGCGTTTTCAAGGGCGGCGCAAAGGCGGACGCGGTCGGTCGGATGCCAGCCGCAACGGAGTGCGACAACGGCATACCCGGGCGTGCCCCGCGGCGGGATACGCTGGGTGTCGCGGACGTCGGCGCTGGAGAGGCGGTCTTCGCGCGCCACGGCCTGGAGCGCCGCTTCCACCCACCACGTCTTTTCCCGACCGCTCCAGCGCAAGGCGCCCTCGCCGGTGAGCGGCAGGGCCCGGAGCGGCTCGCGGGTGCCTGTGGTTGAGGTGTCGAACGCATCGGCAAACCCTTCGACCCAGGCGAGTGAGAGGCGAATCTGCAGCGGTTCGGCGAGCTGGTGGCGCATGTCAATCAGAAAGCCATGGACATAGCCGGACGACGCGTTTGCCTTGGTTACCTCGACCTTCTCCGAAACGAGGTTGCCGGTGGGGTAGCGGACAATCAGATCGCGTATCGTCGTGTAGAAATAGGCGGCTTGGAAGGAAGTGGATTGCCGCTCGGTCTTGATGCCGATCTCGGCGGTGTAGAACTGCTCGGGATCGAGATCGGGTTGCGGCGTTTCGATCTCGCCGCTGCGGGCGGTGTCGAACCGGGTGAGATCTGAGAAGTTCGGGGCTCGAAACGCGCGTCCGAGGGAGGCGTAGCAAGAGGTAGTCTTCGGAGTGTCCAGCCACAATATCGCCCGGATCGAAGCGGTGAGGTCGTACCAAGCCTTGTCAAATGCGGCGGCCTGCTGCGTGGCCGGGTTCTGATAACGGCCAGCGACGGCTTCTATCCAGGTGCCTCGGAGACCGAGAATCAAATCGAAACGGTCGCGCAGGGCGAAGGTCTGTTCTCCATAAAGACCCAGCGTCGTGTAGCGGGCGTCGTCGGCCACAGGCCCCTGGATGGCGATTCGGGTTACGTCGCCGTCTGCGTTGAAATCGCGCCGGTAGGAATCGACCCGGTCGACGTACAGGTCAGCGCCGTAAACGAGGCGGCCCCAGCGGTTTTCACGGGTGAATTCGGCGAGCAGGGCGAGCGTGCCGATGTCAAACTCCTGATCGGTTCCGGCTCCGTTGTTCTTCACCGTGTGCTCATCCTCGGTGTGGTGTTGGAAGGCGAGGGTGCCGCGCCAGGTGTCGTAGGCTGCCGTGGGGACGGCATCGCGGTACTGGAGGGAGGCCATGTCGCGGGCGTTGTCGGTCACGCGCATCTGCTCGTCGCCGACCGTAGTTCCTTTCCACGATTTGCCGTAAACCGTGCGGTGGGTTCGCCAGACATCATCCAGGACGTAATGATGCCAGGCGACGACGAGTTCACGGTCGGAACTCAAGATCTGTCGCAACTTCAGGTCAAAAGCCATGGATCCATAGCCCGTATGCGGCTGGACATCGGTGGCGCCGCCCGCCCGGACATCGCCCGCATAGCGTCGGGTGAGGCCCGCCGCCCAAGCAGTCTGAGGGGTGGCGAGCGTTCCTTCCAGCCGTCCGAATCCCGTATCCGTGGCGGATCGGAAGCCGGCAATCACGCTCCCGGATGCGCTGACGCCATTACGGGAGAAGGACGGGTCAGGCGTGAAGGCCTGCGCCGTGCCGCCGATGGCGTCGGATCCGTAGAGGACCGAGCCACCGCCGGCGGCCAGCTCGACGTGGTCGAGCCCATAGGGGTCGACGGTGTTCCAGTATTGATTGGCGCCCTCACGGAAAGCCGAATGATTGAGGCGGATGCCGTCAACAAGGAGCAGGTTGCGGAAGCCGGTGAAGCCGCGAATGAAGGGCGATCCGTGTCCGGGGGCGGTTTTCTGAAGCAGGACGCCCGGAGTGTTGGCGAAGATGTCGGCGAAGGTCTGCGGCTGACGTTCGGCGATTTCGTCCCGGGTCGCATGTTCGGTGATAAACGGCGCCGCCAGAGGATTGATCGGCAGACGCGCGCCGGTGACCCAGATCAGGCCATTGGTGACGTCTTCCGCGTGGGAGAGGCGGCAGCACAGGATAAACGTTGTCAGCAAGAGTCGCGTGTGTTTCATGAGGCACTCCGCTGGTGTGGTGGATGATTGCCTTATGAAACGGTGGTTGCGCGTGATCGGTTCATCGGCCCCGGCCACTTGCCCTGCTGTCGCCCCTACTCCCGGTTTAGAAAGTCCGCCAGTTCTCGGATGAGACGGTTCTGGTCGAGGTGGATTTCGGCGGTGTGACGCGCGGCGGCAGCCAGGCTGCGGCACGCTTCGGGATTGCGGAAGAGGTGAGTGATGGCGGCTGCCAGCGATTCGGGGTCATCAGACGGGACGATGCGGGCGCATTCACACAGCAATTCGGTGGCCGCTCCGGCCGGGGTTGTGATGATCGGCGTGCCGAGGAACAACGCCTCGGAGAGGACGTTGGCAAAGCCATCGGAGTCGTTGTTGTCAAGACGACGTGAGGGGTGAACCAGTACCGTCGCGTCGGCGATGGCACGTTGCGCCGCGTTGGGGTCGATCCAGCCGGTGAAGGTCACCAAATCGAGGATCCCTCCGGCGGCCGCCTGGCGTTCAAGGGGTCTGCGCTCAGGGCCGTCGCCCACGAGAGTGCAGGTGAAGGGAATGCCCTGTTTGCGGAGATGGACGCAGGCATCCACGAGGGAATCAAAGCCCTTTTTGGGGACGAGGCGGCCGACGGCGGCGATCCGGCCGGGGAGTGTGCCGTCCGTCCGGTCGACGGTGAAGGGAAACGCGGCGGGGTCGAGGCCGTGGCGGATCACGCGGATCCGCGCTTCGGGGATGCCCGCGGCGCGAAGGGCGTCGGCGGCCCGCTCCGTGCAGGCGGTCACGCCAGCCGCCGAGGCGAGGCGGGCGCCGGTCTCGCGCGAGGGGCGGGTAAAGACGTCCCACGCATGTACGCTGCACGTCCAGGGAATTCCGAGCGTCTCGGCGGCGAGCGACGCGGCATCGGCGGCGCTCCAGGCGAAGTGGGCGTGGAAGCGGGGGTGGGGGAGTCTCGCGGCTGTTGCGGCGAGGCGGAGGGCATGGGGCGCGTTGCGGAGGAGGCGGGCCGCGTAGACGGGGGAGAACGGCGGCTTGAACAGGCGCTCGACGAGGCGGCGGCGGAAGGCGCGGCGCAGGAGGGGTGTGACGTCGTGCTCAACCTGCGGGATCGCGAGCGAATAGACATGCACGGGGATGCCGATCACGCGCAACGCATCGATCTCGCGGCGAATGAAGGTTTCCGAGGGTTCCTCGCGTTGCAAGACATAAAAGAGGTCAGGGCTCATGGCAGAATTAAAACAGTTCGCGGAGAAAGGCGGGCGGTTTGCAGGGGCGACGCGTCTCGCGATCGAGGAAGGCCAGCACGGTGAAGCCGGTGGCGATCTGTCCGCCGTCCGGCCCGATGATGCTGTAATCAAAGCGCATGCGCGCGGTGGGGCGTTCGCGAACCTCCACCTTCACGGTCAGCACATCATCAAATCGCGCCGATTGCTTGTAACTGATGCCCGCCTCGACGACGGGCATCATCACGCCCGACGCTTCAATGTTCCGGTACGAATGGCCAAGGGCCCGAAGCGCGTCGGTACGCGCCACTTCAAAATACGCCAGATA
This sequence comes from uncultured Akkermansia sp., assembly GCA_964580075.1. Classification (GTDB taxonomy): domain Bacteria; phylum Verrucomicrobiota; class Kiritimatiellia; order RFP12; family JAAYNR01; genus VGWG01. The sequence goes on along the minus strand of CAZOJL010000003.1, from coordinate 4,408 downwards.
CGTGCCGTGCCAGACGACCCCCATCTGGTCGGTCTCGCCGTAGCGGACGCGGAGGGTTGCCTCGTATGTGAAGGGGAGCATGGTGTGTGGGGTGGGTTGCGCGGGTGCGGAAAAAAAAGCGGGTGAGGAACCTTTTTCGATCGTATCGACACGTACGACATGATCGAACCTATCGCGCGGGTTGGCCGGTCAGTGCTTCACCGCGACCTTGGCCCCGGCGGGCTGACCGATGGCGGCCAGAAGCTCGCGGAACGCGGGTGCGGTACTGTCGAAGGGCTTTCCCCCTTTGATCCGCGGGAATTCGCAGGCGCGAAGTTCGCCGTTCCGATCCTCGTCTTCACCGACCACCCCGCCGATTCCGGCCAGGGCACAGTCGACAGCCTGATAGGCACAGCGTTTGATCAGCTCGAGGTCTGCGGCGTTGGGCGCGGCGGCGCGGCTGTAGTAGCCGCTCTTCTGCACCATCGTCTTTTCCGCGCCGAGCATCGCGCCGAATTGCCGGGCAAACCATCCGCCGACGTTGACCTTGTCGAGACGCGGATGACCGAAGGCATCGCGGGGAACGTCTTCGCCGTTGGACTCCAGCTCGGCGATGATGGCATCGACGCAAGCTCCTTCGGAGACGAACAGGTTCACGCAGTCGTTCTGATCCATGACGATGCGCAACCGGGCGGCTTCGGCCTGGACGTCAAAGGCCATTTCAGGGACATAGACGGCGTGCACCTCTTCGCGGCTGCGCGTCAGTCCGAATGCGGGGAGATAATGGAAGCCGTCCAACAGCTTGCGATAAGCCATTGCCGTTGCGGCGGTGAGCCACCCGCAATTGCGGCCCATGACTTCGTGGACAATGAGCATGCGAGGGTTGGCGGAGTGTTCTTTGACGACGTTTGCGAAGAAACGCGCACCCTCGTCGGCCGCGGTCCAGGCGCCGAGGCTCTGGCGGATCGGATAGATGTCGTTGTCAATCGTCTTGGGAAGGCCGACCACGGTCAGGCCGTAGTGGTGCCTGGCGAGGTATGCGGCAAGGTCGGCGGCGGCCGTGTTGGTGTCGTCCCCGCCGATGGTGTGCAGCACATCCACTTTGTCCTGGACGAGCTGATCCGCCGCGACCTGCTGCGGATCCGCCCCGTCCTTCACCAACCCGCGTGTGATGCAGTCTTTGACATTGGTCAACTTCACGCGGCTGTTGCCGAGCGGGCTGCCGCCGTGTTCGGTCAACACGCGGGCGTGCTGGCGGATCTCGGGTGTGACGGTGATGCTCTGGCCTTTCAGCAAGCCCATGTAGCCATTGATATAGCCGATAATCTCCACATCGGGAGCAACCGCTGTGTAGCGTTCAATCAAATATCCGATCGCCGAACTCAGGCACGGGGCCAGACCTCCGGCGGTGAGAATGCCCACTTTCTTTACAGCCATGGATGGTACTCCTCTATCCCTCCCACAGACGCGTTACACCTGAGGCGACGTCACGGCGGGTGTCGTCGGGGCAGGCGCGGGGACGCCCGTTCCCTCGGGTGACGTTTCCGAAACTGCACTCGGTGCGACCGGTGCGACCGGGGCGACCGGGGAAACGGGTGCGGGTTCGGCTGGAGCGACGGACGCGGCCGGCGCGACGGGCGCGGGTGCGGCGGGCTTGGGTGCGGCCGGAGCGGCGGGCTTGGGCTGTGACGCGGGGTGCTTGTGCGGGGACGGTTGTCCGGATTTTCCGGATGTGGGTTTCGCCGGACGCGGCATCAGCACGCAGCCCAGCATCCGTCCCAGCAGGCGCGGTTGCTGCTCCAGCATGGCGACATCATCGACCTCTTTGATGACCCGCTGCACCACTAGCACGCCGAGTTCCTTGTGTGCGTTCTCGCGGCCGCGGTATTGCAACGTGATCTTCACCTTGTTGCCCTCGGCGATAAACTCGCGGATGTGCCGCAGCTTGGTCTGGAGGTCGTTGTCCTCTACTCCGGAGTGAAATTTCACTTCCTTGAGCTGCACGCGCGTGGCGTTTTTGCGCGCCTGCTTCTGCCGGATGCTTTCCTCGTAACGGAACTTCCCGAAATCCATGATCTTGCACACGGGCGGTTCGGCATTGGGGGAAATTTCAACAAGATCCATGCCTTGTTCGTCCGCTTGCCGCTGCGCTTCCCGCGTCTGAACGACACCGAGCATTTCGCCATTGGGGCCGACGAGGCGCACATTGGGCACACGAATCTTGAAATTGGTTCTGATAAACGAGGCGATAACTGACCTCCTTGCGTATTACGGGGGCTTCCCGTTTGTTTTTATGCGTCGAGTTCGGCGCGGATCAACGCGAGGAAAGCGTCCACGGGCATCGCGCCCTGATCGCCCCCTTCGCGGCGTCGCACCGCGACGGCACCCGCCTCCGCTTCTCGGCCGCCGACAACCGCCATGATGGGCACCTTGTCCATCTGGGCGCGGCGAATCTTGGCTCCGACCTTCTCGGAGTTCGGATCCACCGTCACACGAATGTCCGCGGCGCGCAGGCGCGCGGCCATGTCGTTCGCGAAATCCAATTGCTTCTCGGAGATCGGCAGCACGCGGACCTGTTCCGGCGCCAGCCAGAGCGGGAAGGCGCCGGCGTAGTGCTCGATGAGGATGCCGAAGAAACGTTCCAAGCTTCCCAGAAGCGCCCGATGCACCATGTAGGGCTGATGCTCTTTGCCGTCCTCGCCGATGTAGGTGAGGTTGAACCGCTCGGGCATGTTGAAGTCGAACTGCACGGTGCCGAGCTGCCATGGGCGGCCGAGGGCATCGCGGATCTTGAGATCGATCTTGGGGCCATAAAACGCGCCGCCGCCTTCATCCACCGTATAGGCGAGGTTTTCCGCAGTGAGGGCGTTCTTCAGCGAGCGGGTCGCCTGTTCCCACCGCTCGGGGAGCCCGACCGACTTCTCGGGCCGCGTGGAGAGGAAGGCGGTGACGTCGGTGAAGCCGAACTTGCGAAGAATGCCCAGGGCGAAGACAACGGTGCCGCGCACCTCGGCCTCGATCTGGTCCGGCGTGCAGAAGATGTGCGCGTCGTCCTGAGTGAAACCGCGCACGCGCAACAGGCCATGGCGGACGCCCTCTTTTTCAAAGCGGTAGACGGTGCCGAGTTCGGCCCAGCGCAGCGGCAGATCGCGGTAGGAGTAACGCCGGGTTTTGTAGATCTGGATATGGAACGGGCAGTTCATCGGCTTGAGGATATACTGCTCGACCGACTCGTCCTTGCTGCCGGCGTCTTCGGTAACCGACATGGCGGGGAACATACTGTCACGGTAAAAGCCGAGGTGACCGGATGTTTCCCAGAGCGTGGAGAGGCCGACATGCGGCGTAAAAACCATCTCGTAACCCGCGCGGAAATGCTCGCGGCGCCAGAAGTCTTCGATCGCCACGCGGATGCGCGCTCCCTTCGGGTGCCAGTGGGCCAGCCCGGGACCGACGTCCTCGCTGATGCTGTACAGATCCAATTCGCGACCCAGGCGGCGGTGATCGCGCTTCTTGGCCTCTTCGATACGCGAAAGTTCGGCGTCCAATCCGGCTTGCGTCGTGGCGGCCATGCCATAAAGGCGTTGCAACATCGGGTTTGTCTCTTTGCCGCGATAGTAGGAACCGGCGACCGAGGTGATTTTGAACGCCACGATTTCGCCGCTGCGGGCGACATGCGGACCGCGGCAAAGGTCGAGAAACCCGCCGCAACGGTACAACGTGATCGTCTCGCCCGGCGGGATATCGGCCAGCCGTTCGAGCTTATAGGGCTGCCCGGCAAGCAGCTTCGTGGCCTCTTCGCGGTTGACTTCGATCCGTTCAAAAGGGAGGTCTTCACGGACGATCCGGGCCATTTCGGCTTCGATCAGCGGAAAATCTTCGGGTGTCAGCCGGTGGGCCATGTCGAAGTCGTAGTAAAAGCCGTCGTCCGTCGCCGGACCGATGTCGAACAACACCGTGCCGTACAGGCTACCGACCCCCGCCGCCATCACATGCGCCGTGCTGTGGCGCAGAATATCCAGTGCTTCCACGTGATCAATACTCCTCGCGCGCCGGGGATCGTACAAATGACCGCCTCTGACGCGAATGGCGATTACTTAAGCCATGCTTCCGATCATAATCCTAATCCGTTCTCAACCAGTAGATCAAGATTACGATTAAGATGGCAAAAGCCCCTTAAGTACGTGTCATTAGCCTCTGACGCTGAAAACGAAAGGAACATAGTACGAAATTGCACGCGTCGCGTCAATCACGGAGAGACCGTATGGGGTGGAGAGGCCGAGAATCAGGGTTCAGGATGCCAGGGGTCAGGCCGGAAACGCCTCCTGAACCTGAAACCTGAACCCTCCGCTTGCACAAACCGGAGGTTTTGCAAGCGCCTCCTGATTAAAGCCGTAAAACGAATCAGGCGGCGAACCGAAGTCCGTCGCCT
>CAZOJL010000002.1:0-74098 GCA_964580075.1 uncultured Akkermansia sp. | reverse complement strand
ACGTTTGACGTCGCCTGGGATCACTCCTGGCGCACAACATGGGAGGAGCCCTCCGGGCGGACCGGAGGTCCGGGTCCGCTTGGACTGGAGAGCTGGGACGCGGCCTGGGTGTTCGTGAAATTCCGTAACTCTGGCGCGGAGTGGACGCATGCGACGCTGTCTGCCGTCGCAGGCGACCACACGGTTCCCGCCGGGGCCGCCCTGGATGTCGGCCTTTCAGACGATCCCGCCCGTGGCGGGACAAGCAGCACGCGCGGTCTGGGCGTGTTTCTCCACCGCGATGCCCCAGGCAGCGGCCCGACCGCTTGGAAAAAGGTGACGTTGCGCTGGCTGCACGCGACGGATGGCCTACCCACTGTCGACAAGGTGACCGTGGTGGGCGAATGGTCGGCGGCGGTGGCCGACAAGCCCAAGGTACCGAAGGAAGATATCGATGAGATGTCGAACCGCTACGAAGACTCGTTGCTGAAGGAACTGGACGCGCTGAATGCGACCCGGGCGGCGACCGAGGCGCGCCAGGCGGGCGTTGTGGAGATTCAGGTCCTGGCCATTCACATGGTCTATGTGCCCGAATGCGCGTACTGGCTCGGCGACGGCACAACCAATCGAGTCGCGGGCCAGTTCACAGCCGGCGACTCGACCGCGCCCTTCCGGTTGGAAAGCGAAGCGGCGCTTACCCTGGGCGGCACGAACCCAAAGAACCTCGGCAACAGCGACGGGGTCTTCACTGCGGATGATTTCAATAGCGCGTTGACACAGCCGTTGCCGGCTCCATTCCCGAAGGGCGTCGGGGCTTTCTACTGTATGAAGCGTGAGCTCACGCTGGGCGAGGTGGCCGCTTATCTCAATGCCTCCGGAGCCGAAGCGGCGGGTGCGATTCAGCAGGAGATGGCTGCTCGCTTCAGCGTCACGGGGACCGGAGCGGCGGCAACATTTGCCACGGCAACCCCCGAGATGAGGTGCAGCGGGTTGACATGGGACGCCGGCATGACGTACGCCGCCTGGGCGGGTCTTCGGCCGATGACGGAACTGGAATTCGAGAAGGCTTGCCGCGGGCCGCTCACGCCCGTGCCGGGCGAGTTTGCCTGGGGCTCAGCCGAGACCGCTTCGGCAAAGGCAGGCCCTTCATATTGGGGCGTGCTGGATTTGAGCGGCGGCCTGTGGGATCTGACGGTGAGCGTGGGACATCCCAGGGGAAGGCGTTTCACGGGCCGGCATGGGAATGGCACGCCAGCGCTGCCGGACGATTGGCGCGCGCTCGGTGCCGCCGAGAAGGGGCGTGGCGGCGTCGGCGGTGACCCGGCGGGAGACCGGCAACGTGTATCGGATCGGGAGCAAGGTTCAATGATCGCATGGCGAGGGCGCCAGTCAACAGCCGGCTTCCGTTTCGTCCGCTCGCCTGCAGCCGGTCTGGCGTCCGTCGCGCCGACGGATGAGAGTGTGAACGCCGTGACGTGGTTCAACGACGCCTTGCGCATCGCCAACCTGACGGTGACGCCGCGCGACGCGAAGACCGCTTCGATCACGTTCGACATCGCCTGGGATGACTCCTGGCGGAACGCCACCAATTATGACGCCGCCTGGGTCTTTTTCAAGGCCCGGGCCAAAGGCACGACCGAGTGGCAGCACGTGAGATTGGTCGCGGACAAGATTCTCAACCCGACGGGTTACGGTCAGGGCGAAGGCACGAAACTGGAATATGTCGTGCCGGACGGCGTGGATGGGTTCACCGGTGTGTTCGTGCAACGGGCGGCAGCGGGAATCGGCCCACTGGCGGCGAAGGGCGTGACGGTGGTGGCGGAAATGGATGCGAACATCGAACATCGAGCATCGAACACTGAACATCGAACGCAAGAGAAAGAAGCATCCACTTCGACGTTGGATGTTGGACGTTCGATGTTCGATGTTCAGAAGGCTGACATCCAGGCCTTCGGCCTGGAAATGGTCTATGTTCCCGAGGGGCCGTTCTCTCTCGGCTCGGGCGGCTCGGAGCAAAACCGCTTCTATCGCTACACTGACGGCAGCCAGAATACGCAGCCGTACCGGGTGCTGGACGCGGGCACGATTCCGACCGGCCCGCAGGCGGGGCGGCTCTGGGCTACGGGTGTGCGGCCGGAGGGCTCTGACGCCGGCGAGATTCCGGCGACATTCCCCAACGGCTACCGGGCGTTCTATGGCATGAAGTTCTCGATCAAGCAGGGGCAGTTTGCCGGTTTCCTGGCGATGCAGTCCGAGGTCCGGTCAGACGCCCATGCCTATCGCGCAGGGAACGGGCCAGCCCTCGTCATGGAGGGTGCCGCGGACGCCGTCGGGCTGAGCTGGTGGCAGGGCGCGACGTTCGGCGCTTGGGCGGGGCTGCGGCCGATGACCGAACTCGAATACGAAAAGGCCTGTCGCGGCCCGCAGGAACCGCTTCCGTACGAGACCACCGCGTCGTATTGGGGTTTCCGTGACCTGAACCTGGGCATGGTGTATGGCCGCGTGGTGTCGGTGGCGACTCCGGCGGCGCGGGCGTTTGCGGGCACACACGGTCTTGGCACAACGGCCCTGCCTGCCGACTGGCCGCCGCCGAAGGCTGATGGCGTCATGCGCCGCGGCAGCGGGTGCAGCCTCGCACAGGTGTCCCTTCGCAGGCCGTATGGAATCGACGAAAATCCCGACCTCCAGCACGGACGGCTGCCCGATCCCATTTTCGACGGCTGGCGCGGCGTCCGTACCGCTCCGGGAGGGGCGGTGAATGCCGGCGCGTTGCCGCGCGCGGGGTTCAGACTGGAAATGGACCCGCTGCCCGACCTGCGCACGCCGGACGTTATTGTGTTCTATCTCTCGGGCCGCTTCCGCAACGACAGTGACCAGTCGCTGAAGGTTGAAGTGACCACGCCGATGCCCGAAGCGTGCTTCCCGGAAGGCGCCGCGTCGCGCGCCTTTACTGCCGCGCCGAAAGCTGCCACCCCGTTCAAGATTCTGACGGTACTGACCCGCCAGACCGGGCGCGCCGTCCGCCGAGGGCAGATGCTCCCCATCCGGATACAGGCGCTTGGCGGGGACGTGTTGGCCGAGCAGACAGTCCGGCTGCCCTTGCTCGATCCGCTGGCAGAGACGCCGCCGGTCGTCGGCTCAATCGGTGGAGGCACGTTGACGCTGCTCGTCACAAATTTCACGGATCGGCCGCAGTCACTGACGTTTGAGATGATGCCGCCGCCGGGAATCACGGTCGCCGAGACCACGCACAGCGTCGAAATCGGCACCGCCGCGAGTGCCGAGGCGGCGTTCGCCATTCCGGGCCAGGTCTTTGGTGCTGCAGGCTTCCGTTGCCTGCCGTATCGCGTGTCTGTGGCGAAAAGCGTGTCACAGGCCGGCGACATCGTTGCCGAGATGCGGCCGCGGTCGCGCTGGCGGGTTGCCCAGCGGCAGATTCAGAACGAGGCGGCGTTGGCGTTTAGTGCCGTCGGGAATGTGGAAGAATTGCCGGCCGACCTCGATGCGATGCTGGTGACCTCCGGCTTAGGCGAATCCGCCGCCAAGAAAAGCGAAAACAAGAGGGACCGCGACTGGGCGCCGCCTCAGGACATCTTCACGACCGACAACCTGCCCAAGGGTTGGGCGACCGTCACCCACGGCGCCAGCCTCTGGGTTACCAAGCTCACGCCGCTGCCGATGAAGAACACAATTGTGCAGGCCGCCACCCGCGTAATCGCGCCGTCGGATCGCGAGGCTGTGGTTAAAGTGGCGAGCGAGTCGAGCGGGTATACCTGGGTGGATAACACCCTCTTCGCAAGCCGCGACTGGGGTTCGGGTACACCTACGTCACCCTTTGTCGGGCGCATCTGGTTCAATGGCGAAGTCGTGTACGATTCGCGCCCCGACGTAAACGCGGTTCGCAAGAACGTTCGCATCCGCAAAGGTGCGAATACGATGCTGGTGCAATGTCTGGCGAACGCGACACAGGCGGACCTGATCGGGAACGTTTTCGTTCTGTTTTACGACGTCGAGACCGGCACACGCATGGCCGATCTGGAGTTGGACGTGGAGAAACGGTAGATAACTGACAGCTATCGATTGCTGCCGACTGCAATTGGGAGCACTCGAACCAACGAATGACAGGAGAACGAACTATGACCAAAGAAATGACGCAAAACCTGCTCGCCAGTGTATTGCTCCTGGCCGCCGCTGTTGGCGCGCGGGCGGAGAATTTTGCTGCCCGCAACGGGGGATTGGCGTTTTTCGATCCCTTGGTGCAGTTTATCAACGTGACCGTGACACCGCGCGACGCGAAGACCGCGACCATCCGGTTCGACATCCGCTGGGAGGATTCCTGGCGGAATGACATCAACCACGACGCCGCCTGGGTCTTTCTCAAGGCGCGGGCGGACGACAAGTCCGAGTGGCAGCATGTGCGGTTGGCCGCCGATCGCGTACTGAACCCGAGCGGTTTCGGACAAGCTCCGGCCGTGTCGCGACCGTCTGCCACCAACAACGCGCTGCTCTACTACCAAGGTCGGCCGGCAGACAGCCGGGTAGGTGGCATCGAGAGCAATCCGGACATCTTCCCGTCGCCGAGGGCCGCGAATTACACGCGTCTCGAATTTCTGGTGCCGAACGGCGGCGATGGTTTCAGCGGCGTATTCGTGCGGCGCTCGGAAAGAGGGGGGGGCACCGTTACGGCACGGGGCGTGACTCTGGTCTGTGATCTGACCAGCCTGAAGGGCATCGCGGACTTCGGTAAGGCCCAAGTCCGGCCTTTTGGCCTTGCGATGGTTTATGTGGCTGAGGGGCCGTTCTACTTGGGCACGAGCGGCCCGGAGCCAGGCTCTTTTTACGCCTATGATGGCGGCGGAACAAAGACGCCGCCGTACCGGGTGATGAGCGCCGGCGCGATCCCCACCGGCCGGCAGCCGGGCAGGCTGTGGGCGCGCCCGGGCGCCCAGCCGGAAGACGGCGGGGATATCCCCGCCACATTCCCAAACGGCTATGGGGCCTTCTATTGCATGAAGAAGCACATCACCAACCGCAATTGGTCCGAGTTCCTCGAAACCTTGACGCCTGCGCAGTCGGACGCGCGATACTGCGCAGAGTGCCACCGGGTCGTGCGCCGTGGCACCTCGCCGAACTATGCGTACCAGTTCGGCATTGGCGGAGCGCGGGACGGGGCGGCCATGCGCTATATTTCATGGGAAGACGGCGCGAGCTTCGCGGCCTGGGCGGGCCTGCGTCCGATGACGGAGTTGGAATTCGAAAAGGTTGTGCGCGGGTTTCGCGTGCCGGTGATCGAGGAGGTTGGCCCGTCCTACTGGAAAATCGCCGGTATCGGGGTCTGGCCTTGGGACTCGATCAAGAGCTGGGAGACGCACTGCGAGCGCGCGGTGACGGTCGGCAACGCCAAGGGGCGGAGCTTCACAGGCACGCACGGTCGCGGCACACTGGAGTTACCTGCCGATTGGCCGCAGGCCGACGCCGTGGGCTCCGGACGGCGTTACAATCACTTCCCGGATCTGTCGCAAACGCGCGTGTCCGACCGTTTAGGCGCCGCCACGGCGGATACCACACGGCGGGACTCGTACAAGTTCCGCTGCGTGCGCACGGCACCCCACGAAGCAGATCCCTCGGCTACGGGATCGATTACAGGCAAGCCGTCGGAAGACGAGAACAGTGATCCGTGAACCGTGTTGGGCTTCACGCTTGAATATTCCTGCGTCAGCGTGGCCCAGAAGGCATTAGGCGGCCATAGGCGGGGGTGTGTTGGGGCCTGGTCGAAGACACCCGGTTGCGCGGAGCCAAAATCCCGGGCGACGGCGGCGCGATTCATCATCTGCGACATCACCTCGCGCGGCGCCACGGCGGCGCCGATGCTCCGAATGACCTGCCCGACGGCAATCGGCGCGAGATAATCGGTGTGGAGGAAGTGCGGCACCCCCACCACAAAGTTCACATCACAATGCACGAGGTCTTCCGCCTCGTTCACCAACGTCCCGCGGAGGGACAACTCAGCCGTGTCCGCATCCAGGATCTTCAGTGTATACTCGGGAATCCAGGTGATTCCCTTGCGCAGGTAAGCCATGCCCAGCGTCGTATCAGACGGCGCCTTGCCGCTGTCGCGGGCCACATGGATGCGCAGCGGCCTTTCGAGCACCTGCAGCCGGGTGATCCCCTCCAACGGCACGGCGAAGCTGTTGGAATCGGCCTCGAGCACCACGTATTCAGCCCCCACGGAAACGAGTTGGCCGGCGGCGGTACGATCGCTCCCCTGGTGGCGGTACGACAGGTGGAGTTTCAAAAACGTGAGCGCTTCAAGCCTTATGTCACGCCTCCCCGAAGACCTCGGCCTCGAAAACCAGGAATTGGGCATCCTGTTTCCAGGCATCAGCAGCGAGGCCAGCTTTGCGGGAGAGAAACTCCAGCGTGGTGTCGAGATCCCACCCTTGTTCCACAGGAACCTGGGGCAGGAAGACCGCGCTGCGTCTCCCTTTTTGGAGGACGATCCCATGGCGGCCGAGGACGATCTCGTGCCAGGAGGCCACGGGTTCGGGCGGATTTAGCGCCGAGATTTCGATCCGCACCCGCGGAGCATCCCGGGGCGTCAGGGGTGTGAACCGCGGATCGTGCAGCGCGGCGTTGACAGCCTGTTCACGGACCACCTGCCAGATCTCGCGCGTCGGAATGATCTCGCCGATGCACCCGCGCAACGCGCCGTCCAGGGTGAGCGTCACAAATCCGCCCATCACCTGCCGTGCCCCCGCACCGATCCCCGGCGGGGCCGGGAGGGGCGCATCGCCCAGCCGCACCGCCGCGTCAACGTTCTGCCGCGCCCATGTCGTCAGCCAGTCGCGTGTCTCACGATCCAACATACCACACCTCACCACGTCAGCCATGCACTCAAATAGCTCACCGAGTTTTCCCAATCGCCGGTCATCCGTCCCGACTGATCATAGGCGACCTCACAGACGGTCGCACGCGGGCCGGCCACGGCGATCAAAATCGCCAGCGGATGCTCGCCGCACACCGTGGCGCCGGTCTCACGCATGATCTTTCGGTAACCGGCGGCATCGCCCGCTGCAATCCGCTCGAACACGCGGTGATCCAACGCGCGCACGCCTTCGGACACATCGTCCCGGAACGGGACATAATCAAAGGCGGGGCCGTAATGCGTAAAGTCCGTGCTCACCACGAGCAGCGTGCGGCTGTCCAGCAGGCCGCGCAACACGCCGCCGAAAGCGGCCGCGGCTGTGTCGCTGAAACCTCCGCAAACCAGGGTGACGACCTGTAGCGGCCGCTGGTCGAACACCGTTTGCAGCAGCGGAATCTGGATCTGGTCGCTGTGTTCACGGACGTGGGCGCGGGGTTCGATGACAGCAAACGGGGTGGCGAGCACCCGTGCGGCGAAGTCGGCATCGACGGCACAATCTCCCAGCGGCGTGCGGATGTGCGTCACGTCCAGCACACTCACACAATCGCGCAACCCGACGGAATGGCTCGGGCCGATCACAACCGCACGGTCGTACGCGTCCGGATCGAGGCGGGCGTAGGCTTCCAGCGCCACCTTCCCAGAGTAGGCGTAACCGGCGTGCGGCACGATCAACGCCCGCACGCCGGACACCGGCGCGGGCGCGGGCCGGGGCGCCAGTGCCGCCACGTCACGCCGCAGCGCAGCCCGTTCGGCGGGATACCACCTGCCGCTCAACGGGCTCGCGAAGATCCGCCGCTGCGCATTCTGTTTCATCGCTCATCTCCAGACCCCGGCCGCCGTGCGGCCGCAAGCCGGGCATTTGCCGTCCTGCAGGCGATCTTCACACACCGTAAAGCCCCGGCGACGCAGCAGTACCCCGCCACAGCCGACGCAGACGGTGTCGTCCCCGCCCGGGATCTCGGCATTTCCAATGTAAACATAATGCAACCCGGCATCCCGCACGCAGGCGCGCGCCCGGAGCAGGGACTCGACAGGCGTGGGCGGCAACTCGGTGAGCCGGTGCGCCGGAAAGAAACGCGTCAGATGCAACGGCGTCTCCGCGCCGAGGTTGGCCTTGATCCAGATGGCCAACCGGGTGAAATCAGCATCGGTGTCGTTCCGCGTCGGAATGATCAGATAGGTCACTTCCAGCCAGACGCCCGCCGCCCGCAGTTGAATCAGCGCGTCCAGAACCGGTTGAACCGATTCCGCGCCGCAGACGCTGCGGTAGAATGCATCTTCCATCGATTTGATATCCACATTCGCCGCGTCAATCACCGGCGCGACCCTTCCGAGGGTCTCCGGCGTCGCGTATCCTGCCGTGACCATGACATTTCGCAACCCCGTCTCACGGCAGATTTTCGCGCAGTCACAGACATACTCGACGGACACCAGCGGCTCCGTGTAGGTATACGAAACAGACAGGCATCCGTTTTCAATGGCGGCGGCGGCCACGGCTCGCGGTGGCAGGTCGTACGCCGGCAACCGATTGAAGCTGCGTTGCGAGAGTTCGGCATTCTGGCAATTCAGGCAGCTCAGATTGCATCCAGCCGTGCCGATCGAGAAGGTCTTGGTCGCGGGGAGAAAATGGTAGAGCGGTTTCTTTGCGATCGGATCGACATGCACCGCACACGGGTGGTTGTATGCCATGGACACGATCTCCCCGGCGACGTTCCGCCTCACACGGCAGCGTCCGATTTGCCCCACTCTGAGTTCGCACCCATGCGGACACACCGTACATCTCAACAGACCCATCGTCCCGCACCCTCTCCGTTTCGCGTTATCCCCGTTGCCGCAACCGATCCAGCAGACCCGTGCGGCGCTCGGAGACAAGATTGTTCCGAATGGCCAGCCGCATGGCCTGTTGCGAACCGACGATACAAACCAATTTGCGCCCGCGGGTGATCCCCGTGTAAAGCAAGTTCCGTTGCAGCAGTTTGAAGTGCTGGGTGTGCAGAACCAGCACCACGGCGGGATATTCACTCCCCTGCGACTTGTGAACGGTGCAGGCGTAGGCCAGCACGAGCTCATCCAGATCCGCATGCTCATACGTCACCGGCCGGCCGTCAAAGGTCACCACCACCTCACGCGCCACGCTGTCAACCGCGCGAACAAAGCCGATGTCGCCGTTGTAAATGTCCTTGTCATAATTGTTGCTAATCTGCATCACGCGATCCTGCGTGCGGAACACCGTTCCGCCACGCGCAAGGGACGCGCCGTCCGGATTCAGAGCCTGCTGCAGCACCGCGTTCAAATTTTCGGCACCGAGGCTGTTGCGTCGCATCGGTGTGAGCACCTGGATCTCCTCGCGGGGCGACAACCCGAACCGCTGCGGAATGCGCCGCGAGACGAGATCGACGAGCCGCGTAATGATGTTATCGGATTCCGCCGTATCAATAAAGTAGAAATCGCTCGCACCCTCGGACGTTTCGATCATCTCGCCTTTGTTCACATGATGGGCGTTTCGAACGATCAACCCGGTGGTGTCCTGCCGGAAAATGGTGTCGAGTGTGCGGCACGGCACGGCACGGGAACGAATGATGTCGCGCAGGACATTTCCGGGACCGACGCTCGGAAGCTGATCGGTATCGCCCACGAGAATCAGCGAGGCGGACTCGGGAAGCGCCTCGAGAAAATGGCTCATCAGCCGGATGTCGACCATGGACGTCTCATCCAGGATAAAGACATCGCCCTCCAACTGATTCTCCCGGTCATATTCGAACGCATGATCGTTGGGATTGTATTTGAGCAGGCGGTGAATGGTGAGCGCCTCGCGGCCGGTCGCTTCGCTCATGCGTTTGGCTGCCCGGCCGGTGGGCGCCGCCAGGGCGACGGTCAGCCGCCGGGCATGGAAAATCTCCGTCAGCGCCCGGATGATCGTTGTTTTGCCGACGCCGGGACCGCCGGTGATCACGGCGACCTTCGATTCGAGGGCGGTCATCAGCGCGGTGCGCTGCGCGTCGGCCAGTTGGATACCCATCTTTCCCTCGGCCCACGTCAGCGCGCGCGGCGCGTCAATGCGCGGAAACCGCACATCGTGGTCGAGCAGCCGCAACACCCCCGCAGCCACCGCGCGTTCCGCCTCAAAGAGCAGGCGCAGGTAGATGTGGCCGGCGTCGCGGATCAGCGCGCCGCGGGCAATCTCGTCGGCCAGCGCCGCGGTGAGCGTCTCCGTCGGAATGTCCAGCAGGTCTTGCGCATGCAGGACCAAGTCGGCCTCCAGGCAGAAACAGTGCCCGCCTTCATCGGCCTGGGACTGCAGCAGGTAGACCAATCCGGCGCGGGCGCGGGCGGGAGATTCCCGCGGCACACCGACACTGAGCGCGATCGCGTCGGCGGTTTTGAATCCGATCCCCCAGACGTCCTCGCACAAGCGATAGGGGTTGGCTTTGACCACCGCGATGGCATCCGCGCCGTATTGGCGGACGATGCGTGCCGCCTGCGCCGTCCCGATCCCGTGGGATTGGAGAAAGATCATGATATCGCGCACGCTCCGCTGCTCGATCCAGGAGGCTTTGATCTGGTTACGGCGGAGCTTGCCGATCCCCTCCACTTCCTCGAGGCGGCGCGACTCCTTCTCGATAACCTGCAGCGTGGTGTCGCCAAAATGATCGACAATCCGTTTGGCCAGTTCCTTGCCCACCCCGCGGATCATGCCGCTCCCCAGATAGCGCCGGATTCCTTCGGCGGAGGTCGGGGTCACGCAACGAATCGACGTGGCTTGGAACTGCCTGCCGTGTTGTGGATGACGAATCCAGGATCCCTCGGCGATGACCTCCTCACCCTCCCAAACGGCGGCGCAGGAGCCGACCAACGTAAACGCATCTCCCGTTGCCGCCGTCGGACGGATGGTGCATACCGTGTAGCCCGTCTCGTCATTGCGGTAAACGAGCGACACCACCGACCCCGAGACCTTCTCGATCATGCCGGGGATTCCGGCATCGGCATTCGTCTCCGACGCGTTGTGACTTTCGATCGCCATGTCCGTGATTACCGCGAGCCTGGGAGTTGCAGGTGCGTGCCGCCACTCATCGAATCCTTCCAAAACGACGCGACGTAAACGGCCAGTAGACAACCGTCGCGGGGCCGATGAGGTTGCGCTCGGGAACGGGTCCCCAAAACCGGCTGTCGAGGCTGTTGCGGCTATTGTCGCCCAGCGCATAATACTCGTCATCCGCAAGCGTCACGCGGTCTTCCTGCATCATGAGTGCTTTGGGGCTGGACGTGTCGCGCATACCCGGCAACGTAAACCCGGCGTAATTCGGCGCCCACGCGGCCAGTTTCTCGCACCGCGCGATTGTGGCGATCATCCGGGGCTCCAAGACCGGATTATTATTCACGATCAAGTCAGGCGGGCGGATCGACAAGGTCTCCTGTGGCAGGCCGCACATCCGCTTGATGTAGTGCGTACCGTGGGGAAGGCCTTCGATTCCTTCTGTCGAAAACACCATCACCTCCCCGCGCCGCGGCCTGCGGAAATTCCACGCCCACCGGTTGACAAACACGAAGTCACCCTCCGTGACGACACCAGACCACAAGACCGCGCCCGAGGAGACCCGCCCCTGACTGTCGACATGCAGCGACTGCGGTCGGTACATGGCGTCGCTCGGCACGAAATACGTTGTGCCCGCGACCTGAATGGCCGCATAGCCCGGCCGCGTGTCGACCTGCTTCAACAGACTCGCCTGCCCACCCACGCCCACGCGGACCTGCTTGTACCAATCGCCTGTCACCAGCCAGTTCACCAGCTTGAACGGCATCCGGTCCCAGATCGCGGGAGCGGCCTCCTCGCGCGACGCGATCCCCGAAAGTGTCGGGTACATCGATCCCGTCGGGATCTTGAACGGCTGGTAAAAGTAGGCGCGAAAGGCCATCGCCACCGAGAGTGCGACCACGACCACCTCGAAATTACCGCGCCACGCGGCCCAGGGACGCACGGGCGCGAGGCGGCTGAGCAGGACACTCAATTCCTCCGTCAGGGCATCGGCCTCGCACGCGGAGCCGCCTCGCACCCGGCGGCTCGCCGCCGCCATGACGCACGCCAACTCGGCGCGGTCGACCGCATCGAGCACGTCTTCGCGCAGCGCCTTGACCGTGTGGGCGCTGTGCAGCATCTCCTTCAGCCGCTTACGTGCTTTCCAGGTGTTCCTGATCAAGGCCCATTTCGCATAAATATTCATAATCCATTCCTTCGGGGACACGAAAGCCCACGCCCTCATTTACAACACGGGAGGGCGCGGGGCCCTCCTCGCCTACGCTTCTCCGCCGCCTTTCAAGACGGCGATGAATGCAGACTGCGGCACCCTGACCGTTCCGAATTCCTTCATCCGCTTCTTGCCTTCGGCCTGCTTCCGCAACAACTTCTGCTTGCGCGTGACATCGCCGCCGTAGAGCTTGGCCGTCACATCTTTGCGGAAGGGGCGAATGTCTTCACGTGCGATGATATTGCGACCCAGCGTGGCCTGCACCGGAATCTTGAACATGTGCGGGGGTATCTCCGCGCTCAACGCCTTGCAGATCTGGCGGCCGCGATATACCGCCTTGTCCTTATGCACCATGCAGGAAAAGGCGTCCACAATCTCACCGTTGAGCAAGATGTCCATTTTGACGATCTCGCTGGTCTGGTAACCAATCGGTTCATAGTCCATCGAGGCATAGCCGCGGCTGATACTCTTGAGCGTATCATGAAAATCGATCAGGATCTCGTTGAGCGGCAGCATACAGGTCATGATCACCCGCTTGGCGTCAAGGCTTTCCGTGGCCTGCATCTCGCCGCGCCGATCCATCACCAGGCGCATGATGTCGCCGATGTAGGTGCTGGGTGTGATAATCGTGGCCTTGATGATCGGCTCTTCAATATGGTCGATTCGGGTAACGTCGGGCATCCGCGTCGGATTGTCAATCTCATCCACCACGCCATTGCTCATAAAGATCTTGTAAACCACCGCCGGATGGGTGCTGATGATATCCAAGTCGAATTCACGGCGGAGACGCTCCTGCACGATCTCCATGTGCAGCAACCCCAGAAATCCGCACCGGAAGCCAAACCCGAGGGCCACGGAACTTTCGGGGTGAAAGGTGAATGCGGCATCGTTCAAATGCAGCTTGTCGAGACCCGATCGCACCTTCTCGTACTCATCCGTGCTGACCGGGTAGAGGCCGCTGAACACCATCGGGCGCACCTCTTTATAGCCCGGAAGCGCGTCCGTCGAACCGTCCTTGACCGTGGTCAAGGTGTCACCGGTCTTTACATCGTGCGGATCGCGGATGGTGCCGACGAGATAACCAACCTGCCCCGCTTCAAGGACCGCTAGCGACTTCTGGACGGGGCTGAAAACACCGACTTCGCGCACCTGCGTCTGTACACCGTTGCTGAGGAAGCACACCATATCCCCCGCCTTGATGCAGCCGTCCACCACGCGCACGTACGGGATCACCCCTCGAAACGCGTCAAAAACCGAATCGAACACCAGCGCCCGCAACGGGGCCGCGATGCCGCGGGTTTTGGGCGGGCGGAGGCGCGAGACGACCGCCTCCAGCACGTCGGGCACGTTGACCCCCGTCTTGGCGCTGATCAGCAACGGGTGTTCCATGCTGATGCCCAGCACATCCTCCACCTGCTTCGAAACCTCGTCCACATCCGCGCCGGGCAGGTCAACTTTGTTCAGCACCGGAATGATATCCAATCCGGCGTCGATCGCCAGATAGGCGTTGGCGACGGTCTGGGCCTCGACGCCCTGACACGCATCCACCACGAGGATCGCCCCCTCGCAGGCGCCCATGCTCCGGGAGACCTCGTAGGCGAAGTCAACGTGTCCGGGGGTGTCAATCAGGTTGAAACGGTACAGCCTACCGTCCCGCCCCGTATAGTTCATGGAGACGGGATGGCATTTGATGGTAATGCCGCGTTCGCGTTCGAGATCCATCGCGTCGAGCGTCTGCTCGCGCATCTGGCGGGACTCAATCGTATGGGTCAGTTCCAGAATGCGGTCGGAAAGCGTCGTCTTGCCATGATCGATATGGGCGATGATGCAGAAATTACGTGTATTTTCAATGCTGTATTCCATAGGCGAAGCACATTCCGGTCACTATCAAGGTCTGCGGGCGATTTACGGTCCTGAGTTTGTGATGTTACCGTTTTCCGTTGCGATTGTCACGCTCCGGCTATTAATTTTTCGGGTGCGCTCCAGGCGCCCATCACGCAATCGGCAAGCTGGTCATCGGCGTCGGGAACAGCCAGTCGCCGCAGCGCCTCAGCCATGGCTGCCAGGCGCGGCCGGTCGCCCGCCAGGCCACGCAGGATGTCGGCCAGTTTGTCAGCCGTCAGATCCCCCTGCCCGGCCAGCACCGCACCGCCGGATTGGGCGAGGACGGCCGCATTCAGCCGCTGATGGTCGCGCACCGCACCCGGGAGCGGGATCAGCACCGCCGGCACCCCGCACAGACACAACTCGGCGCACGTGACGGCGCCCGCACGGCACACCGCGACATCGGCATCGGCATAGGCCGCCCCCATGTCGCGGATAAACGACGCGACGGATGCATCCACCCCGGTTGCCGCATAACGCGCACGCAACCCCGCAGCGTCGGCCGCGCCGCTTTGGTGAATCACCCGCAATTCCGGAACCCCGTCCGTGGCCAGTCGGCAGAGCGCGTCGCAGCTCAGCTCGTTCACCGCATGCGCGCCCTGGCTCCCGCCCGTCACCAGAACCGTAAATCCGGGCATTTTCCTCTCCGGGCGCCGCGACGCGGCGAGTTCGCGCCGCACCGGCAGCCCGGTCAGAACCACGCGCCGACCGGGAAGCGCCGCCTCCGTCCCCGGAAAGCTCACGGCCGTCACCCGCGCCAGACGCGACAGCCAGTCCACCGCCTGCCCCGGAACCGCGTTTGCCTCGTGCAACACCACCGGCACGCCGCACAGCCAAGCCGCCACCGTCGGCGGTAGACTCGCATAGCTGCCCATCGCCAACATCCGGTCCGGCCGTTCGCGGCGCAGGTGCCGCACACAGCGGACGACCGAAGCGAAGATCGCGGGAAACGCCGTCGGGCGCAACGGCCGCGCACCCGTACGCCAGACCGGACCGTCCCACGCGGGCAGCGCCGCATCCTCCACGGCGCGGCCCGAAAGCCAGACCGTCACGGCATGCCCCCGCGCCCGCAACGCACGGGCCGTCGTCAAACCCGGGAAGACATGTCCGCCTGTCCCGCCGCAAGCCACCACTACGTTCATGTCACCCATCGTTTCATGTGCGGCACCCGTGCCACAGCTCGCGCACCGCCTCACGGCAGAGCACCCAGACAAGTCCGGCATAAAACGCCGCCGCCGCCGCGAGGGTCACGCCGACCGCCACCATCTCCCCCGTCTTGCCCCAGGGCAGCAGCATCCCGGCCAGTCGCGCATGCAGCAGGAAGGCTGCTGCGGCCATCAGGCAGGCAGCCCCCAGCGCACGGCCATAGGGTGTCACCAATGCGCGAAGCTGAAGCGCGTAGCCGCTGCGCCGTAACATCCAAACCAGCATCGCCACCGACATCAGGCTCGACAAAACCGTGGAGACCGCGATGCCGACATGTTTCCAGCCCGCCGGCCAGGTCATCACGAAAACGACGTTCATCACCAGATTGGCCGCCACCGCGCCCATGCTCACGCGAACCGGCGTGACGGTGTCGCCCAAGGCATAAAATGCCGGCACGATCGCCTTGTGGACGCAGAACACCAACAGGCCCGGGGCATATCCCGCCAGCGCGCGCGCGCACTGGACGGCCGATTCGGCATCAAACCGACCGCCCGAATGCAGGTAGACCAGTTGCACGATCGGGAGCGCCAGCACCAACAACCCGGCGGCGGCAGGCGCCATCAGCAGGCCAATATTGCGCAACGCCCGCTCGAGCGTCTTCGGAATTCCGGCGACATCCGCCGCCGACGCCTGCGTGGCGAACGTCGGCAGGAGGACCGTGGCAAAAGCCGTTCCCACCAGACCGAGCGGCAGGTAGACCAGACGGTCGGCATACTCCAGCGCCGCAGGCGCCCAGCTTCCGGCCCACATCGCCAACAGCCCGTCCACGCACAGGTTTACCTGAACCACACCGGACGCGAGCGCCAGCGGCATGGCGCGCCGCAGGACCGCCAAGACCTGCGCATCGCCCCACCAGCGGAAGTCGGGAACAACACGCACGCCCAGTCGCCGCAACGCCGCCAGTTGAAACAGCGCCTGCGCCACACCCGCCAGCAGCACCGCCCAAGCCACGAGGCGGATGCGCACCCCCGGATCGTCAGCGAGCCAGGGACACACCGCGACAAGCGCCAGGATCCAAATGACGTTCAACAGCGCCGGCGCCAGCGCCGGCACCCAGAAGGCCCGCAAGACATTGAGCGCGCCCATGGCCAAGGCCGCGACGCAGATCAGCGGCGCGTAAGGAAGCATGATCCGCAGCAGCGGCAAGATCGGAAGGAATGCCGCGAACCGCGGACGGGTGGCCACCCATGCCTGCAGCGGGAACGTCGCCAACACGCCCAGCGCGGCGACGACGCCCAACACCGCCACGATAAAACCCGCGGTTCGGGAGAGCAACCGGTCGCCGCCAGCCTGACCCTCGCGTGACACGGCATCGGCGTAGGCCGGAATGAAGGCGGAAGACAACGCCCCCTCGCCGAACAACTTGCGGAAAAGATTCGGAATGCGGAAGGCCACGACGAAGGCCGACCCCTGCACGGACGTGCCGAAAAATCGCGCCATCAGCACTTCGCGCACCAGCCCCATGACCCGGCTGACGGCCGTGCCTCCCGCCACTTTCAACACCGCACGCAACACCGACGGCGCACCGGCACTCATGCTACGCCCCTTTCCGCGCCCCGTGCGTGCAGATATGCCGGACCGCTTCGTGGAAATTCTCGGCCCCGGAGAGGATCTCGATCTCCACCCGCAAGTAGTAGACCGGCACGGCCGAACTCGCCAGCCGCGGCAGCCGTACGGCGTCCTTCTCGGTCGTGATCAACGCGCAGGCCCCCAGTTCATCCGCCCGGTTCACGGCGTCAATGATCTCTTGCGCCTCGTACCGGTGATGGTCGGCAAAGCGGTCGCACGCCACCAATCGCGCCCCCATGCCGCGCAGAAAACCTTCGAAACTTTGCGGCACCGCAATCCCGGAGAGGGCGGCGGCCTTCTTGCCGTCCAACCACGAAAGGGGCAACGTCTCCTGGCTGTAAGCGTTGCGCAGGTATTGGGGCCGATGACAGCATTCGATGATTTCGGCGTGGTCGTTCAACTCGCGGATCCGGGCGCGCAGCGCATCCGACTTCCCGTCAGACTTGGTGATGAAGATAAAGTCCGCCCGATTCAGGTTGCGCACCGGTTCGCGCAATACACCGCGCGGCAGAACATTGCCGTTGCCAAAGGGGTTGGTCTTGTCGATCAGCACCAATTCGAGCCGGTGCTTGAGCTTCTGATACTGAAAGCCGTCGTCGAGCACGAGCGTGTCACACCCGAACGTTTTGATCGCGTAACGCCCGCTCTTGACGCGGTTGCGGTCGACCAGCACCACCACGCCCGGCAGGTTGGACGCCAGCATGTAGGGCTCGTCCCCGCCCATCTCACTGTCGAGCAACAGGTGGTGACCGTCGCTCACGACCCGCGGCGGTTCGAGGGTTTCTCTGAAGACCCGCTGATACCACGGCAATTCCTTCTTGCGGTAGCCACGGCTGAGGATGGCGACTTTCCGTCCCGACTTATGAAGTTCGCGGGCGAAGATCTCCACCACCGGGGTCTTGCCCGTCCCGCCCGCCGTGATGTTCCCCACGCTGATCACCTGGCACCCCAGGGGATAACGGCGCAAGATACCCGCCTCATAAAAACACAGGCGCGTCTGCACCGCGCCGCGGAAAAGATGCGCCAGCCCTTTCAAAAACGCCAGCAACAGCCGGATCGACCCGGTGTGTCCCTGGTCGGCCCCCGGCTGCTGGATCAGGCGGACGAGAAACTTCTCGAGCCGCTCCGTTTGATTTGTTTGATCACGTGCCATGGCGTATGTGCGGGAGATCATAGCGAAGATTCGGACTGAAGGCAATGCCACACACTGCCCATACCAGCAATTCTAACACTGGCAGCCGCTATCGGGATCCAAATCGGGATTGGGATCGGGATCGGGATCGGGACCGAAATCGACGAAAAAGAATGCGCTCCACATCAAGGAGATTCTTTAGATCTCGCTCTCATTCGTTGTCCTTGAACAGGGCGGCGAGCCCTTCGAGCGTCATGTTGTCGGCGATGGCGTCGTGGGGGATGAGGAGGTATTGCCAGGGCTTGCCGTTGTAGGTCTTGGCGTGTGCGGTGGCGTGCTGGCACCAGATTTCAGCAACGGCTTTCTTGGCCTGCACGTCGGCATCCTGCAACTCGTCGCGGCGTTTGGGTTCGAGCATGTAGATGACGTCGGCCGTCTCGGCCACGAAGTCTGGCTGATATTCGGGTTGCTCGGCGCCGGACTTGTAGTAGATCTGGAATTGGCCCTTGGCCGGCCGGAACCATTTGTCGGATTCGCGTTCGAGGATCACAGCCATCTTGCGCTCCGGGTCGGACTGAAACTTCTGGACCGGATAGAGGCATTTTGTGAAACCGCCGAAGAGGTGCTTGGGCATGTTGCTCTTGTCCGCCAGTGAATACCGATAATCCTTGACCGGATCTCGGGCATCGGTGGTGTAGGCGCTTCGTTTGAGTTCGGTGAACCCCTTGGTGATCGTCACGTCGAGAGAGGTAGCCGCTTCCCAGTAGTGCTCCTGCATCTGGGCATGGACAAACCGGGCGATGTCCCGCTGATAACACCGGAGAACCTTTCGAGTCTCCGCTTCTTCCTTGAGGTAGGACCGGAGATGGCGCACAACCTGACCTGCCAGATCGTACAGAAGATCTGCGTGCGCGTCGTATGAGATGTCGTCGAAATCAACCAAGCCGGAAACAACGTAGTCTTCCAGGCGCTCTTCCTCAGTACCGCCCTTGCCCATGGCGATGACATCAACCTGATCGGTGCGCAGGTGTTTGGCCCAAAGTTCTTCGGAGACCGGCGGGTAATTGAGCGTATCCAGTTTCAGGACAAATGGCTTGAAGCCGGATTGGACCTTGCCGGCGGGCACCACGAGAATTCGGGGAATATCGATAGTCTGCTGGATGACCAGTTCTGCCGTGGCGGCAACAATGGCCGCAATGTCTGGCTTCGCGGTGACGACATCCATCTCCATCTGAACCGGGGGTTGATACCGGCTTGCCACTTCCTTTTGAATGGCTGCCTGCACGTCCGGGTTCGACAGGAATGAGACGCCCGGCACGGCCGTGGGCTGACTTTCGAGCCTCTTGATGGCCTCGTAGGTGAGTTGCGCGATCTTCTGTTCTTCCGGCTGTGTAAATATCGGCTTGGCCGCTGCCTCGGGTTGTAGCGTGCTGGGTGTCGGTTGATCCACAGTCAGGCCCAGGCGATTGGCGAGTTGGGACTGGGAGACCATGGTGACGGTCTTCTGGCTAAGTGTGTCGTCGGCCAGGATGACCTGCTGGAGATGGATGGCAGAGCCGGGTTTCTTGGCTTCGTCCACGATCTCCTGAAACTTGTCATGGGCTACGATGTTCAGGCGATCCACGCTGGTGACGCCTGTGCGCTTGCCGTATGGCAGGCGCAGGCCGCGGCCGATGGACTGCTCGATGAGGGTGCGGGCATTGGCGGCACGAAGAGGGACGATGGTGTAGAGGTTGGTGACGTCCCACCCCTCCTTGAGCATGTTGACGTGAATCACAATTTCGGTTGGTTCGTCCGTGTGCTCGACCTTGAGCAAGCGCTCAACCATCTCGTCTTCTTCGGCGCCGGTCTTGCTGGAATCGACCTGGATGACCTTCTCCTTGTAGCGGCCATCGAAGAAGGTTTCGGATTGGAGCAGGTCAACGAGTTGCTTGGCGTGCGTGGTATCGCGGGCGATGACCAGGACAAACGGTTTTACGAGGCGGTTTTCCGTTTCGCGCGCGTACGTCTCCAGTTCCACCTTGATGCTCTCGTGCAGGCGGACGCCGTCCTCCAGTTTCATGCGCTCCACGGCTTCGGGCGTCATGCCGGCCGGGTTGAAATTCTTGCGCGTGACAACGGCCGGTTCCTTTACAAAGCCATCGGCCATGGCCTTGCCAAGGGGGTAATCCTGAATAACGTTCTTGAACGCTACAGGCCCCTTCCCGGTCTCGACAAACGGCGTGGCCGTGAGTTCCAGCCCCAGGACGGGCTTGAGTTCGTTGATTGCCCGCACGCCCGCGCTGGCCCGGTAGCGGTGCGATTCATCCATGACGAGAACAAGGTCGGGCAGATTGGCCAAGTACTCGAAATAGCTCTCGCCGATGTACTCGGAGAGGCGTTTGATGCGCGGCGACTTGCCGCCTCGGACTTCGGAGTTGATCTTCGAGATATTGAAGATGTTCACCCGGCAGCGGATCAACTCGTCAAACAAGGTGCCTGCCTTGGCCTCGTAGTTGTCGCCGGTGATGATTTCCGGCGGCTCCGTGGCAAACTCGGCGATTCCCTTGAAAACATACTTGGAGGTGTTGGGCGTGAAGTCCGTGATCAACTTGTTGTAGATCGTCAGATTCGGAGCCATGACGAAAAAGTTGTTGATGCCGTATGCCTGATAGAGATAGGTGATGAAAGCGCCCATGAGGCGCGTCTTGCCAACGCCAGTGGCAAGGGCAAAACAGAGGGAGGGAAAGTCGCGCTCAAAATCGGTGACGGTTGGAAACTCGGACCGGATGACCGCCAAGGCGGCTGCGATGTCAGCGCCCTTCTTGGGCGGGACGATCTCCGTAACGCGGTCGAGGATTTCCAACGCGCGGCGTTGGGGCTGGCGCAGACTCAGTCGTCCGGCAATGGCGTTGACTTGGGGCTTCATGGATTCTCCGAAAGGGCTTGGTTCACGCGAAGACGCGAAGACGCGAAATCATGATGTTGGTTGACGATGCGCTTTACGCCATCCTTGAAGGTTGCGGCGCTAAAATTAATCAACAAGCCTAGCGGCATCTTTAAAAGGCGGAGATAAGTGAGGACTTGCTTGCCGTGAACAGGGGCCAGGTTTTCTACCGACTTCAACTCCACCAGCACCCGATCATGGACAATCAAATCCGCGCGAAACCCTTCGTCAAACGTCAACCCCATTAATTCAATCGGCACGGGAACCTGTCGTCGCACGCGCAAACCGCGTTGTTCCAGCATCTTGGCCAGGACCACTTCATACACGCTTTCCAAAAGGCCAGGTCCTACCTCAACATGCAATTTGTAACCACAATCCACGATGATCGCCGAAACCTCTTCGATGTTCATCTCCCCACTTCGCGCCTTCGCGCCTTCGCGTGAGACTGTCTGCGTTGGGATTTCACGCGAAGACGCGAAGGCGCGAAGTGGTTGTTGGTCTTCGGGTGCGGTTATGTCATTCATAGCCATTCGATCTGCTCCGGTTTTGACGTGGACATGGTAAATTGTCCAGATGAACTGTATTCAACTTAGGGCAGCAATTCGTCCTTTACGCTCCATGCGTTTTTTCGTTGCAATCTCTGGCGCTTGCAACAATCGGACTTCCCGGCGTATCTCGGCCCGCAGTTGGGCCTCGGTCGGCAGGTACATCTGATAACGGCTGGCGAATATCTGCTTTTTCTGGTCTTTGCCCAAGGTGTACCGCACCACGGTGTCGTTCTTCTCGGCGCAGAGAATCAGCCCCAATGTTGGATTATCGCCCGTGGCGCGTTTCTCCCGGTCGTAGTAGTTGACGTACAGTTGAAGTTGCCCAAGGTCCTGATGTGTGAGTTTGCCGGTCTTGAGATCAATGATCACGTAGCACTTCAGGATCGTATGATAGAAAACAAGATCCACGTAAAAATGATCGCCGTCCAGTGTCAGTCGGCCCTGTCGCGCCACAAAGGCGAACCCCTTGCCCAGTTCCAGCAGAAATGACTGGAGATTGTTGATCAAGGCGGTCTCCAGATCGGTTTCGGTCAGTCTCGGCGATTCCGGAAGCCCCAGAAATTCCATGACCACTGGGTCCTTGAACACATCCGTTGGCTTCTGAACAACCTGCCCTTTTGTCGCCAGACGCATCAATCCCTTTTTGTCCCGACTCAACGCCAGTCGTTCATAGAACAGGCTGCAAATTTGCCGCTCCAGTTCCCGCGCCCCCCAATTGTTCTTGATTGCCTCGATTTCATAAAAGGCGCGGGTCTCGGGTTTATCCACGCGCAGTAGTGTCCGGTAGTGGGTCCAGGAGAGGGTTGGATGGAGTTGGCCGGGTTTCCAGGATTGGCTACGCACTGCGTAGCCAATCTCCGCAACAGAACAACTATGCACGGTGCGCGTTTTTGACGGAAATGCTGCAAAAGTCCCTGTGCCTGTAGATTTCCGAGGCACTGCGTCGGAAATTTGACGCAGTGCGTCAAATTTCTGCCGGGCCAGCAGTTCCGGATAACCTTGATACAATCGGCGGAACCAGAAGAGATTGTCCTTGGAGTACCCGTTTCCAAAATCCGCCGTCAATCGTTTTGCCAGGTCGATGATCAACTCGTTCCCGTAGTCAGCCCGGCGCTTTCCCTTTTGCTCTTCCTCCACAATCTCCTGGCCGATCAGCCAATTCGCTACCACCTGGGTCGTGTTCACCGACCGGGCCACGGTTGACCGGGCAGATTCTAGAATCTGCCGGACACGTTCATAAAGCGCGGGGTTCTTCTTCATTTGCCAACCTCCGCAAACAGATCCTGTTGCCCCAACTTCGGCGGTGCCTTGGGCAAGTTCTCCACGTTTAGACTGTAATCATCATGCCCCCATTCGCAACGGGAAAGCACCTGTTTGGGAATCTTCTTCACCGTGAGGTTCGGGTAGCGTTCGGCGGCGTCGCCACGTGGTGCGCGAAAGGCGGCGCAAAGCACGAGCAAGGTGCGATCCGGGCCGACTTCATCGCTCAACTGCGCAAGTTGGGCGGCGTTCAGATTCTGGGTGGTCACATAGATGAAATCACGTTCGGTGGAGTGCCCGTGTTGCCAATAGACAGAGTCGCTCGGGGCGTAGGTGAACCCTTCCAGTTTACAGGCCGCCTCGGCCAACATGGCGGCATTAAACTCCTTGCTGATGACCCACTGCCCCCACTTGTCCTTTTCCAGCAGCGACGGCGCGAGCCGGTAGTAGCGGAACCCACCGCCGCCTTTCCAATCCACGGACTTCGTGATGCCGCCAGAATCTTCACCGTCAATAACTTTTTTGAGTCGGGGAATGATGTGTGTGTGGCAATGCTCGCCCAGTTCCACCATGATCCAGCGCCGGCCCATCTTGTGAGCGACCGCACCCGTAGTGCCGGAACCGGCGAAGGAGTCGAGCACCCAGTCACCGGGATTCGACGCTAACTCAACGATGCGTTGTAAAAGCCTTTCGGGTTTCGGTGTAGAAAACACCTGCTCGGAATTGAATACCATTACTTCTCGCTTCGCGTCCTGATTATCGCTCACTTCTGTTCGAAGCCACACTGTCATGCAGACAATACCTTCCTGAACTTCTGAAAGGAATCTCTTGTATCTTGGAACGTTATTGCCGGTGTCACCAAAATAAATCCGGTATTCTTTTACCAGTTCTTCATATCGCTTCTTACTAAAACGCCAGCATGTTCCAGGTGGAGGAGACACCTTGCGCCCAGACGGCGTTTGAATTTCATAGATGTTCTCCGAAACACCGGTCCTAGCGAACTGCGCTCCGCGTTGCCCGCCGGTCAAGCTGATTGTGCAGTCACCAGACGTCCACATACCACGGGGATCGTTGTCTGGATTCTTGTAACGCGAATTCGCTTCAACACTGCGCTCCAACATATTTGGACGCCATATAGATTTATTTTTCGCGTAAACAAGGATGTGGTCGTGACTGTCGGAAAGCCAAACCGCGTTTGGTTGCGGTGACGATTTTTTTTGCCAGACCACATTGGCAACGAAGTTCTGCCTTCCAAACACTTCGTCGCACAAAACCTTAAGATAATGAGATTCATTGTCGTCAATAGTGATCCAAAGAGAACCGTCATCGGCAAGGAGTTGACGTAACATCTCCAGTCGATCTCTGATGAGAGAAAGCCAAAGAGAGTGCTCAACTCCATCGTCGTAGTGTGTAAATGCGCTACCCGTGTTGTAGGGTGGGTCAATGAATACGCACCTAATTTTCCCGGTGAACTCTTGCTCAAGTGCCTTGAGGGCGAGGAGGTTGTCGCCGAAGATGAGGCGGTTGTCGAAGAGATCGCCGACATCGGAGGGATTCTTAGCCGCGAAAGAACACAGAGAGCGCAAAGAGTCTGAGCCTTTTGTGTTTTTTGCGTTCTCTTGCGGCCATTCCTTCACCCGATGTGCGGCGTGATACGACTTCTCCGGATCTTCGAGGAGGATGCGCGGCTCCAGGCGGGGCCGGTTCTCCTTGCCGATCCAGGTGAGTTCGAGTTTGAGGTGTCTGGTCATGAGAGTCCCCCGATCTGGGGCGCCCGTTGAATCAGGTACGCGAAGAGGTGCGTTGGATAGAGGTCGCCAGGTTGCTGTTGTGCGAGTTTGTGTCCTATGACTGGATCGTTTGTCAGACCGTAGAAGTCGATCATGAGGTGTTGCATCAATGGGATGGTATGGGTTTGGTTGCGGAACAAAGACAACGGTCCGCGTTGCGCAAGGGCTGGTTGGGCCTTGTCCCATTGCTTTTGTCTGATTTCATCGAACGGCACGCTAAGTAAAGTGTTGAGTTTAGCGTTGTCTATGCGTGCCGGTTCGTTAATGGCCTTCATTACACACTTGGCGAGTATCCATGCGATCACGTGGTTCCCGTGCTTGTAAACGAGTCTTTCCTGGCCGCCCGTTCTCCCGACTTCTTCTCCAATCCGGCGTTGGACGTAACGATTTACAAGAACCGCATTGAGTAGTTGGAAAGCAGTGAGCGATGAACCGAAAAGTTCCTTGTACTGGTCGGACTCCGTGTTCAATAGGTCAGCGGGTTGCTTCTTCAACCGGACGGCGTATCGCGGGTCGCCCTGAAGTAGCGCCAATGCCTGAACTGCTTCCTCAATCTGAATTCGGTTGGGATCATCTGGTCCTTCGGTTCTTCCTGCCTTGTATGCGTACTGAATATCAAGTTGCGCCAAATCCCTGCGAAGTCTCTCCTGACCGTCGTCAAGGGCAGCGAAGTTGGACTGTTTGACTTCATTCTGATGATTACGGGCTCTGGTGACGGACTTCCCAAAGTCGCCGTCAGCGGCAGCTTCAATCAGTGTGATCAAAACGCGGGCAAAATCTATATTTGCACCCGGGTTATCGGCCACATACTTTGCGGACGACGCAATCGTCTGGGCGCCGTTCACCACGGAAAACCCCTTGATTACCAAGCGCCTGCCTTCCTTCTTGTTAGTGTCCTTCGGGTCGATCTGTTGGCAGAGCACTGTGACGCCGTTATTCAGGTAGATAAAGTGGTCAGGTTTCTCGGCTAATGTCTTCTGGATAGCCTTATTCACGTCTGTCTCGTGACCGAGAAATGTCCGGATGTTCTTGTCGTAGAGTGCCTTGTCATGTGTCTTGTGCAGTGCGACCAAGTCTATGATATTGGCTAGACCGAAGTATGTCGATCTTGGTTCGGCAATGTGTTTGCAGTTCCTGACAACAAGTTTCGTGTCGACGCGTTTGTAGGCATGACTTCCTTGCAGGCCGTTTACTACTTTGTTTGCATCAAAATCCAGGATTGGGGGGGTGAACCGTAGTTCGTCGTGGGTCTCATCCTGGCGGAGTTCGTCTAAAGCGGTTCGAGCATGTTTGCTGATGCCGGAACCGGTGTGTGCGACAACAAGTTGGATCTCACGGCATAGTTCCAATGCGCCTTCGATTTCCGTCTGGCGTCGTGTCACGTGTTCATTGAACCCGTTGAAGTCCTCTTTGATCAGTTTGCGTATGCCTTGACAAAACGCCAGTGCTTCGTCTTGGCTGAATTCTTCCGATGCTTTCAGTTTGGACTGTACCAGGAAAAGTGTCTCTGTTGGTGCGAAGTAATACACGGCGTCCAAACCAACGTCTTCAAAATCGTCCACAACTGACTCTGCGGCTTCTTTTTCAGAAACGCCAGTAAGGTGATGCAATGTGAAGGCGCTGAAAGCCCGCGAAAGGTTTTTCTTCTCCACTTCATCGGAGTTTTTGCTGTTCTTTGCGAGTGGTGGCAGGTGAACAACGTACCTGTCAGCGAGATGTTTCTTAAGTATGGCCAGGTATGCCGGAGTTAAGGGGCTCATAGTGCGTTTGGTTCCTTCCGGTCGGTCGTTAAGTCCGGGTTTTGTGAACAGTAGAGGTGTCACTTGGGTTTCTTTAAGGGGTGCAACCGGCGTGTTTCCTTGGCGGTCGCCCAGTAGTTGCCGGACTTGTCGCTGCGGGGCCATCCGGCATCGGGATCGGCGAGGGTTTCGATCAACTCCAGCACCTTCTTGCCAAACGTCAGGGCATCCGAGTTCAGAAGGGTGAAGGATATCTCGTTGAAGTGGCAGCCGAAGACATTCCGGAGTTGGAAGATTCGGTCCAGTTCATCGAATATTGGGCCGAGTTGTTTCGTTTGGTATGTGACTGTCCCGGCTTTGTCTGTCACGGCGCACTCTACTTGCAGGGACTTGCGCAGTTTGTCGTCAATCGCCGGTAGGAGGTCGCCGACTGTGTATGTATCGCCGGGTTTTCGGGGAACTCGGCATTGGTACAGTAAGGTCAGGAACTCGAGTGCCGCTTCCAACATCACGCCGGCTTTGGAGCATACGAGTTGGGAATCAGGTGATTTCTCTGCTATAAGTGACTTTAGGCGGTCAATATCCGGCACGCTGTTGGCATGTGTGATGCCTTCGGTTGTCGTCCAGTCCTTCAACTCGATAAACTGGCATTGCGCATTCTTGAGCCAACCCCATCGGAACTTTTCTTTCCATGGGCGGTAATGGGTGGTGATCAGACAATGCCGGAACTTTGCCGTCTCGTCGTACAACATCTCGATGAGTCGTTGAACGTGGGGTTCGTCAACGCTCGCAAGTACGTCGTCAATTATGAGAATGATCTTCTCCGGTTCATCTCGTCCGGTGAGTGCCAAGTAAATGCACAAGCCTAGTGTGTCGAGGTGCGAGTCGCTGAAGTAGGCTTGCGGCGGGGTCTCCTTCATGGTGCCGAATGGGGCTCCAATTCCTAAAGAGGCACGTTTCTTGGGATCGAGTTGCAAGCTGATCTTGCTCAGGCCTTCGCCTGGGTGAACGAGTTCGTACATGCGGCCGACTTCTGTGGCGATGTTCGCCAGTATCTTTCCTGTGAAGTCACGGCGTTCCTCAATGACGATCTTCAAGGCGTGATCGAGTTTCGGCAGGAGAACGTCCAGTTCCTTCTGTGTATTGACATTCTCGTTGTATGTTTTCAGTGCCCCATTTAATGAGGCAATGAACTGTTTTTTGTCCAGGCGGGTGGTTTCGGCTTGTTTCCATTGGGCAGGCAGGGGACCGGTATCGGCAAGCCATGTCGCAAGTGCGGTGATGTCCGTGGGGGCGGGTGATGTTGGTAGTGGTATGTCCGCGGGCCAGGCAAAGTCGGTGCGTGCTTTCTCAAATGTTTCGGCGTTACGTTTTGCGTCGGCCTTCAGGACTTCGAGTTGGGCCTCCGCGCGTTGGACGGCGGTGGCGGTAGTCTTCACTTGACCCTGTGCCGATTGGAGGGCCGCGAATGCACCAAGGCGTTGTGAAATACGTTGGTTCAGACCTGCCGTCTTTTCGGCGCTCTCGCAGAGAGGGCAGACCTTGGGTGTCGGGTGTATGTGCAGGTACGTCTGGGCAGCTTGGAGTACGCCGATTACCTCATCAGCGTCTGCAGCAATCGTTTGGGCGCACTGTTTTGCGGCGACCTGTGCGGCATCATCCGCCTCCTTTGCAGCATTCTGGGTGTGGGTGGTTGCCGTGAGTTGCGCCGGGTAGTCTGTGAGTCTGGCATAGGCGGCTTGAAGTGAAGCCAGGGCGGCCGCCTCCTTGTCTAAAGTGGTTTGGTTTCGTTTTGCTTCTGTGGTTGCCCATGTCAGGGCATTGCTTCCTGGTTGACTGGCCGCGTTCCAGTAGTTGGTCAGTGCGTCTAGGTTCTCTGTTAACCGTGCTGCGGCAATGTTGCGGTTGGCGTTCAGGTCTTTGATCAACTGGTTAAGGGTGCCTTCCGATGTTTCCACGGCCGACACGTCAATGAAGCGGCGGATTTCCGTGTAGCGTTCGCTCTCGGTTGCCTCAATCAGTTTGAGTATTTGTTTGCGGCGCAACACTTCGACCCGTGGACGTGGGATCGGGGGCGTGACTGTGACACCTCCTGTTCCGATCTTTGCGCAGCACTTGGCGAGGTCGGTGGTTTCGAGTGTCACCGAAACAGCGCCGGCGGGTTTTCCAATAGACGGCCAGTATCTTTCGGAGCGGCCCAGTCCGCGGTTTTCCAATGAGCCGACATTTCCTTTCCCGAGAAAGTCGAATGCATCGCAAATGGTTGACTTGCCTGTGGCATTCTCTCCGTAGACGATTGTGAGTTTCTTGTTCTTCTCAAAAGGGAGCGTGAACGGGACCACAGCTCCGCGGAGGTTCTCGACGGTGAGTTGCCGAAGACCTGGATTGCTCACTAGACTTGGAATGCTCATTTTGCAGCCTCCTTCTTCTTGTCTCCCAGTTCTATTGGAAGTCTCCAGTCATCTTGGGTAACGGTTCCTTGGGCCAGTTTGGGTTTGAGTCTGGTGGCGGCATCCGGGGGCAAGAGACCTTCTTTGACTAGGCGGTCGGCGATCTTGGCGGCGAGTTGTTCTGACGGGGTTTCTTTATGCATTATTCGAGTCTCCATTGAAGTGTCAGGACGGTTGAGAGGTCGGTCTGTTGTTTCAGTTTCCCTTCGATTATCGAGATGAACTCTGCGCGTTGGCGGTCCACCTGATCCTGTGCTTCGAACAGGGAGCGGCGTTTCTCGCTGCGCTGGGATTCAAGGGCTTTGATCTGTTTCTGGCCGGCGAGTTTCTCCTCTAAGGTGAGTGCGACGGTGGCCGCACGTCGGGTTTCCCGGATTTGTCGGTCAAGGTTCTTGATGTCGCGTTCGAGGCCGAGTTTCACGTCGTCGGCCCAGTTTTCCAGTTTGGTGGCCTCGGTCTCGAAGAATCGAGCGTTGCGTTCGGAGATGGTGCGTGTGATGGCAGTCTGGCGCTGCTGGACAAGGTCTTGCAGGGCCGGTGGTGGGGGTGCGGTGGTCTCCTGGCCGACGGGGGCACCTGGCAGGGAAAACAAGCGGCGGGCGGCTTCTTCGTCAATCAATGCGCCATCGTCTGTGGTGGCAACGAGTATCAGGTGGTCTTCGGCCTGATCGAGGGATTCGACCGTGAACTGTGCGACGGAAAGCCATCCGCAGCGGCCGACCAGCGGCTTTAGCGCCGTGACTTTGCCTTCATGTTCGCTGTACCGGAAACAGACTTCGGAAATCGGTAGGTCGCGTTCCTTGGCGCGCTTGACGATCTCGACGGCGAGAGGATGACTGAGGCGGTAGGTGTGCGCTTCGCCGGAACGGCGCGGGAGTTCGTACAGGCCAAGAGGGATGACACCCGAAAAGGCCGGAAAGGGGGCGGTTGTGAGGCGGAAGGAACCGTCATCGATAAACTCGGCGTGGCCCTCCAGTTCGTGGCGGGTAAGGCGCATGAGGGTGTATTCGAAGCGGGTGAGAACGGCCTTTGATGTTTCGTCACGCACCTTTAGCTTTTCGCGGACCTCATCGTCGAAGTTCTCGAGGAGTTTGCGCCGGGTCTGGGTCATGGCCTCGTTGATTTCGAGGTTGAGTTCCAGTTGGAGTTGATCGAATGCGGTCCTGATCTCCTCATGCTTGCGGCAACGTTGGTAGATGCCGGCGATGCGTTTCTCGAAGTCCACGCCTGCGCCGATGGTGCCGAGAATTTCATCGCTGGCGCCGAAAACACCCTCGAAGAGTTTGAATTTCTCGGCCAGAAGTTGGTAGACGCGCTGGTCGGCCTCGTTTTTACGATTGAGGAAATTGACCACCACGACATCGTGTTTTTGACCGTAGCGGTGACAGCGGCCGATACGCTGTTCGATGCGTTGGGGGTTCCAGGGCAGGTCGTAGTTCACAATCAGGGAGCAGAACTGGAGGTTGATGCCTTCGGCGCCGGCCTCGGTGGCAATCATGATCCGGCCCTGATCTCTGAAATAGTCCACGAGGGCGGAACGCATGTCGGCCGTGCGGGAGCCGCTGACACGGTCGGTTCCTTGGTGCTTGTCGTGCCAGGCGCTGTATATCTGGCGGGAACCTTCGTCCGTGTTTGATCCGTTGAACAGAACGATCCCTTCGGCAAACGGACTGTCTGAGAGAACGCGTTGCAGGTAGTCCTGGGTGCGGCGGGATTCTGTGAAGATGACGGCTTTCTGGGGGGCGCCGAGTTCGGCAGCCTTTGCAAAGGCGACAGTGAGCGCCTTGACCAGCGCCTTGCCCTTGGCATTGTGGTGAATGGAGGTGGCGAGGGTGGCAAAGGCGTCGAGGTCTGCGATTTCCTGTTTCAAAGCGGAGCGGTCGTCATCTGTGAGGTCGGCGGCGGCGCTTTCGTCCTGCCATTCGTCGGCAGTTTCGTCGAGGGTTTCGTAATCTTGGTCCAGTTCCTCTTCGAGGGATTGTTCCGGCGATTTTCGGTGGAGCGTCAGTTTCAGGCGGTTGGAAATGGTGTTCAGGGCACCGGCAATGGCGAAGGTGGATGAGGCCAGGAGTTTCCGAAGAACGAGGGTCATCAGGGAGCGCTGGCTTGGTGGAAGGGCGAACAGGTTGTCGCGTTGCAGATATTCCGAGACGAGGTTGTAGAGGCGATCCTCGCTCTCTTCTGGCGTGAACTCCTCCAACAACGGGTGGCGCTTGGTGAAGGGAATGTAGGATGTAACCTGGCGGCGAAGGGTGCGCTGGCAGATGGGTTTGAGGCGGACCTTGAGGGTGTCGAAAACTTGGCGCTGGTCGAGGTTGACGAACTGTTCGCGGAAACTCGGGAGGTCGCCGAAGGCGTGTTCGTCAATGAAACTAACGAGGCCGAAGAGTTCCAGAAGGGAGTTCTGAAGCGGGGTGGCGGTGAGCAAGAGTTTCGGCGCGTGTGCGAGGGCCTGTTTCAGGGTGTTGGCTATGACGTTGTTGGGTTTGTAGACGTTGCGCAAGCGGTGGGCTTCGTCAATGACTACGAGATCCCAGGGAACGGCCTGAACGTCCGATGCTTTCGCGCGGGCGAACTGGTAGGAGCAGATGACGAGTTTTCCAGGCACCTCGAAGGGGCGTAGGCTGGTTTGGCGGATAGCTTCGTTGTAAGATCGGGTTTCGAGAATGCAGGACGGCAGGAAGAACTTGTCCTCCATCTCCTGGAACCATTGTTTGCGGAGACTGGCCGGTGTGATGATGAGGATCTTGCGTTTGCGTTCGGCCCACTTCTGGGAGAGGACGATGCCAGCCTCGATGGTCTTGCCCAGGCCTACTTCGTCGGCCAAGAGTGCCCCGCGGGAGAGTGGCGAGTTGAAAGCGAATAGGGCTGCGTCGACCTGGTGCGGGTTCAGATCGACCTGGGCGCCGGCGACAACGCCGGCGAACTTCTCCATGCTGTCGGATGAACAGCGGCGAGTGAGTTCGTAGGCGTAATACTTGGCGTGGTATGGTGTTAGTGTCATGTGGTGGCAGAAACCAGCGCGGTACGTTGCTTCAGTGACAATAGACCTCATCGGGCTTGGTGCAAGATGCGGCGCAAAGGATTTAGAAGAAAACGGTTGCATGCAAACAATAGCATAATTTTCCAGAACCGTGTGAAAAATGCGCCTTCATTTTGGAGATGGGGCCATCGGCGTCGGGGTCGGTATCGGTATCGGTATCGATAAACCTAAAAACGGCTATAGGCTGTAAGACTGTAAGGCTATGAGGTTGAAAATGAACAGGTTACAGATTTATTCGCACGCACCCAATGGTGAACAGATCCCGTTTGCATAACCGATTGCCTCCCAATCCTTACAGTCTCACAGTCTCACAGTCTTCTGCCCTTTTTAGGATAAATCCAACGGAATTTCGACTCCGATTCCGATACCGACCCCGACCCCGACCCCGATGACCCAATCGCCTCATAATGAGAATTGCTGTTACCTGGGTTGACATTCGCCCGGTCCCCGATAAAATAGGGTTCCATTACGCGCGTTCCCGCGTTCCTGGGTCGCTCATCCCCGCCGCCGCAAAGAAACGAGTTTTTCTGCCTATGCTCTCTCGCATTCGAATCGTCCTGGTCGGTTCCCTCTACAGCGGCAACATCGGCTCCGCCTGCCGTGCCATGGCCAATTTTGGAATTTCCGACCTGGTTCTCGTCAAACCGGTCTGCGCCGACGGCTGGGCCGAGGCGTCGAAATTCGCCGTCCACGGCGCGCCGGTCCTGGAAGGACGACGCACCGTGGAGACCTTCGACGAAGCGGTTGCCGACTGCACGGCCGTCGTCGGCACGACGGCGCGACTCGGACTCTATCGCCAGCATGTCCGCACCCCGCGCGAGGCCGCGCCGGGATTGCTCGCCCTAGCGAACGGCGGCCCGGTCGCGCTGGTGTTCGGTCGCGAAGACAAAGGGCTGCTGAACGACGAGGTCGCCCGGTGCACCCATCTCCTCCGCATTCCCACAGGGACGAACTACACATCCATCAACCTCGCGCAAGCCGTTCTGCTTTGCTCCTACGAGCTGTTCCTCGCGAGCGAAGCGTACTCGCCCCCCTGCGAAAAGGCGCCACCGGCACTGGCCGTACACCGGATGAAACTTCTCGACATGTGGCGCGAGATGCTGCTGCTCATCGGCTTCATGACCCCGGAAAAGACCGACCACATGATGCAGGGCGTCCAACGCATCTTCTCCCGCGGGGCCCTGACCACCGACGACGTCAATATCCTCATGGGTGTCGCCCGCCAGGCCGACTGGGCCGCCCGTAACAAGCCCCGGCCTTAAACGGCCTTAAACGCGGTGCACCATTGCGTTCCCGGCTTGCGCGCGTCGCCCATCTGGTTTATACTTATTGTTCGTTTCTAACCCGTGTCACGCGCCCCGGCGCGTGCGATCCAACAGGAGAGTGCCATGAGTTGCTGCTGTTCGTGCCGCCCCGATTTCGAGAAGCTTGCTATGGAGCCCAGGACGTTTGAAGATGCAAACCGCACGCTGATCGGCCCGGTTCCGACAATCGCCCTGACGCCCGTCGCCGACGGACGCCACGGCGCGTACGAGGCGAACCAGGCGCGCACGTGGAAACTGACCGAGAAGCTCTATGACCTGATCACCCAGCATGTGAAGCTCCCCGATGGCACGCCGGTGCGCGTCATCGTCGCACCCGAAATTGTCTACGGCCCCCGTTCCGGCGCCCGCACACAGGCCTTCTATGCCACGCAGGGCGTGAGCGCCAACATCTGGGTCTCCCGTTCCTGGTCGTATTCCGACGAACTGATGTCGGCCTGCCAGGGGATCGGTTCCTCCGAGTGGCAGCAAGCGGCCTACGGACTCAACCAGACCGACCGTCCCGGCGCCGTGTGGCTGAAGGCTTTCACCGCGGCGATGGACGAGAAAAAGCGCCCGATCTTCGCGATCTATTCGCCCGATCTGGAGGACGAAACCAAGCCCTGCAACGCCTATGTCCGCGAGCGCATCCTCCGCTTTGCCCGCTGCGCGACGGCGGTCGCCATGATCCGCGGCAAAAACTATCTCAACATCGGTTCGGTCTCGATGGGCATCATCGGTTCCGACGCCCGCCGCAACACCCTGCTCGACTACCTCGGCATGGGGACCTGCAATTTTGATATGGCGGGGATCCGCGGCCGCCTCGAAATGGGCTTCTACGACCACGACGAGGCCAAGCAGGCGTTCACGTTCTTCAAGAAATCGTTTTCCCTGGACTACGGTGCCGGCAAACGGCCCCTCCCTCCCGATCAACTCCTCATGGAGAATGTCAAGATCGCCCTGATCGTCCGCGACCTGATGATCGGCAATCCCCGTCTCGCCGATCCCGCCGTCGGCAAGAAACAGGGCTTCCGGGCCGACGTCGAATACGCGCAAGGCTACAACGCCATCGCCTCGGGGACGCAAGGCCAGCGGCAGTGGACCGATTTCTATCCGAATTTCGACCTGACCGAATCGATCCTCAACTCGTCGTTCGACTGGAACGGTTTCCGCACGCCCCTGATCGTGGCCACGGAGAACGACTCCAAGAACGGCATCGGCATGCTCATCGGCAACCTGCTCTCCGGAGGAGCGGCCCAGCTCTTCGCCGACATCCGCACCAACTGGACGCCCGCGTCGATCAAAGCGGCGACCGGAACCGATGTGAAAAAGATCTGTCCGAACGGCATCATTGACAAGCGCAACTCCGGTTCGGGCGCGCTGGACTATGCGATCGACATCTTCAAACTGGTCAAAGGCGGCTCGAAGCTGACGATACAGCAGGTCGTTGACGCGATCCGCAACGACCCGAAGGCGCAGCAGAAGCTGATCGCCGGCGCCGTCGCGGCCACGCGCTATATGGGCGCCAACCTCACCTACTTCCCCGGCGATGGTCTTTCTTCGCATTACCGGTCACCCGGCGGCATCCCGCTCACCGCCTACCGCTACAACGTGGTCGGCGACCTGCTGACCTGCTCGGTCATCGAGGGCGACACGGTCGAACTGCCCCGAAAAGTCGCGGACCACATCTCCAGGGTCACCGACGCCACCTGGCCCGAGACCTATTGGACGCCGCGCGGCATGACCTCATTCGACTACATGACCCGCATCGGACCGAACCACGACGCCAACTCCTTCGGCCTGATCGGCGCCGACTTTGTCACCTTCAACGCGATGCTCCGCATTCCGGTCGATATGCACAACGTCGACAGGTCCGATGTGTTCCGTCCAACCCTGTGGGATCGTTTCGGCGGCGACGACTTCCGCGCCTGCCAGTTCCTCGGTCCGGTCTACGGGTGATCACACCAGTTCTTTAATGTACTCGCTCTTGAGCAGGCGCCAGAGGACCACCACAAAGGCGCTCAAGGGAACACCGAGCATCATCCCGAAGAAACCGCCGAGAACCGACGTCCAGAACAGGAGCGAGAAGATGATCCCCACCGGGTGCAACCCCGTGCGGCTCCCCATGATCTTGGGCGTGATAAAGTAGTTGTCGAGTGTCTGAACGGTCAGAAAGACCATGCCCACCAACGCCAGCTCCCGCACCCCGCCATCGGCCAACGCCATGGGCAGCGCGATCAGCAGCCCGACCAGATTGCCCATGTACGGAATGATGTTGAGCACGCCGAGCATCAGGCCAATAAAAAGGCCGTAGCTGAGTCCGACGCACCAGAAGCCAATCCCGAACAAGACGCCCTGGATCAACGCGACCAGCACCTGCCCGCGGAAGAAGGCGGTCAGGATGTTCAGAAACTGGTCGAGCAGATAGACCACGTTGGATCGGGTGGTCGGCTTGAAAAACGGGAGAAACGACTCGGCATCCTTCCCCGCCATCGGTTTGCGCATCAGGAAGAAACCGAGATAGATCGGCAACACCATCCAACTCAGCAGCCCTCCGAGCAACCCGAGCACGCTGACACCCGCCTCCATCGCCCCGCCGCCGTGCAGGCGCGCCGCAAACGCCTGCTGCACGGCCTGCGCCGTGTTGAGCATCTGTTCTTCCAACCATCCGGACAGACCATAACGGCGCAACAGCTCGCCCAGTGCGGGCATCTGGCGGATTACCGCTTCCTGGGTGTGGGCGACAATATCCGGCAGATTGCGCAGCATATCCACCCCCTGTTCGACGATCAGGGCGCCGGCCGTCCAGACGACCAGACCGACCGGAATCAGCGTGGAGATGAAATACACGACAATGGCAAACACATGGGAATGGCGGAGGACGCGGTACAGCCAGTCATAATAGGGCTTGCTCAGCATCGCGATGACCGCCGCCACCAGAATGGGCGCCAACACGCCCTGAAGCGCCGCGAGCACGCGGCCACCGAAGATCGCCAATGCCGTGGCGAAGCCGATACTGCACGAGACGGCCAGCACCGTCAGCCCCGTACCGATCAGCGCCTTTTGACGGTCGGAGAAAAAGCGGTCAACCGCCTGCTGCGAATCATCCGCATCATGCCCCATTCCCGTGTGGGTAGCCATGGGATCACCTCCACTGTTACAAATCGGCCACAGAGACGGAGAGCGCGCCGTCCAGCGCGTCCATGAGGCGGGGGCCGAGTTTCAGAATCGACTCGCCCATCCGTTGCACCCCCAGATCATTCGGCGGGGTCCCGTCCGATAGCACGGTCTTTGCCACCTCAGCCGCGGTCATGGTCGAGAGATCCCGGCACGGCAGGTAGAGACTGTTGCGGCCTTCGAGTTTGGCCAGCACACCCGCCCGCGTCAGATCCTCCAGCACGTCCTGACTGAGCCGTGTCGAGACCCGACGCTTCAACGCAAAGGCCTCCGCGTCAAAAGCCCTGCCCTGCTCCCTGACCGTCCGCGCGGCTTCGGCGCAAAACGCGGCAGCCAGCAAAAAACGAGTGTACGGGCTGGCACGGCCAGCGGCAGACTCCATGCGGCAGGTCGCGCCATTCTGCAGCGCAAAAGCGACCTCCGCGCCCAGCAGGATAATCTGCCAACTGGTGTAAACCCACATCAACAAGATCGGCAGCAGCGCGAACCCGCCATAGAGCGCGCTGTATTTGGCGATCCCCACCTGCAGGCGGGCGCACACCACCAGCCACACGCCGAACAGAATCGCGGTCAGAAAGCCTCCGACTGCGCCCGGAATGAGGCGGATTCGCGTGTTGGGCATAAAGATCAGGAGAAAACTGAACGTCACCGTGCTCATACCGAGCACCAGGACTTTTTTCAGCACCGGTGAGCCGACCACGGTACGCACGGTGTCGGCTGCGGCGGCGCCCCCCACGCTGCCCGCCCCCCGTGCGAGCAGGTCCAGCAAGGGAACGGTTGAAGCGGCTGTCATCAAAAACGGCAGGATGAGGACCACGCTCAAATAGTCGGTAAACTTGCGCCACATCGTCCGCGGATAAGGGACACCCCAGATCAGATTAAAGCTCACCTCGACCCGGCCGAGCAGGCTGATGGCCATCCAGATCAGCGCGGCGGCGCCGATGCCCCCCAGCGTGCCGAAGCTGACGGCATTGACTTGATCAAAGAGCTGGATGGCTTTACCCTCCAACTGCTCGGCAAACGCGAGCGATGCCGATTGCGCGGCCGCATCCCCTGTCTCGGATTGAACGGCAAGCTGACTCAGGAACGCCCCGAGATGGTCTTCAAACTGGCTTCGCACCACTTCGCCACCCCCGAAGACCCGCCCCAGCGCCAGCGCCAGCGCCAGGACCGGGATCAGCGCCATCAGGGTGTAATACGTGAGCGCCGAGGCGTGCAGATCGCACCGATCCAGACGGAAGCCGCGGACGACCGCGAGGATGAAGCGCAACGCATGGATCGCGACCCGCCGGGAGGCGGGCAGCGTGGCGGGAACAATATCCCAGATGTCCCGCGAAAGAAATCGCGCGGCGTCCGTGAGCCGACTCCGTATCCGCAGGTGTGTCATGAGAGGGTCCTTATAGCGATGACCCATTCATCGACCGGAACGCCCGCTTCGCGGGCCAGTGCCACAATTTGGTGGCGCTTTTCATCGTCAATCTGCATGGTAATAATGACCCGCGAAATGCGATGCTGTCGCACCTGTTCCCTCAACTCATGAATCGGGCCCAGCACGCGGATGCCATGAACCGGCCGACCCAGCAAGTTGGGGTCATCGTCGAGCACGCCGACAATGAAAAGGTTCATATTCTCGGCCATCCGCGCCCGCTTTTCACGCCGAAACATCCGCAGCCGCTCCCCGCCGCCACACACCAAGACACGCGTGACCGTCGGCCGGCCGACAAACACAACCCGCTCGATGGCAAAGACCGCCTCACGCAAAATCTCCCGGTAGAGCCGCACCGCCAACATCGGAGGGAGGCTCAGCACCATAAACAGCAAGGCCAGGGAAAGGCGGATGCGGTCGTACGATGCCCAGAAGATCGAAACCGCCACAACCAGAGCCATTCCCGCGCAGAACATCACCACAAAACTCACGAAATCACTCAACATCGCCCGTGCCCAGACCCGCCGGTAGACACCCGTCACCCCCAGCAAGGCAAAAATCAACCCGACCACCGCCGGCATCACCACGACCAGTTCGCGAATGCCGAAGCGCACCCCCACAATCCAATGGCTCATGGCAAAGCCACCACACATGATCAGAACATCCGCCACCATGTAGAGCGGCATGGATATCCGCGAGGAAATCGAACGTGGTGACTTGGCGAGGAGAATCCGCCCCGTATCCCACAACTCGACACGGGTCAGATGCCGAACGATCAGGAAGACCCCGACGACAAACGCCACCAGGAAGACCCCGCTCCGACGCTCTTCGGCCAACATCGCAAACAGGCCGATCGCGACCAGCAGCACGTTCACCCCGTAAAGCAGGACCGCCGCTTTGCGCTGGCTCAGCGTCCGCGCCAGCACCCGGTGGTGGACATGCTCCCTGTCGGCCTGCATAAAGCCGCGGATCCGTTTGGCGCCGCTGGCCGTAATGTCGGGGAACATC
Source organism: uncultured Akkermansia sp. (assembly GCA_964580075.1). Classification (GTDB taxonomy): domain Bacteria; phylum Verrucomicrobiota; class Kiritimatiellia; order RFP12; family JAAYNR01; genus VGWG01. Next base: position 35,492 of record CAZOJL010000002.1, on the reverse strand, counting down.
GAACGCAGCGACCGCCGCCAGATCGCCAGCGCCGTGTCAAATATCGGAATGCCCATCGCGATTAGCGGCACACCGAGCGAGGCGAGCAATTCCGACTTCTGCCCCGAAATCAACGGCAGTGCCCCCAACGCCAGCCCCAGAAACATCGAACCGCTGTCGCCCAGAAAAACCGAGGCGGGGTTGAAATTATACCGTAGAAAGCCCATGGCCGCACCGGCCAACGCGAGCAACGGAACCGCATCCACCGACAAGTTTCGCATAAACAGCGAACCCGCCAGGCCGAAGGAGGCGATCATCGCCAAACCTGTCGCCAGCCCGTCCAGCCCATCGATCAGGTTAAACGCATTCACGGCGCCGACAATCCAGAACACCGTCACGACGAAATTGACGGGGCCAACCAACGTCACGGAAAACCCGCCGCCCACGCGAAAGCCCGCCTGATACAGCAGCACGGCCGCAGCAATCTGGCCGAGCAGTTTGACATACGGCTTGAGGCTAAACGCGTCATCCAGCAACCCCACGACCAGGAGCAGCAACGACGCCCGAAAAAAGGCGGCCAGTTTGTCGATGCCGTAGATCGGTCTGAAGACGCCGGGGAAGAGATACACACACAACAGGACGGTCACATGGAACGCGATAAAAACCGCGACGCCGCCCGCCCGAGGCGTGGGCCGCGTATGGATGCGTCGGTCGTCCGGCTGGTCAACCATCCCGAGCCGACGGGCCAACCCGCGTATCGGTGGCGTCAGCGACAGAGAGACGGCCAGCGAAGCGAAAAAAGCGAACAGATAGGTCAGCAACCGGGATGAACCGGCTGCGGCCAACTGTTTTGTCCCCTCCTGATACCAGTCAAACATCATCATGGCGATCACTCCACTCCAAGCCGGGTGCGCGGGTAAATGGCCGCAACGGCGTCACGCACGGCGTCATCCGCCGCTGCCGCATCCGGCGGCAGATCGACGGTCATGGCAAACATGATCCAACGATTGACTCGATTATGCACCGAACGGGCCCACGCGTCGCGCAGAATCCGCACCGCATGGGAGGCCGTCTCATAGTCGCGGTTTCTGAACCAATAACACAATATGAAGCGCGAAGGGCCTCGCTGCACACTGACAAGGCGTACCGCCAGCGGCTCGCGGCCGGGGAGCGGAACCGACAGGATACGGGCGCGGGTCATCGCAAAGCCTTGCGCCGGCAGACACAGTTCGGGCCTGTGGATGCTCATTCGGGAGAGTCCGCTGACCACCACGCTTATCTCGATATCGGCGCCAGATGGCGCCTCATAGTGGCGCTTCACGATCACCGTATCGGCGGGCAGCACCGTCGCCTCGCCCAATGAGCGGTCGTACAGACGTCCTCCGCATTGCGGACACACCGGCGTTTCAAGCGCATCAGGCGGCGTCACGAGGAGCGCCCGGTGCAGGCATTGCTCATTGTGGCAGAAGCGCGGCACAGCACCCCGGTAATCACCGAATGCCGACGGCAGTTCCGGAATCAGGAGCTCCGACGCATCCCCTGTCGGCGGTGGCAGCCGCGCCTGAAGCACCAGAACCAACGTCAGCGCCAGCGGAACGGCAACCGCCTGCAAGCGGTCCCGGATACCCCACGGTGCGGCATCTGCGGCGTCAGGGCGCCCGAATCCGTCCCCCTCAAAAACCTGCTCCAGCCGCAGCACCCGAATCCGGGCAATCGTGTGACCCGCCTGCACCATGAGCAGCACCGCAACCAGGAACACAACGTAGCCCGAGTAATCATGGTAAAAACCGGTCGCGACGGCGGACCCGAAGAAACGCGCGATCACCGCGATCGAGAGGATCCGAAAGCAGTTGCCGATCACGGCGATCGGCACAGACAAGCCGAAAAGAGCTGCCTGCCGGAGGCGGCCGCGCAGCGTGAGAAAGGCGTAGGCCGTCGTCAGTGCGGTCATCGCGAACAGCGAACGCAATCCGCTGCACGGGTCTGCGACATCCAGATTGAAGCCCGTCCCGGCCACCGCGTGCAACGCGGTCCCCTCACGGACCACGGGAATGCCGATCCCGTTCAGCAGCGTCGCAGCCGACGCGGCCGTAACCAAACGGAGCCGGATGGTGAAGAAGTCGAGGAACCCCATGGGCATGGTGAAGATCAGGAATGCGGCGGGAAACAACATCAGCCGCGCCACTCCCGATCCGAACAGCGCAAACGGAATGGCCCACACCTCCACAAGCAGCGCCAGATGGCAGAACCGCATCTGCCCGCCCCGGTTCCCCAGCCAGAACAGGGCCAGTCCGAACACACAGAGAACAACCCCGCGCCAATCGGGCCGGCCTGCAGCGAGGGCCTGTTTGAGAGCGTGCCGGCGTAGCCAGACGACATAGGCCGAGAAGAAAGGGACAGCCCAGCCGTGCGACAGGTCGTTGCGGGGGAGTCCGAACTCATAGGTCATCCACGCAAATGTCGGCGCGAACAAGCTCAGCGCCAGCGCCAGTGCCGCGCCGCCGCAGAACCAGCCTGCATGCTTCCGCCATCGGGTTCGCGCCTTGCCCATCACAGCCTTCCTCTCACGATCCCGGATGAACCGGCTTGGAGCCAGCGGCACACAAGGGACAATCCGACGGTTCCCAGACCTGGGGAACGAGGTTCAGCAGACTGTACGTGGGATAATCGAACGCCACGGTTCCGGCACTCCGGTCCACGAGCACCAGGATGGCGGCGACCGTCGCGCCGGCTTGCGTCACGAGATCGAGGGTCTCCTGCACACGGCCCCCGCGCGTGATGACGTCTTCGGCGATCACGTACCGTGCGCCGCGCACCAGTGAAAACCGGCGCATTCCCAGCCGGCCGTTCTCCTTTTCGGCAAAAAGGCTCTGCACGTCGAGCGCGCGCGCGACCTCGTGGCCCACCAGAATCCCGCCCAATGCGGGCGACACCACGCCGTCCACGCGGCCGCATCCGCCCGCGACCCGCATCCGCCGCGTCAGCTCGCCGCACAGCCTCTCGGCCACACGCGGCAACCGCAAGACGTTCGCACATTGGAAATAGCGGTCACTGTGCAGTTTGGAGCGCAGTTCGAAGTGCCCGGATAGCAACGCGCCCGCGTCTTCCATATCCTGCAGAATCTCGTGTTCTGTCATCATGATGCTGACTCCCATGTTAGAAGGTGATGTGCTTGCGAACAACCGTGGGGATGTCCAGATCCTCGCCGTTGAAAATAGTCGACTCGATGTCTCGGAACCGCCCTTTACCGGTGTTAAAGCCGAGTTTTGATTTGGCTCCGGTACCCGCACGACTGCGACGGCCCCCTCCCAGGAGCGTGGGGCGTGTCACGGGGTTCTCGGACGGGGCCGCGCCGCCCGTGACCACTCCCGCCTCACGCCACGTCTCAAAAACCAGTGCGATCACACACAGACACCCGTCGTACCCGTTATCAACAATCGTGCCCATGTCCAGTCGACAGTCATCGGGCAGGCTTTCACTGACCCGTTGCATGATAGCACCGAGTTCCGACAGCCGCAAATCTTCGCCGGCCAGAATCCCGAGAACCACGGCGCGCGCCGGCGCAGACGTGTTGGCGGTGGTCACCTGATCGAGCAGCCCTTTTGCGGCGTCGTGCGCACGCGCGGAACCAACCGCTTCGCTGAGGCAAAACCGGGCCCGGCCGCGACTGGCCAGCACCGCCCGCAGCCGCGCCGGATCCAGACGAATGAAACCGGGCGTGAGCACCAGCCGCCACAAGAGTGTCATCGCATGCCCGAACGCGCGGCACGCTTCGCGACGGGAGGCTCCAAATGTTCGTTCGTCTCCCTCGGTGCCCGCCCACAGCTCTCCCTGGGGGATGACGACCAGCGTGTCGGCACTCTCGTCCAATTGCGGCAGCGCCCGTTCAGCCGCCTGACGCCGAACCGCGTCCTCGAACGGGAACGGCAGCAGCGCAAAGCAGAGCGTGGTGATCTCTTTTTTTCGAAACAGGCGCAACAACTCCGGGGTCGCACCGCCGCCCGTCCCCCCGCCCAACGCGACCACGACGACGGCAATGTGGACACCGTCCCACTCACGCGTGAGCGCGTCGGAATCGTCCTGCACCGCCAGCCGCCCCTTGATCGGATCGCCACCGGTGCCCATTCCGTCGAGCCGCGGCACGGCAAGCAGCACGCCGCGCAAGTCCTCGGCGCTGTCGAGCGCCTGCCGATCCGTATCCAGGCCCAGCGCGTGCAGCCGTTCTCCAAATGCCCGGCGCGCCGCGGCGGCATACTGGCAGCCACCGCCACCGACACCCACAAGAATCAATCCGCTTTCCGTGCTCATCGCTTAAACATGCCCTCGATCATTTTCTTAACGCGTTTGCCCATCGGGCGAATCCGTTCGCCATCGCTGCCATGCTCGAACCCATACAGCAGCAGTCCGGCCACGGTTGCCAAATCGGGCGTCGGATCGATCGACGGCGCACAACTGATGTTGCGCAGGGAGCCGATCATGCACGGCAATCCGAACGTCTGCTGCGCGAGTTTGCCGATATTTCGAAGCTGCGTGCCGCCGCCGGTGAGCACGATACCCGAGCCCAGGAGCGGCAGCACCCCTTCATCATCCAGGTGCGCCCGCACGACACGGAAGGTTTCATCGATACGCGCGTTGATGACGGTTTGCAGCGCGCGGACGCCGATCGAGCGATCCAGGAAACCCGGGCTCTGGGGCAGGGACAGCCGCCGCCCCGACGCATCGGCGTCAATCACCGCACTCCCCTCCTTGCGCTTGAGTTCCTCCGCCTGAACTGACGTGATGTTGAATCCCAGGGCGACGTCGTTGGTGATGTGATCCCCGCCCACGCCGATCGAGCCGGCGGCGGCGATCACATCGTTGACGAACACCGCGTAATCGGTCGTTCCGCCACCCAGATCGATCAGCAGAACACCGTTCTTTTTTTGATCGGCGGAGAGCACCGCCAGTGAAGCCGCACAGACGCCAAACACCGTATCCTGCACATCCACCGACGCATTACGCAACACCGTAACGGCATTTTCAAAACGCGCCCGCGCGCCATGCACCATCAGCACGTTCAGGGCGAGTTGACTTCCCGTCATCCCCACCGGATCGAAAATACCCGCCATATCGTCAACCGCGTAGGTTTGGGTGAAGGTGTGCACCAATTTTCGGGAGTCGTCGAGGTTGAGGCTTCCCGCCAATTCGATCACTTCGTTGACGTCGTCGGAGGTCACGAGATGGTCTCGACCCTGGATCGGAATATTGCCGATGTTGCCCACCGTCTGGATATGGCCCCCCGAAACGGCGAGCAAGACCTGGGCGATCGTGACATTGCTGCTTTTCTCGGCCTGTCGCAACGCCGCAACCAGGCCCGTTTCGGCCTGCTCGACAGCCACAATCTGCCCTTTACGAACCCCGGTCGTGGGATACGTGCCGACAGCCGTCAGGACCAGACGCGCATTGGCGTCACACTCGCCAACCGCCACCACGGTCCGCGTCGTTCCCAATTCCACCGCCACTAAAGGTTGTATCGCCATATTCGCCTTTCTGTATGACCGTACTTATTCTGCAGCGGAAAACCGCCCTTTCACGGTCGCGTTCCAAAACCGCCTGTTCCGGCCACTGGGCGAATTGATCGCTTCGGCCAGCCCCCGCAATTGCGTCCGCAACACGCGGATTCCCGCCTCCCCGCCGCACTGCGGATCTAACATGCCGTCCCACGCAAAGAGGACCTGTTTCTGGTCGATCAGCGTCAACACCAGATAATCGGAGTTGGCCAGGTCGACCCCCGTGACGGGCAACGGGACCGGGGTTTCATCCAGACAGGTAATCAGAAAAACGGCCGCCCGGGCCAAGCCGCTCAATTCGCTGCCTTCCGCCAGATCGGCCCGCTCCACACCCGTCAGCCGCGGCAACCCGTTGACAGACACGTAGCGGGAAAAAATGATGCCTTCGCTATCCGCAACAAATCCACCCGCCCCAATGCGCAAAATCGGACGCCGCTCGACAATCCGGATCACCAGCGTATCCGGCAAGACGCGCGTCATCCGCATGTTTTTGATGTTGGGCGCGCGAAGCAGGAACTCGCGCCGTGTACGCTCCAGATCAAATCCAAAAAGCGGCATGCCGATCATGACCCGGTTCGCCACCGTTTCCGCCTCCAACAACTCGCGCACCAGGGGCGGCGTCAGCGTCTCACCGCCCTCGATGTCAAACTGGCGCAGCACAAACGCCTTGTTCATCACGAACACCCCCTTGCGGAACACCCAGGGGGCGAAGATCAGAATAAAAAGCAGCGCCACAAAAACAACGATGCCGATCAGAAACGGACGCATGACGGTCCACGAAACGCCCTCTTCGGACCGACCGCGCTTGCGGTTTGTTTTCCGCCCGTTTTTCAACTCCAACCGCATGGCTCGCATCGTTATCACCTGTCGTTCAGCCGCAGCGGGCGGCCTCCAGTATTCGTGTGCACAATTCAGGAAAGGCGATTCCGTGCCGCGCCGCCGCCTTGGGCAGCAGGCTGGTCTCCGTGAAGCCCGGAACCGTGTTGATTTCCAGAAGATACGGGTCGCCCTCGGGCGTGATCCGGAAATCGACGCGCCCCATGCCACGACACCCCACCGTCTCAAACGCCCGGCCCGCAAGCTGCTGACATCGCGCAGCCAGCACACGGTCTGCAGGGTCCTCCGGAAACACGACGTGCATCACACCGGGGGTGTACTTGGCGGTGAAGCCGAACCAGCCATCGGGTGCGCAAATCTCCAACACCGGGAGGGGCTCCTGGCCGAGCATGCCGACCGTCCACTCGCGCCCTGCAATGAACGCCTCAACCAGCACGCGTCCCTCCGGGTCTATCCGACGTGCCTGCGCCAGCGCCTCATCCCACTCCCCGTCCTGCCGCACCAAACCGACCCCCATGCTCGATCCGTCGCACGGCGGTTTGACCACCAACGGAAGGCCCATCGTGGTGCGCCGGCACCCGCGGTGCAACACCTCGTAGGGTGGCGTCGCGATCCCGACCGCCTCACAGGCCTGTTTTGTCGCGACTTTGTCGATCGCCACCCGACTCGCGGCCGCACCCGAACCGGTGTAGGGCATCCCCCTCGCATCCAGCTCGGCCTGCAGACGTCCGTCCTCCCCATAGCCGCCGTGCAGGACGATAAACACCGCCTCGGCGTCGTACGGCAGCAGCGACCCGTCCAGCGAATCGTGATCCAGAACCACGGACGAAACGGCATAACCGGCGTCCGCAAGCCCACGGGCGACCGCCCGTCCCGAGCGCAGCGAAATCTCGCGTTCACTCGACGTTCCGCCCATCAGCACCGCAACCCGTTTGAACCGCATAACACTCCTATTTCAACACGCGCACTTCCGTCACCAACCGGACACCCCAGCGCGCGTCAACCGTCTGTTCCATCAAATGCATCAGCGCGACGACATCCGATGCGGTCGCGCCCGCTCCGGCCACAATCACATTGGCGTGCCCGCCGAACACGGCAGCCCCTCCAACCCGCAGCGTCTTGCACCCGGCTGCATCCAGCAGACGTCCGGCAAAATCGCCCTCCGGGTTCCGAAACACAGACCCCGCCGTACGCAACCCGTCCAAGGCCATCCGTTGCAGGCGGCAGGCCGCACGCCGCTGCCGGACAGCCCCGGGCGTTGCGATATCCAGCCGGAGACGGACCACAAGCGCCACGCGGCTGCGCAGACCGTCACACTGCCGGTAACCGAAACCACATCGTGCGCGGTCCAGTATAACGGGAGTGCCGTCAAAATTCAAACAACGAATCTCTGTCACGCGGTCACCGACCGACCCGCCGTGGGCTCCCGCGTTCATCGCCAGCCACCCGCCGACCGTCCCCGGGACCCCGTCCAGACATTCGAGCCCCGAAAACCCTTCCGCTTCGAGCCGATCAAGCAGTGTCGCTCCCGGGAGGCCGCAGCCGACCTCCACCTCACCCGCGCCGATTCGCGCGTATGCCTGGAACGCCGGCCCCGCGAGACGCATCACCACGCCGGAGACGCCGCCGTCGGCCACCAGCGTGTTGGCGCCGCCGCCCAACACATGGAGCGGCAGTTCCCGACGCGTTGCCGCCACCAGCGTACGCGCCACCGTCTCCACGTCCATGGCCCGCACGAACCAGTCGGCCGCGCCGCCCACGCCAAACGTGGTCAGGTGTCCCACCGGCACGGCAGCCACCGCCTCTGCCACCGGCGGTTCCGCCTGCACGACAGACGCGCCGTCGGCTCGTGCCCGCGCGGCAAGTCCCACCACATCCCCCGCGCCCACCACCAGCAGCACATCATCCGCCGCGAGATCTGCTCGTGCGGCGTGCCACGCCTCGTCATGCGTCCCGGCAAGCCATACCCGCATCGCCGGCCGCACCCGGCGGCACGCGGCGTACAAATCCGCTGCGGACCCGCCCGCCAGCGGCAGCTCCGAAGCCGCATAAACGGGCATCAGGATGACGCGGTCGGCACCGTCAAAAGCCGGTGGAAACGCATCCCGGAGCGCCCGGGTCCGGGTATAGCGGTGGGGCTGAAATATCACCGTGATCGCACCCGTTGCACACCCCCGCGCCTGGGCGAGCAACGCGCGAATTTCCTCGGGATGGTGAGCATAGTCGACCACCACGCGGGCGCCTGCGACAGACGCCACCGTCTCGAAACGCCGACGGGGAAGTTCGGCGCATGCCACGCCCAGCCGACCCACCGCCTCCTCCACGGGGATACCCGATGCCATCGCCGCCGCGAGCGCTCCCAAGGCATTCAGAACGTTGTGCCGGCCCGGCACACCGATCGTCACCGTGCCGACCGGACGATCTCCCGCACACACGGTGAACGTGCTGGCGAACGGACCGCACGAGACGTCCACCGCCCGCAGCCATGCCGCATGCGAGAATCCAAACGAAAAACGGTGTGTGCCGCCGCACGCCCCCCCGCACACCTCCGCCGCCAGCGAATTGTCGGCACACCAGACCACACCCACGCGCGTGGATTCCACCGCGCGTCGGTAACACGCCACCAACTCATCAATGCCACTGAAGTGTTCCAGATGGTCCACATCAATGTTGGTGACGACCGTGACGTGGGGCCGGTAAAGCGCGAGCGTGCCATCGCTTTCATCAGCCTCCACGACGAGACGACATACGCCTCGGCCCTCACGCCGCCCCGCACCCGAGCCCAACCCCGCCGACTCCCCGCCGATGCACCACTCGATCGCGAGCCCCACTTCTTGAAAAAGCCGCGCGATGAAGACGGTGGTCGTCGTTTTGCCGTGCGCCCCGCACACCGCGATGCTCTGCGGCGCAACCGACACCCAGGCGGCAAGCGCGACGCCGCGGTGCAGCACCGGAATGCCGGCCGCAAGCGCGGCCGCAATCTCGGGCTCCGCATCGGGGATCGCCGTGCTGCGAATCACGCACACGGGGATGCCGGCCCGGCGTGCCTCAACCAACGGCGCAATATGCGTCGGCGCGTGCGTCGCTGCCACCGTCACACCGTCGCACTGCGCACGTGCCGTCAGGGCATTCGGGCTGACATCACACCCATCCGCCGACCAGCCCCGCGCGACGAGGAGGTGCGTCAATCCCGCCACGCCGACCCCGCCGATACCCATCACGTGCGCGCGGCCCGGCTTTCCGGCGGCCAACGCATCGGCAATCAAACGCTGTTGATCATATTCCCGCACCCGCCCCACCTTCGCCTTCACCCGCTGGGCATCAGTCGTCGATTGAACGACTCAGGACATCTTTGACCCGCCTTAAAAGCTCGTCGGCCGCTATCGGTTTGACCATGGGGTCGATGGTGCTGCCGTCCGCCCGGAGACATTCGATGATATCCATGTAGCCCGTCATAAACAATACCGGCGGGGGATTGCGATACGTCACGGAGAGTTCCCGCTCCAACTCCAGCCCCCCTTTTCCCGGCATACAGACGTCGCAGATGATCAGCGCCACGCGACCGCGATTCATGCCGTACAGACGCAACACGTCGGTACCGTCACACGCCTCCAGCACGTGGTATCCGTGGGCCGTCAGGGTTTGCGACAGCATCTTCCGCACATGATCCTCGTCCTCTCCCACCAACAGCCATTCGCCGCTACCCGTAGAGTCCCCCTCACGCGCGACGACATCGGCCGGTTTGGATTGAACTGCCAACGCGTTAATGGCCGGCAGCAACACCGTACAGGTGGTGCCCACGCCCACTTCCGACATGTACCCGATGTGGCCATTGTGCTGCGTGATAATTCCGTGCACGGTCGCCAGTCCCAAACCCGTGCCTTTGCCCTGCTCCTTGGTGGTGAAGAAAGCTTCAAAGAGATGATCCTTCACCGTCTGAGCCATCCCGGTGCCGGTGTCGACGACAGCGAGAACCACCGTCATCCCCGGCCGTATCCGTAACGCCGCAGCCTGTATGGCGTCGAGGTTTTCGACCTGCGTACGAAGCGTCAACACACCGCCGCGCGGCATGGCGTCGCGCGCGTTGACACAGAGGTTGAGCAAGACCTGCTCGATCTGGTTGATGTCCGCCAGACACTCCGGCAGATCAGGATGCAGATCGATCCGGAGGTCGATATTTTCACCGATGATCCGCCGCAGCATCTTCTCCATTTCAAGGATGATCGGGTTGAGGCTTACCGATTCCTGACGCGCCACCTGCCTCCGGCTGAAGGCCAACAGCCGTCCGGTCATGTGCGCCGCACGGCGGCCGGCTTCAAAGATCTCGGATACTTCGTGACGGAACGCATCGCCCGGTTGCATTCGCTTCAGCATGATTTCCGAGTAGCCATTGATCACCTGCAGCAGGTTGTTGAAATCATGCGCGATGCCGCCCGTCAGATGCCCCACCAGTTCCAGCTTCTGCGATTGCTCCAACTGGTCGCGCAACAGGCGGCTCTTTTGGTCGGCGCGGCGATGCAGAATCAATTGCCAGAGGCTTTCCATGAACAGACTGACCTGCTGGACATCAATCTCCTCATAATCCGCCGCCTTGTTGCAGACCCCCGCCAGCACCTCCACCCGATCGTTGACGCTGACGGGCACGCAGATCTGGCGGTTCAGGGTCAGGCGGCCGGCGCCATCGCCAAAACTGAACGCCGCATTGTTGACCACCAGGGGTTTCCGCGTGGCCCTGCAATTCGCCCATGGCGTACCCGGCAAAGGCAACACCGTACCCATGGGCAGAAAAGGCGCGTCTTCCACCTCGTTGCCCCGCCGGATCTGCATGAAGACGTTCACCTTGTCGCCGTCAACAATATTGAAATAGCCGATCACCGATCCCGTGATCCGCATAATTTCAGCCATGCCGAAGCGGATCATGTCGTTCTCGTTGTCATAGTCGCGGGCCACCAGCGACTGCAACACTTCCAACCGTTCGCTGTTGGCGCGCAAGACGCGTTCGGCACGCCGGAAGTCGGTCACGTCGCGCACGATCCCGAAGACGCCAAACAGTTTTCCGTCTTCACCCCGAAGGGGCCCGTTTGTCACCCAGAGTTGCCGGACCCCACCATCATTGACGCTCACCGTTTCCTCCCCTTGCACGACCATGCCGCGAGCGAGGATCTGTTGGTAACGCTCCATTTCGTGGCGTCCGATGACGACACCCCACACCTGCGTGGGCGTCCGGCCGATCACGCGGTCGGGATCGATGCCATATCGTTTCAAGCCGCCGCGGTTGAGGAACTGCTGGTAGCGTCCCTGAAAATCGACGATGTAGATAAAATCAGAGGAGCCTTCAATGACATTGCGCAACAGCTCCGACGTTTCATGCTGCTTCTGTTCGGCTGCCAGATGCGCCAGGCGCGCCCGAAGTGCGGTGATGCCGAAGCTGATGTCCCGCGACAGCTCCCGGAGAAACTCGATTCCTTCCTCCGAAAACGCGGCATCCGTAGCGGCACACACCACCAAGGCGCCATAGAGCGTTGCGCCGTCCCACAAGGACATCGTGGCGCAGGCCCGCACACGGCTGTCCACCCTTCCCAACGGACGACAGAGCTCCGCGGCAGGGGGCGTATCCCCGCTGCAGACTTCCGACAAGCCGCCTTGAATCGCCCGCGCAAGCTTATGCGGCTCGGGAAAAGCGGCCCATTCGCGCTTTTCCTGAACCGGCTGCGTTTCCTTTCTGGCCGGTTCCCCCCCTGCGGCCAATATCCGGATCCGGCATGCGTTTTCGGATTCGATCCGGACGCCCCAGCACTGGATATAGCCTCCCGCCTCGGTCAGTGCTCGGCAGGCGCCGGCAAGGAGCGCCTCCTCCGAGTCGGATCGTACCAAAACCTGTCCCAGGTCACTGAGAACCGTCCGTGACCGTGTGACGTGAAGCAGGCGTTGCGCCGCTTCTTTTTCATTCGAGATGTCACGAATGATCTCATAGATGCCGCCTGCTTGGCCATCGCTGTCTAAAAGCGGTCCCCGGGTCGTCCAGACCGATCGCGGCACGCCGTCCGGACCGGTCACGGAACGCTCCACCTGGATCTGACCGCCGCTGGAAACGATCCGACGATCATGCTCATCGAGCCCGTTCGGCGTTGGCAAACCGTCAGCCGACGGAAAAAGCCCGATCATATTTTGATGGGTAAAGCCGGGAGGCAGGGCCTGCCCACCGTTGAGCACACGTGTCAGGCGTCCGTCCGCATTGCGCACGGTGATCAACATCGGCGCACTGCCAATCGCCGCGTGAAGCAGGGCATCGGCCGCGCGCGAGGCGCGCTCTGCCAGAAGGCGAGCCTGACGATCTCTCATCGCGCCGATTCCGTGTGCCACCGTATCGGCCAGATCACCCCAAAACCGTAGCCTGGAACCGGAAAAAACAGCCGCATCTGCAGCAACCAGCGCCAGAACTCCGAATCGACTCAATCCCGTTCGCAAGGGAAACGCCGCGCAAAACCCCCGGCGATCACCCAGTGAGAACCAACGCCGAAAGAACGTGTTGGACGTCACGGCGGAAACAACCGGTTCGCCCGTCTCCAACGCATGGACAAGCGGCAACGTGTCGGCGAGCACGCTCCCGTCGATCCGGAACGACCGTTCGCTCAACGCCCCATGAAATCGACCGGCCGATGCAGTAAAACGCACCACACACGGATCGTCCGTGTCAATCAGCCCGATGCGGGAACAGGCGCAACCGGCGAATGTGAGCAGCGCCTCACAAACAGCCTGCAGGGCGTCCGCCTCGCCTGCGGCCCCGTAAATGACCCGGTGAACCTCCCGCCAAATGCGCAACGCTTCATCGGCCGGCCACCCGTGTGAAGACACGCCGTCCAAAACGTTTTCCGCGTTTGCCGCGCCATTCCCCGAGGCCTGCGGTACGCCACCCGTGATGTCACTATCGTTTTCCGGCATACAACACATGTTTGAGTAATTACGCGTTTATGCACTATACCAAAATTCACGCCGGATGCCAAACCGGAAATGGCAGGGCAAACGCATGAGGCGCTTGCAAAACCTCCGGTTTGTGCAAGCGGAGAGGGTTCAGGGTTCGGGGTTCAGGAGGCGTTTCCGGCCTGAACCCCGAACCCCGAACCCCGAACCCCGATTCTCGGCGCTTCCAAGGGTTTCGCTACGGGGTAACCGCCGCATACAGGTCGTAGCCGCGGCCACCCGTAATGGCGACTTGCGCCCAATCCCCCGGACGGGCGCCCGTCAGCACGCCGACGACGCGCGTCACGCCGTCTACATCGGGAGCCTGACGTTCGAGCCGCGCCTCCCAGGTCGGACGGCCGCGCAGCGGGCGAGCGGTGCGGATGAGCAGGGCGTCGGCGCGCGTGCCGGTCAGCTCGCGTCGTTTCTCATCCACAATCCGCCGTTGCGCCAGCATGAGCCGCCGCCGCCGTTCCTCGGCCACTTCAAGCGGCGGAACAGCGCCCATCCGGTAAGAGGCCGTCCCCGCTTCGGGCGAGTAGACGAAGACCCCCACATGGTCAAAACGCGCCTGCTTCACGGTGGCCAGAAGATGCTCAAAATGGGCGTCTCCTTCGCCGGGAAATCCAACCAGGCAGGTGGTGCGCAAAACCGCGCCCGGTACGGCGTTCCGGATCCGCTCGGCAAGCCGTGCGACCGGCTTGATCGTATCGGCCCGCCGCATCGCTCGCAGGATGTCGGGGTGGCTGTGTTGCACCGGCACATCGAAATAGCGGCAGACGTGCCGGGACACGGCGACGGTTTCGAGCAGCGCGTCGGAGATCAGCGACGGATACCCGTACATCACACGTATCCAGAAGCGGCCGTCCAGGGCATCCAGCATCCGCAACAGCGTCGCCAGGCCGTCGGGCTCCCGGCGCTCCCGGCCATAGGCGGTCGTGTCCTGCGCAATGAGATTCAATTCGCGCGCGCCGGCGCCGAGGCACGCGCGGGCTTCGGCCAGCACCTCCTCCATCGGCCGCGAGCGGAGCTTCCCGCGGATGCCCGGTATCGCGCAGAACGCGCAGGCATGGCTGCATCCGTCGGCGATCTTGAGCCAGGCGAACGGCCCGCCGCTGAACGAGAGCGTCGGCCGGGTGGGCGTGAACAGACGCGACGGTTCTGCCGTGACCGCGACGATGCCCCGCTCACCTGCGGCCACGCGGCGGATGATCGCTCCGATCTGATCCAGCGCATCCACGCCGACACAGGCGTCAATATCCGGGAAACTCTTGAGCAGACGGTCGCCATACCGTTGCGCCATGCACCCCGTGACCACCACGCCGCGGCAGCCGCCAGCCGTCTTGAGCCCGCACACCTGCAGAATAGCCTCGGCGGCCTCTGCGCGCGCGTCGCCGATAAAGGCACAGGTGTTGACGATCACGACATCGGCCGCCTCCGGAGCGGGTGCCAGAACCAGGCCATCGTCCAACACAAACCCGGCCATCACCTGGGCATCCACCACATTCTTCGAACACCCCAGACTGACGAACCCGACCGAAACCGATTTTGAACGCAACACACCACTCCCTCTTCTGCCGAAATCTGACTCACGAACATCGCCCGCCAACACCCGCGCGCCAGCCACAGCCTCACTCAAAATAGGGCGGCGGAGGCGGAAGCACGCGTACGGAAACGACCGGCTGGGAAGCCGACCGTTCGGTCAGCCAGGCGAGGAAGCGCACACCGAGCAGCAGAATGGCCACGCCCGCCACGACAGCCACGGCGAGCATCATCCGTCGGGGCGTTAGCCACTCCGAGGGCAACCGCGGCATGCCGCTCCAGATTCGAGCCACTTCCCGCACCACCACCCGGGACGGGCACCACGCCGCTTCGCCCGATCGTTTTGGAGGCGGTGGGGCCGTCTCTTCCGGGAGATCATCCGGTTGCTCCGCTGTCGGACTCCCGCCGCTGAACGGGAGAACCCGGGGCGGCAGCGCCGCCGGCTCGCGGACGCCACGGGATTGCCGCTGCGGAGCAGTCGGCCTCTTGTTTTGCGCGAGGGTAAACAGATCAGAGGCCGGTTCTTCTGCCGGTTCGTCCAGCGGCATCACCTCCGGGGCGGGTTCCGATTTCTGCTCGATCCGTTCGCCAGGCGACGGTGCATTCCCCTGTGCAGGCGGTTGGAATCCCGGCCCGGACGTGATCGGCGCAGACAGGGACGCGGTCTCCGGCTTGCGCGCATCCGGCTGCAACCGCGCTGACACCGGAGGGGCGACCGATACCGCGCGGCGCTGAATCTGGGGGGGGCGCTTTCCCGTGAATATCTCGATGAATTCCGCAACCAACGGGTCCGGCTCGATGCCGACACATTCGGCATATAGCTTGATAAAACCCCTTCCGTAGAGCGGCGCGGCAATCCTGCGGAAATCCTCGAGTTCGAGATCTTCCACAATCTGCACCATCATCCGGGTGGTCTCGGCGACCTGCTGGGATGTCAGCCCTTTCCGTTCACGTGCTTCTTTTAAGATCGATCCTAGCGCCATAAATCCGCACCTGCCTTCCCGTTACCTCAACCCGCCCGCGGTGTCTTCGGAACCGTCCGACGGTTCTTGGGCATCCGATTCAAACACACCTCCAACAGACTCCTCCAGATTGGCTGAAGCTTCCGACGAACCGTCAGTATGCGCATATCCAGCATCCAGATCAACCAATATATCGCGGGGGGCCACGCCCTGCGGAGGTCCGATGATCCCGCGCGCTTCCAATAGATCCATAATGCGACCCGCGCGTGTAAACCCGATGCGCAGCCGCCGCTGCAGCGTGGACGTCGACGCGCGGCGCGTGTCCCGAATCACGCGCATCGCCTCCCGCACCATCACCTCATCGCCGTCTTCCTCAGCCGCCCCCTCGCCCTCGCCTCGCGCGGCGTCTGTCGTCCCCTCGTGGCCGGCATCATCCGCGTCGACGTCATCGGCGCCCAACTCCCGCACCTTCTCGAGCTTGGTAAGGAAGGTGTCGTCAAACGCCGCACGGCTGTGCTCCTTGACAAACGTGACCACGCGGGCGATCTCGTCGTCGCCGACCCAGGCCCCCTGGACGCGCACCTGTCCGAGTTTGGAATCGAGAAAAATCATGTCTCCTCTGCCGATCAAGCTCTCGGCGCCCTGGGCATCGAGAATGATCCGGCTGTCGTTCCTCTGTGCGACCTGGAATGCGACACGCCCCGGAATATTGGCCTTGATGGTGCCGGTGAGCACATCGACCGAAGGCCGCTGCGTGGCCAGAATCATATGGATGCCTGCCGCGCGCGACACGGCCGCCAAACGCGAAATGCTCGCCTCGACCTCCTTACCGACGGTGGTCATCAGGTCGGCCATCTCATCGATGACAATCACAATATGGGGCAGTTTCCGTGGAAAGCCGTCGTCCACCGGTTCGGTGTCCGGACCGGGGGCGAAGAGGTCGTCCTGCTGCACGATCATCCGGTTGTTGAACGCGGCAATGTTGCGGGTTTTGGCCGCTTGGAACATTTTCAGCCGCTTGTCCATCTCGCCCAGCGCCCACCGCAGGGAATACGCCACCTTCTTGGGATCGGTGATGACCGGCACGAGCAAGTGCGGCAGATCGTTGTAGGGCGGGAACTCGACGCGTTTGGGGTCGACCAGGATCAGGCGCAGTTCCTCCGGCGTCCGGCTCATGAGCAACCCGATGAGGATGGCATTCAGACACACGCTCTTGCCCGATCCCGTCTGACCGGCGACCAGCATGTGTGGCAGTGTCGCCAAGTCGAGCACCAGGTCCTTGCCCACGACATCCTTGCCCATGGCCAGGGGCAGGCCATACGTCCCTTTCGTCCACATGTCACCTTCCAATACCTGGCGTAACGTCACCTTCTGCGCCACCAGGTTGGGCACTTCGATGCCGCACACCTTCTTGTTCGGAATCGGCGCCAGAACCCGCAGGCTGGCGGCTCCGAGCGCGAGTTGGAGGTTGCGCACTTCAGCGGCGATCCGTTCCACGCGGACACCCGGGCCGGGCAGCACCTCGTATTGGGTCACGACCGGCCCCGGAATGATGTTGGTCACCTCGATCTGAATGTTGAACTCTTTAAATTTGGCGACCAGATTGGCGGCCGTCTGCTGCATGTCGCCCACCGTCGGCCGGTCATCGGGAACCGGTGAAAGCAACTCGACCGGCGGCAGACGATACGGTTCCAGCGGCGTCTCAGATACACCGGCATCATCGGCATCCGCCACCGACGAAACAGCCGCATCCGCACCCTCCGCCGCTGGCGCATCGGCAACGCCGCGCTGTTCGCGTTTCGCCGCTTCGCGCATCGCAGCCGCCTTGTTACGTACGTCATCTTCCGGTTGCGGCGAAACCTGGAGGCGTTCTTCGGCCAGCATCCGTTTGCGCGCTTCGAAGACGCGCCGGGTCTCTTCTTCCTGCTGCTGTCGCGACAGCCGTTCCTGCTCGCGCGCCCGACGGACGGACTCCCGGGTCTCCCGCACCCGATCGCGTTCCGCGTCCTTTGCGGCACCCTCCGCTTCGCGGCTCAGACGCGCCGCCACCGCCAGCGCGTGTTGGCGCCGCTCCTGCCACCGCTGCCGGAACCAGGCCCCCGCGCGCCACAGCGTCCGCACGCCAACCGTCAGCACCCCGAACACCACCACCAGCGTCACCGCCACCACCGCGCCACCCACCGGATTGAACCAGCGCTTGAGAAAGCACGTCATCACCCATTGCCCCACGACGCCGCCCGCATTCGGCGTGATGTTGAGATCCCGCATTGGCTCCAACACCGGCGTCGCTCCGGACGCTAATTGTATGAGCGCGCACACCATCACGAGAAACAGGAAACCCCAGAGCAGCCGTCTCCCGAGCCGCACGGGATTGCCGAATACCATGAGCAGGCCGATGAGTATCAGCGTCGGCGGCAACAGCCACAACGCAAACCCGAACAGCGCATAGCCCCAGAAGATCAGCCAGGCGCCGACCACGCCCATCAAATTCGCGGGCGGCATATTGGCCGGCACATGAATCCACGACACATCCCGGCAATCATACGTCACCAGAGCGAGCAGCGGAAACAGGCTGGCCGGAATCAATGCGGCGCCTGCCAGGCGAGCCGCCAGTTTCGGCGGCGTCGCCGTATCCTGTGTTTGCGTGAGGTCTGCCATAGCCATCATCCTTCGGGATCCGCTTCGGAACCATCCCCATCGGGATCCGCCTCCGACGCGGCTTCCGGTTTCGCCTCCGGCACGGTCTCCGGCTGCAACGCCAGCACGGTCACGGCCGGCGGCTCCGTCTCGGCCGTTTCGACCGACAAGTCAAAGGGAATAAAAACCTTCACCGGCAGGACGTTTGTACCGAGCCGCTGCGCATCGCGCATATCGACAAAGACCGAAACCTGGCCGGGTTGCATGGCGTTGACCACTTCCGCACGGCCGGTCAGCCGTACGGACACCTCGGGCGGCACGCAGCGCCACGCCTGTCCGTCGCCGGGAAACCCGGTCACAAGCGCCGTGACGTTCGAAAAACTGATCGTGAACCGATCCGTGATGATCTTGACCTCAACGGTCACTTCGGCAGGATCAAATTTGACAAGCCGGGACACGCTGGGTTGCAAAATCTGAACCGTCTTCTTGTAGCCTTGTACGCGGCCGTCGACGTCCACCGGATCCGTCTGCAACTGCACCCCGCTGGCGGCCATCTCTTCGAGCTGATCGCGCGAGCCGGTCACGCGAACCGTCTTGGGTGTGTAATCCACGACCACACGCCCCCGGTAGGGCTTCCCCAGCACGACCGGCTCCGCCACCGGCAACTCGATCTCGCCGCGCACGTCATAGGTGACCTTCGCCATCTTGGGTTCGATTTTGATCGCCCGTATCTGCCGGTTCCCCCCCTGGAGATTGCGCACGGTCAAACGGAACTCCTCGGTATTGCCCGTGATGCGGGAACGGTTGCCCGCGGCCGACCGCAACAGGCGACGGATCCACGATCCCTGTCCTGTGCGCCCTTCCGAGACGCTGGGACGGACAATCATGCGGAGCTGGCGGCTGTCCAATCGCTGCAGTTCCGTCAGCGACCCCTGAATGGTCACCGACACGGCGAGCGGCTCGATCGTCGCAGCCGCCACCTGTGCCTGCGGATCCAGATCCAGCGGCACCATCACCGTCTCCGTGTGCCGTATGCGCGCCCGGATAAAAAGATGGAGAGCGGTCGCCAGCACCAGCGCCACCGTCTTCCATCGCCAGTCGCGCAGCACCCAGAATAAAACATCGCGCAGAACCGCGTTCTGCCGCCATCCCGTGGCGGGGTTAGTCATGACGCACCTCCCGCTTCCGATGGACGAACTGCAGGAACCGTTGCGAAAAACCGTTCTCTGTACTCCGCTGGTTGAGACGCTCCAGAAATCGCCCGAACGTCATGTGGTCGTCGGATTGCCGCGGATCCAGCGCCCGCAAATAGCGGCGCAACGCGTCCGGACGCATCCCCCGGTAGAATTTGCCGTCGTGCGCGATGGACACGGCCCCCGTCTCTTCGGAGATGACAATGACGACCGCGTCGTTCGCCTCGCTCAACCCCACCGCCGCCTGATGGCGCGTCCCCAGCCCCTTCAAATCAGGGCGTTGCCGCTCCGACAGCGGAAAAATGCACCGGGCCGCCACAATGTGCTCGCCCCTGACGATCACCCCGCCGTCATGCAACGGCGCGGGCGGATAAAAGAGCGTCTGGAGGAGTTCCGAAACCAGCGGAGCCTCGATCCGCACGCCCGTTTCCACAAACATGTCGAGATTCTCCGTCCGCTCGATGGCGATCAGGGCGCCAATCCGCCGCTCCGAGAGCTGGTCCACCACTTCGTAGAGTTTTTCCGACACACGCTCCGGCTGCATGTGCCGCACGGCCTGCCACGGCAACGTGCTGAGAAACGGTTGTTTCCCGAGAATGGCCAATCCCCGGCGAAATTCCGGATGAAAAATGATGATCACCCCGAAGGCGAGGTACAGCGCCAACCCGCCAAACAGCCAGCCGAGCACATCAAGCTTGAAGATGCTGATGGATGCGAAAACCACGAAAATCACGATTCCCAGTCCCATCAGGATGGCTGCGGCCCGCGTCCCGCGGATGAAGCGCAGCATGTAATAGAGCACCGAAGCCAGAATGGCGATCTGCAGAATATCCCGGAATTCGATCTGGAGCGATGTCAGCATTTTACGGCCTGCCTCTCTCCCGGTGCAACCGAAACCAGAACACGCAACGCGTCCACGGTCTCCCGCACATCGTGAACCCGCACGACGGATGCGCCGCGCTGCACGGCGAGCATCGCGGCGGCGACGCTCCCGGCCATCCGCTCAGCCGGCTGCGATCGCCCGGTCAGGGCCCCGATGAACCGCTTGCGCGACAGTCCGACCATGACCGGCGCCAGCGCCGTCAGCCGACCCAGCTCGCGAAGCAGCGCGACGTTATGCTCCACCTCTTTGGCAAAGCCGAATCCAGGATCGACCAGAATCGCCTCCGCCGCCACGCCGGCCGCGCGGGCGGCGTCAACCGCCGCGCGCAATTCGTCACCCACCTCCCGCACGACATCTCGATACACGGCGAGGCCGTTCATGGTTTGCGGCGTGCCACGCATGTGCATGAGCACCACGCCCGCACCCGTCTCGACCGCCACCCGCCGCATCGCCGGGTCGCCCCCGAGCGCCGTGACGTCGTTGATGATGCAGGCGCCTGCCGCGACGGCCGCGCG
This sequence comes from uncultured Akkermansia sp., assembly GCA_964580075.1. Classification (GTDB taxonomy): domain Bacteria; phylum Verrucomicrobiota; class Kiritimatiellia; order RFP12; family JAAYNR01; genus VGWG01. The sequence goes on along the minus strand of CAZOJL010000002.1, from coordinate 14,435 downwards.
GGCGACCGCCGCCTTCCGGGTGTCGACCGCCAACGGCACCCGCGTCCGGCCGGCCAGCGCGCGGATGACCGGAATCACGCGGCTCAGTTCCTCATCAACCGGCACCTCGAACGCACCGGGCCGCGTGGACTCTCCGCCGATATCCAGCATGTCGGCTCCGGCTTCCAGCAGGGCCACGCCGTGGGCAACCGCACGATCCGGCGATCCGTCCCACAAACCCCCGTCGAAAAAACTGTCGGGCGTAACATTGACAATACCCATGACCATCGGCCGGTCCAAGCTGACCGTCCGTCCGTCACACCGCCACATTGTCTCTCTGCCACAGCCCATCGCGCACGTTCCCCCGGGTCAGGCAGGCGGCACGGGTGGCGCTGGCGGAGCCGGTGCCTCGCCATCGACAGCCGCCGCCAGCGTCTCCGGCGCGGGAGCCGTTTTCAGCGCTTCGGCCTGCAACCGAGCCTGCGCCTGAGCCTCGGCCACAGCTTCCCGTTCGGCACGCGCCCGGCGCTCCTGCTCATCCCGCTCAGCCAACTCCCCACGTGTCAGAAACCGCCCCAGCTTCGCCAGATCGGCCACCTCGCGACCGTCCATCGTCTCCTCTTCGAGAAGGCGGTCGACCAGAAGCTGCAGCTTGTCGCGGTTAGTCGTCAGCAGGGCATCGGCCCGGTCGCAGGCATCGCGGATCAGCCGGCTGATCTCGGCGTCAATCCGCTCCGATGTGGCATCGCTGTGCGACTGCGTCCGCGAGACTTCACGCCCGAGAAAGATGAGTTCCTGATTTTCTCCAAACGCCTGGGGACCGATCACCTCGCTCATCCCGTATTCGCAGACCATGTGGTGCGCGATCTGGCTCGCCATGCGGATGTCCATCCGCGCGCCGGTGGAAATATCGCCGGTATGCAGTTTCTCCGCAATGCGCCCGCCCATGAGCACAACCAGTTGGTCCAGCAGCTCGTTGCAGGTGCGGTTGAGCACGTCGTGATCCGGCAGCGACATCGTCGCCCCCAGCGCCTGGCCGCGCGGGATGATCGTGACTTTGTGCACCGGTTCGGTGTGTTCCAGCAAGACCTGCGTCAGGGCGTGCCCCGCCTCATGCCACGCGGTGATATTCCGCTCCTTTTCGCTCATCGCCCGGCTGCGCCGCTCGCGGCCCCACAACACTTTATCGCGGGCTTCCTCAAGATCGGTCTGATCAATCCCCTCTTTGTTCTGACGCGCGGCCAGCAGCGCCGCTTCGTTGAGGAGGTTGGCCAGATCGGCCCCGGAGAATCCCGGCGTGCCACGGGCCGAGCGACGCAGGTCCGCGGTCGGGCCGAGTTTCAGGCTCTGCGCGTGCATCCGCAGAATCTCCTCGCGACCGTCGAGCGTCGGCAGGTCGATCATGATCTGACGATCAAACCGCCCGGGCCGCAGCAAGGCGGGATCGAGCACGTCGGAACGGTTCGTCGCCGCAATGATGATCACGCCTTCGGAGGTCTCGAACCCGTCCATCTCAACGAGCAGCGCGTTGAGCGTCTGCTCCCGCTCGTCATGCCCCCCGCCAATCCCGGTGAATCGGCTGCGACCAACGGCATCGATTTCGTCAATGAAGATGATGCACGGCGCGTTCTTCTTGCCCTGCTCGAACATATCGCGCACGCGCGACGCCCCGACCCCCACAAACATCTCCACAAAGTCCGAGCCGCTGATGCTGAAGAAGGGGACATCGGCCTCGCCGGCAATCGCCTTGGCCATCAGGGTTTTGCCCGTGCCGGGCGGTCCCATCAGCAGCACCCCCTTGGGAATGCGCCCCCCCAGTCTGGAAAATTTCTTCGGCTCCTTGAGGAACTCGACGATCTCCTGCACCTCTTCCTTGGCCTCCTTGATCCCGGCCACGTTGGCGAAGGTGATCTTCTTCTTGTCCTGATTCAGCATCTTGGCGCGGCTCTTGCCGAAATTCATCGCGCCCACGCCCGAAGCCCGTACCTGCCGCATGAAGACGAAGTAGAGCAACCCGATGAACAACACCACCGGGAGCAGTTGGAACATCAGGGCCGTCCAGACCGATTTGGTCGCGACCGAAGGATTCACGCCATGCACACGCAACCGCTCGTTGAGAGACGTGCCTTCGGAATCCAGGATGACCAGTTTGAACTTTTCAAGCCCGCCCTTCTTGACGGCGCGCACATGGAGGATGCCGCCCGAGGGGTCGGGGATGAACTCGACCTTTTCAATCTCGCCCGCAGCGGCGAGCCGCTCCAGTTCTCCCTGGGAAATGTCGCGCATGCCGCCGGCGGACCGGTTGCCGGACATCATCCATAAGGTCACACCCAAAAACACGAGGACGACCAGCCAGGCCAGCATAAAACGTTGTGGCGGGCCCCCGGCGGGACGCTTCCCGCCATCTCCACCCTTTGGCAGCGGAGGCGGTGTCTTCGGCATATCATGCTCCGATTCGTCAGTCATCATTTTACGGCAATTGCTCCTGATAAATGCCCTCAGTATAGACCACCCACGAGCTGGGGTCAATCACAGCCATTCTAATTTTGAGCACATCCGACCAGTCGAAATCGCTATCGGGTTCGGGGTCGGGGTCGAATTCCCTGCATTCTCGTCAATTTCGGTCCCGATCCCGATTTGGATCCCGATAGCGGCTGCCAGTGTTAGAATTGCTGCCAACGGGCGCGTAGGCAACCCTCACGCCAACCCTCACGCCTCGCCCGGGATTCGCACGTCGCAGAGGATGGGCAGGTGGTCGGAGAGGGTCGAGGGCTTAGGTTGTAACGACTCCACGCGCCCAGGTGCGGGTGGCACAGAAGGCCCGACCCTGATAAACCTCGTCCCTGATAACCCTGAACCCTTCGCTTGCACAAACCAGAGGTTTTGAAAGCGCCTCAATAGGTTAATCCGCTACGATGACAAAATCGGCCGCGCATTCGAAACGGACGGGGGCCGTCCCGGACGACGAGTAGACGCGTAAGATGTACGTGCCCGCCGGAACCGATCCAACGACCACATCGCGTCTATCGCCCTCCTGAACCATAGGCAGCATCCGGGTGTTCGCACCATCCGCCTGACTCAGGGTGGCAATCAGTCTCACGTCTTCAGGAGCCTGGAGCGTAATACCGGCCTGCGTGCCCGCCCCCAGATGCAGCGTGTCCGTGAAAGCGTTTGCGAGCCGCAAGCCATCGGTGAAGAAGGCCGGCTTCAGATTGGGCAGCGCCGCAAAGCTCGCGACATCCGGAACCGGATCCACCAAGAGCTGCCACGCAGCCGATTCGGGCAGATGATCGAATATCATCTGGTTGGCCGGCGTGTTAAAGTAGTAGGCGCGGCGCGCCGCATAGGCGTCTTCGACCTGTTCAGTCTGACGCGCCCCCCAGGTCGCGTCTAGAAGCATCCATGTCTGGTCAACCTCGACCGCGTTCCAGGCGTGTTTGAAGGCGCTGACGAGCGTATCATCCTCGGTGCCGCGATAGCCGCGCACATCACCGATCAGATATGTCGCACGCAAGCCGACGCTTTGCGCCAATGCGTCGAACAGCCAGGCGTAGCCAATGCAGACCGTCGTGCCGCGGCGCAGCACGCTGAGCGGGTCGTGGTCGTGACAGTAGTCCTCGGCGCCAGCGACCACGTGCGCCCACTCTTCCGTATCGTACCGGATATAATCGGTGATCCAGTCGTAAATCAAGCGGGCACGCTGCAGATCGTTGGTGCTGCCGTCCGTGATCTCAAGCGCCAATGCGCGCACTTCGGCTGGAATGGGCTGTCCCGCGCTGGCGCGCAAAGCGGCAAACAGGGGGTGCTCGCCCGTGGCGCCGGCGGCGGCCACCCCCGCGCCATCCGGGCCGGCGGCGGGGGGACCGCGCGGCGGCTCGGAGCGCGCCTGGAAAAGGGAATTTGAAAATGCATGCGGCTGGGATGGATCCCGACCGCCGACACCGGGGGAATGCGTCACGCGCCAGACGGCGGCGGTGTGTGGCGCAATAATAGAAGCGGCTCGGACCCCGGACAACGACGCCGGGTCGGCGGGACGCTCATCCCCGCCCCCCGGGCGCGTCGGCTGACGCATGCGCCAGAAGACACCGCAGAGAACAAGGGCTAGCGCCGAGGCCGCGACCAGCACCAGCAGCGCCCGCAACGTCCGCACGGCAACATCCCGTTTTTCGCTGTTTCGCACAACGCCGCTACTCCATCCTTCCCGTGCCCTGCTTGCCGGCGCCACCGACGATGACGGAGACGACCGACTTCAGCCAGCTTCGCAGGGCACCGGCCGCATCGGCGTCAAGCCGTTGCACGGCCGCGGGCCAGCTCGCGCCCGCTAGGGAGGTGACAATCGTTTCGATCGCATCGGGCCTGCCGATCGCGGCCCGTGACGCCAGCGCCTGCTCGATCCGTTCGCACACCGGCTCCCACCCGCCCGGAAAACTCGCACGCGCGGCACCCTCCCCGATCAGGCGGACAAACACGGCGAGCCGCTCCACCCGCTCGCGCAGGGCCTCGTCCACCCGCTGTATCGCGCCGGCATGGCAGCGCGCGCCCTCCAGGGTGCGGGTCATGAATCCGAACCGGACGTGGCGATACCACTGGTCGAGCGCCAGCAGGTTGCCGATGTAGACCAGATTGTTGTGGACCACCCGCTCCGGACGCCGGTAGCCCATGTCGTACGGGCGATCCCCCGGCGGGAGCGTCGGCGGCACGACCAGCAAATCGGGCGTCTCGACGTCGTGGCGCAGCACCTGCCCCGCCGCCAGCACCGACCCGTAAGCCACACGCACCGGGCCTACCGCCCCGCACTGGCCCCCCAGAAAGATCCGCCCGCTCCGCAACAGCACGCCGTCGGTCACGTCGCCGAAGAGTGACGCCGTCGCTTTGTCACCGTGCGGGGTGAAGTTGAAATGGACAAAAGACGACCCGACCTCGGAGTGGTCGTGGCTCCCGGTTCCCCCCGCGAGCAAACAATCGCAGAAGTTGACCAGACTCCCCGTCGTCGCAAAAGGCATGAGGATCGTCTGCTTAAACCCGCAGCAATGGCCGAACGTCGCCCGCTCCTCCAGAAGACACCCCGGCCGCACATGCGCCTGATCCGCGCCGCTCACCCCGTCCAACAACGTCGCCCGCTCGAAACTCCCTCCCCCGAGCACCACGTCCGCCCCCAACTGGCAGTCCTTCAGCCGGATCGGCCCCTCGACGCCCAAACGGCAATTCGGCCCCAGCGCCAGATCACGCCCCTCGAGCCTGCATCCGGGATGGAGCACCACGCCGGCTTCAATCCGTTCCGGCGCCACATCGGGCGCCACGTACACGGTGGCGGGATCCACAAGCACCACACCCCGCTCCTGCAACCGACGTTTTAACGTGTCTGTTTTCATCGGCACTCCTCGGATCCGGATGGGCACGGAGCCCCTCACCGGTATGCATCACACCACGGTCTGGTAGATGGCTGCGGCCACGTGATCATGCCACTGGTCAACAAGCGCCTGCGTCCGCGCCTCGACCAGAATGCGGATTTTGGGCTCGGTTCCGGAATATCGGACCACGATCCGGCCCACGCCGGCAAGCGCCTGCTCGGCCTCCCGGATGGCGGCGGCGAGCGCTGGCACCTCCGGGATCGGCGGCTTTTCGCGAACCTTCAGTCCCGTCAGCCTCTGGGGATATTCCTCCATGCAGGCGGCCAGCGTCGCGAGCGATTTGCCGGTTTGCTTCATGACGCGCATCACCTGCAGGGCGCTGATGATGCCGTCGCCGGTTGTGGCAAAGTCGTGAAAAATCAAGTGCCCCGATTTCTCTCCGCCCAGCGAAAGGCCGGACGCGCGCATCCGCTCGATCACGTACCGGTCGCCGACGTCCGTCACCGCGACGGAGATGCCGTGCCGCTTCATCGCCTCGTGCAACCCCAGGTTGCTCATGCTCGTGCAGACCAGCGTGTCTTCGGCCAACACGCCCGCCTCGTGGAACGCCAGCGCGCAGATCGCCAGAATCCGATCGCCGTCGACGACACACCCGTCCGCGTCACTGAAGATCACCCGGTCGGCATCGCCGTCCAGCGCGATCCCGAGATCCGCGCCGCACTCCCGGACGCGCCCGGCCATCACCTCGGGATGGAGCGCGCCGCACCCATTGTTGATGTTGTAGCCGTCCGGGTCGGTGTTCATTTTCACAATCGACGCGCCCAGCTCACGAAAGATGTACGGCGCCATCTGGTAGCCCGCGCCATTGGCGGCGTCCAGAACAATCTTGAGCGGACTCAGCTTCTCGTTGCGGATCGTGCTTTTGGTGAACTCGATGTAGCGCCCGCGGGCGTCGTCCACGCGATAGGCCTTGCCCAATTGATCGCTTCGGATGTGGTCCGAGAGAATACGCCCGCTCAACACCCGCTCGGAGATCGCCTCCTCCGCCGCGTCGTCGAGCTTGTAGCCGTCGGAATTGAAGAGCTTGATGCCGTTGTCGTCAAATGGATTGTGCGACGCCGTCACCATGATCCCCGCATCCGCCGCGAGCGAGCGAGTCAGGTGCGCCACGGCGGGCGTGGGCACGGGGCCGACGAGAAAGACGTCGGCGCCCATCGAGACGAGGCCGCTGGTCAGGGCGCTCTCGAGCATGTAGCCGGAAAGCCGCGTGTCCTTGCCCAGGACGACGCGCTTGCTGCTGTGTCCGCTCGCGCCGATCACCGCCGCGACGGCCTTGCCGATCTGCAGCGCCATTTCGGGGGTCACCGGGTCGCAATTGGCCTGCCCCCGAACGCCGTCCGTGCCAAACAATTTTCCCATATGCATCCTCTCGATTCCGTGTGTCAATTGGTTATTCGACGGTGACGCTCTTCGCCAGATTGCGCGGCTGGTCAATGGGACAGCCTCGGAGACGGGCGACGTGATACGCCAGCATCTGCAGCGCGACGACCGTGACGATCGGCGTGGTATACAAACCCAGGCGCGGCACCTCGATGACGGCGTCCGCAACGGCACACGCCTCGTCATCACCCTCCGTGACGATTCCCAGGACCGGCGCGCTGCGGGCGCGGCATTCCTGCGCATTGCCCAGCGTCTTTTCCTTGCCCGGAATGTCATTCAACAAAGCCACCACCGGCACGTGTTCGTCCAGCAGCGCGATGGGGCCGTGCTTCAGTTCGGCCGCGTGGTAACCCTCGGCGTGGATGTAGCTGATTTCCTTGATCTTGAGCGCGCCCTCCAGCGCGACCGGAAAGAGCACCCCGCGGCCGATGTAAAACATGTCGCGTGTCTGACCATAACGCTCGGCCAGCGCGGCGATCCGGTCGTTCTGCGCCAACACGCGGCGCACCGCATCGGGAAGGGATTGCAGCTCGTGACACAGGCCGATTCCCTCCTCGCGGGAGAGCCTGCGGCCACGGCCAAACTTGAGTGCGAGCGCGGTCAGCACCGTGAGCTGGCTGGTAAACGCCTTGGTCGAGGCCACGCCGATCTCGGGCCCGGCATGGAGATAGACGCCCCGCCCGGCCGCCCGGGCGATGGTCGAGCCGACCACGTTGCAGATGCCCGCCACCCACGTCCCTTTTCCCGAAGCCTCGCGCACCGCCGCCAGGGTGTCGGCCGTTTCACCCGACTGGCTCACGGCAAGCACGAGATCATCGGGCGAGAGGATCGGGTTGCGGTAGCGGAACTCGGCAGCCTGCTCCGCTTCGACCGGGATCCCCGCCAGCCCTTCAAAGGCGTATTTGCCGGCCATGCCGGCATGCAGCGACGTGCCGCACGCCACGACCACGATGCGGCGGACAGCGGCCAGCTCGCGTGGCGACAGCCCCAGGCCGGCGCATACCGCCGTGCCCGCATCCAGATCCAACCGGCCCCGAAGGGCGTTTTCGATCGCCTCGGGCTGATCGTGGATCTCTTTCATCATGAAGTGCGCAAACCCGCCCTTCTCCGCCGCGCCGGCATCCCAGTCCACCATGTCCACGCGGCGCGAAACCGGCACCCGGTCGCGGGTACGAATATCCGCCTCCCCGTTCCGGATGTGCACCACATCGCCGTCCTCAAGGTAGACCACCTGCCGCGTCCGGCTGATCACCGCGGTCACATCGCTCGCCACCAGCGTCTCACCGGAGCCCATGCCCAAGACCAGTGGACTGCCCCGTCGGGCCGCAACCAGCTCGCCGGGATGGTCTGCCGAAACCACGGCGATGCCATACGTCCCCGTGACATGCCCCAGCGCCTCGGCCACCGCCGACGCCAGATCGCCGTGGTAACACTCGCCGACAAGCCGGGCCAGCGCCTCGGTGTCGGTCTGGGAGGCGAACACATGGCCCCGCGCCTCAAGGTTCCGCCGCAACGCCGCGTGGTTCTCGATGATGCCGTTGTGAACCAACGCGATCCGGCCCGAACGATCCAGATGCGGATGGGCGTTGGCCTCGGTCGGCGCGCCATGCGTGGCCCACCGCGTATGGCAAATCCCCGTGAACCCCCGACGGCATACGGCGTCCTGCCATTCGGCAGCAACCCGGTCGGCCAGCCCCTGTACCTTGCCGACCGATTTGCAGACATGCAACGTCCCGTCGTCAACCAGCGCGATCCCGGCTGAATCGTACCCGCGGTACTCCAGTCGCCGCAATCCCGCCAGCAGGACGCCGCACGCACCCTCAAGCCCCACGTATCCCACAATTCCACACATCACGGCCTCCCACGAAATTAACCCCCGAGCACATGACCCGGCTCACGCCTCACACCGTGCTGATGAAACCACAACGAACGCCCCTTGTCAAACGTAATGCAGCAATTCCAACAATAGGTGTGGGGTGTGGAATGCGCGAAGCGTCAGGTAGGGCGTCGGCGTCCCGCCGCGCCGCAGGCAAGAGGGGATGATGAGAAAATCTGAAAACTGAAAACTGAAAACTGCAAGCTGAAAGCTGAAAGATTAACCACGGAGCACACGGAAGAGAAAGTGTATGTTTGCGGTTTAAGAAGGCTCTTGAAAACCCCTGGAAAGCGCTGGAAATCCGAGTTCAGCATGCCACGATTCAGACCGGAAACGCCTCCTGAACCCCGAACCCTGAACCCTCCGTTGCACAAACCGGAGGTTTTGCAAGCGCCTCTCAAATCGTGCCGAGGGTCTGCCGCACCGCCTGTTGCCACCCCTGATAAAGCAGACGACGGTGGGCTTCCGGCATGACGGGCCTGAACTCCCGCCCTCCCTTCGCGTGCTCGCGGAGTTCCGCCGGGTTGCGCCAGAATCCAACCGCCAACCCGGCCAGGTAGGCCGCACCCAGGGCGGTGGTTTCCATGATTTCCGGCGTGCGCACCGGCACCCCCAGGATGTCGGCCTGGAACTGCATCAGAAACCCGTTGGCGGCGGCGCCGCCGTCGGCTTGCAGATGCTTCAAGTCCCTGCCCGAATCCTCCTGCATGGCGTCGATCACGTCCTTGGTTTGATAGGCGATCGACTCCAGCGCCGCCCGCACCACATGCTCGCGCCGGGCGCCCCGTGTCAGCCCGAGGATCGCCCCGCGGGCATGCATGTCCCAATAGGGCGCCCCCATCCCGGTGAAGGCCGGCACCACGTAAACGCCCTGGGTGTCAGGCACCCGGTTGGCGTCGTCCTCCGTCTGGGCGGCGGTGGCGATCAGATGCATTTCGTCCCGCAACCACTGGACCACGGCGCCAGCCGTGAAGACACTCCCTTCCAGCGCATAGTCCACCCGCCCGTCAATCCCCCAGGCCAGGGTGGTTAGCAACCCGTGCCGCGATGTCGTCGGCTGCGCGCCCGTGTTCTGCAGCAGAAAACAGCCGGTGCCGTAGGTGTTTTTGGCGCTGCCCGCCTCAAAGCACGTCTGACCGAACAACGCCGCCTGCTGATCGCCGGCATTGCCGGCGATCGGAATGCCGACCCCGCCGAACAAGTCGGGCTCGGTGTCGCCATAAAAGCCGCTCGACGGCCTGACCTGCGGCAACATCCCGTCGGGAATCTCCAAGGTCGACAGGATCTCCGCGTCCCACCGCAGTTCACGGATGTTGTACAACAAGGTGCGCGAGGCGTTGCTGTAGTCCGTCGCATGCACACGGCCGTGGGTCAATTTCCAGATCAGCCAGGTATCGATCGTTCCGAACAGCAGGTCGCCCTGCAGCGCGCGCGCCCGAACGCCGGGAATCTGGTCCAGAATCCACTTCAGCTTGGTCCCCGAGAAATAGGCATCCAGCGGCAAGCCCGTCGTGAACCGGATTTTCTCAGCCCAGCCCTGCGCCGTCAGCGCCTCGCAGATCGCAGCGGTTCTCCGGCACTGCCAGACAATGGCATTGCAGACGGGAATGCCCGTCTGGCGGTCCCAGACCACGGTGGTTTCACGCTGATTGGCGATGCCGATGGCCGCCACATCCGCCGGCCGGGTTTCGCTCTTCGCCAGCACCTCCCGGGCCACCTCGATCTGACGCTCCCAGATTTCCAGCGCGTCATGCTCGACCCAGCCCGCCTGAGGATAGCGCTGGGTGATCTCGCGCTGCGCCATGCCGGCCATGCGGCCGGCATGGTCGAAAAGAATGGCGCGCGAGCTGGTGGTTCCCTGATCCAGCGCCAGGACGACTTTCATCGTTTCTCCCAGGGAAAGGGACAGTCGAGGACGAACCGGCGATTCAACGCCGAAAGCTGCTCCCGCAGCACGGGCGGAACCGGGATGCCGTGCGCGTTCCGGTAGATCGACGCCAGCCACTCCTTCTCGCCCGCGGTATAGATCCGACTCTGTCCGGCGGCCTTCACGGAGTTTCGCAGTTGGCGCATGATCGAGCCGGCGATCGCTTTGAATACCGCCGGATCAATGAACTTCTCGATATTGATGGCCAGAAAGAAGTGTCCCAGCGGGTAGGGTATTTTGGTGCCCGACGCATCGACCCCGTTCAGCTCTTTCATGAATTTCGCATTCGACAGCGCGGCCGACAGCACCTCCACCACGGTCGCATAGCCATACCCCTTGTAACCGGCGGTTTCCTCGCCGATCCCCCCCAGCGGGGTCAGCGCGCACGTCCCCCGCGTCAACGCTTCCAGCACCGTCTTCGGATCTGTCAGCGTGCCGCCGTCGCGCCCCACGACCCACCCCGGCGGCAGGATTTTGCCCGCCCGCTCATAGGCCTCGATCTTTCCCCGTTGCGTGACGGACGTCGCACAGTCAATGTTGAAGTGAAACGCCTCGTCGGTGGGGAATCCGATAGTCAGCGGATTGGTGCCCAGCATGTTTTCAACGCCGAAGGTCGGCGCAATGGAGGGTCTCGCATTGGTCCCGGTGATGCCGATCATCCCGCGGTCGGAACACATGTCGGAATAATAGCCGGCGATCCCGTAATGCGACGAATTCCGAACCGCCACCATTCCCAGCCCGTAGGTAGCGGCCTTGTCGATCGCCGTCTGCATGGCGCGTCTGGAAATCACATGCCCCATGCCGTTGTGGCCGTCAAAGACCGCGGTGGTCTGGCTTTCCGTCACGACGTCGATCCGGGTGACCGGCGAAAGAATCCCCTGGTCAATCCGGTCGATATAGATCGGCTTCAACCTGCCGATCCCGTGGGAATCGATTCCTTTCCTGTCCGCGCTAATCAACACCTCGGCGATGATGCGCGCGTCCGGTTCAGGGGCGCCGAGCTTGACGAACACGTCCTGCATGAAGTGTTCGAGCAGGGCGCTCCCGGTCCACACGCAATCGCGGTAGTCATTCGTCTCGTTCATCGGTCTCTCCTTTGCCAGGGGTGTCAGGCTTGCAGCCTGCCCGTCCGTTTCAGGACCTCTCCCCCATCACCACGCGCGACAAACCGGCGAGATCCCCAAACCCAAACACACGCAGCCAATTAACCACGTCCGCCCCGCCGCTGCAAGCTCAAAGAAATCACCCCTGAGGCTCTTGCAAAACCCCCTCTTCGGTGTTTGCAAGAGAGAAGTCAAAATTCAGGAGTCAGAATATTCGTACACGTTGCCGGTGCGAAGGTTCCAATCCCGAAACCCGAACCCTGAACCCTGAACCCTGCCCCTGTCCCCTGAACCCTGAACCCTGCTCCCTGCCCCCTGAAACCTGAAACCTCCGCTTGCACAAACCGGAGGTTTTGCAAGCGCGCCCCTCATACCAATTTCCGCACCACCCCGCTGACCACGCCCTCCACGGCCAGCTTATGCGCGGGCCGAATGGTCTTGTACGCCCTATTCGCGGGCTCCAGCCTCACCGCCCGCCCCTCCTTGAAGAAGTATTTCATGGTCCAGGCGCCGTCCACACAAGCGATTACGATATCGCCGTTGCGCGGCACACGCCCCCGTTCCACCAGCACCGTGTCGCCGGGCAGGATCCCCGCCTCGACCATCGAGTCACCTTCAACCTTCAGCATGAAGGTCGCCTCGGGCCGGTTGATCAGGTACTCATCGAGGCTCACGGTATCGAGCAGCGCCTCCTCGGCGGGTGACGGAAAACCCGCCGCCACGCTGCCCAGCAGCCTCAGGACACACGCCTCGCGGCGCGGCGGCGCCACAAGCCTGCCGGTCGCGGTGCGCGCCAGCACGCCCGCCTCCACAAGCTTCCTCGCCAGGACGGAGGCCGTGTTCTTGGACCGCACGTTGAAGAGCGCGCACAGCTCGGTCAGCGTCGGCGCCCGACCGTTGCGTCGGACGTAAGCGTTCAGGACGGGAATGCGTTCGGAAAGTTTGGATCGAGGTGACATGCGGACAGTATAGAACATTTGTTCTGTATCTGGCAACGCCAATCGGTTATCCTCTTCCCCCATGGACCCCCGCTACGAAGATTGCTCCCTGCTGCACGTGGACGCCGACGGCTTTTTCGCCGCCGTGGAACAGGCGCTCAACCCGGCCCTGCGCGGCCGCCCGGTCGTGACCGGCGCGGAGCGCGGCATCATCGCCGCCGCCAGTTACGAAGCCAAGGCGCGGGGGATCAAGCGGGGCATCCAGCTCCACGAAGCCAGACGCCTGTGCCCCGATCTGGTGGTTCTCCCCTCGGACTACGAAGCCTACAGCCTCTACTCCCAGCGGATGTTCGAGATTGTGCGCCGCTTCACCCCGCTGGTGGAGGAATACTCGATCGATGAAGCCTTCGCAGATCTTGACGGCTGCAGCGGCATTCTGGACGCCTCGCTGGAGGCGGTCGCCGAACGGCTCCGCCACGCCGTCTTCACGGAGCTGGGGCTCACCGTTTCGGTCGGCATCAGCCTGACCAAGACCCTCGCAAAACTCTGTTCGAAATATCGAAAACCGAACGGGCAGACCATCCTGCGCCGCGAACACGTCACGATCATGCTCCGTCGCACCCCGGTTGGCAAGGTCTGGGGGATCGGGCCCGCCAGTGCGGCGAAACTCCTGGCGGCGGGCATCCAGACGGCGGATGATTTGGTCCGCCTCGATGAAACCGAAGTGCTGCGTCTCCTGCACAAGCCCGGACACGAAACGTGGCGCGAACTGCGAGGCAGGCGCGTCTTCCCGATCCAGACAGAGGTCAAACGGCGCTACGACAGCATGATGCGGGGCCACACCTTTTCACCTCCCAGCGACGACCCGCGACTGGTCTTCTCCGAGGCGGTACGCAACATGACCGCCGCCCTGGCCAGGCTACGGCGGCGCGAGCATCTCGCGTGCGAGGTCGGCCTCTGCCTGCGCCGCAAGGACTACACCGCGCAAGCCGCCGCCGCGCCGCTCCCCTGCCCGACGTCACATGATGGCGAAGCCGCGCCGGTTCTGCGCGCGCTGTTCGACGCCCTGTTCACCCCGGGAGAGACCTATCGCTCCACCTTGGTCTGGCTTGGCGGGCTCGCAGACCTGCGCCACCGCCAGCTCGACCTGTTTGAGGAGACACCGGCACGCCACGCCTACGGGAGACTCGACGCGGCCATAGACCTCCTCAACCGCCGCTACGGACAGAACGCGATCGCCCCGGCAACCCTGTTGGACGGCAGACTCAAGCCCTGGCACCCGCGCGACGCCGCCCCGGCGCGTTACGGCGTACTGCTGGAAGGCGAAGGGGCCCGGCACCTGGCCATCCCGCGGATGACACTGGAAAATCCGGTGTGAGGACAAACCTCGAAAGCGGGGCGAAAACGGGCAGAAAACTGCGGGAGAGCGTTGGGGGAGAGAATGTGTGTCGTGCCCTTTTGCCGATTCTGGCTCTCAACGCCGTTGCGAGGGGTCTGCATTCGTGGCGAAGCCGGGAAAAGCGGTGTCGCGCGGAATACCGCTTGCCACCGCACTCCAAGACGCTGCCGCCGGGACGGAGGGCTTCGGGACGCCGCGCCAGCCATTTTGGAGTGCGGTGGCAAGCGGTATTCCGCGCGACACCGCTTTGAGGAGGTTCGAGGTAGGGCCGCGGCGCCGCGCCGCAGGCAATAGGGAATGATGAGAAAAGCTTAAAGCCCGCCGCGCGGCTGCGCCGCGAATAAACTCAAGTGTAACTGCGACAGGTCGGAACGGTGTTGGGTTTCACGCTTGAATATTTCTGCGTCAGCGTGGCCCAGAAG
>CAZOJL010000001.1:100015-119880 GCA_964580075.1 uncultured Akkermansia sp. | reverse complement strand
AATCTAGATTCTAGGTCTGACCCTGAAATCGCGCCGCGGCAGCAACGCGCTCAGGCCAGCGCCAGTTCGCCAAAGCATTCCGGGAGGTGGAAGCTGAGTCGCGGGACCGGTGACCAGGAGGCCCAATGGGGATGCGAGGTGTGGTCGGCGCACTTGTAGAGGTTGGCGCGCCACGTCTGGCCGGAAAGCGCTCCCAGCGGGCCGATGTATGCCTCCAGCAGTGCAACGGGGATCGTCCAGCCATTGCCCCATTCGATCGGGTCGGTGATCTCCGGATCGACGACCGCCGGGAGCGAGTGCCAGATCGTCATTCGTCCGGCCCACGCGGCGTCTACCGGACGCCACCGGGTGAATCCATTCGGGCCGTAGGTGGGATCTTCGATGTAGGAGAGGTGCAGCGTGCCGCCGGCATTGACTTCAAAGTTGAAGTACCCCTGGTCGGCCTTGGGGCGCACGAAAAACTCCGTGCAACTGTCGGTGCAGACCGATCCCATGTAGGCCGTCTGCACCGAGCGGACATAGCGGTCTTTCACGTGGAAGCGGACGAACAGGTGTGTGCCGTTGTGCAGGATGCGAAAACGCACATCGGGACGGTGTTCGCTCGATTCCTCGCGGAAGCACCCCACGACTCCCTGCTCGGCGACCGCCCAGTTCGCGCCATCAAAATCGGCCGCCAGCTCCGGAGGCCGATGGGCCGTGTGAACCGTATAACGTGTATTCATGGATTTCCCGTGTTTTACGCGATTTGGGTGACCGTGTAATCGCGGTGGCCCAATCCCAATTCATGAAGAAATTCGATAACGGCGTAGGGGTCTTTGCCGTGAATCTTCTCAAACAAATGGCCGGATTCGCCGAGCGTCCAGCCGTGGGGGAGGGACCCCTGGATCAGTTTATCCTCGTGGATCATGTCGAGTGAGGCTTGCTCGATAGCCACGATGTCCGAACCGGAGAGAATGCCGATATCGGGCACGAGGTTGGGTGTTGTCATTCCCCAGCAGTCGCAAAAGACGGTGATATTCATCAACAGGTTGATGAAATAACAGTTCTCGGGTTTGAATCCGTCCAGAACGGCCCGGGTGGTCAGCGCCATGCCGCGCTGGAAATCGCGATAGCGCCCTCCCAGCATGTGGATCGCGTGTTCGGGGCAGATCAGCACGCAGTGCTGGCAGAATTTGCAGTTGTGGTAGAAGACGTCAAACCGGCCGTCGTCCGTGAACGTGATCGCCTGATTTTCGCAATTCTCGGCGCAGACTTTGCAGCGCGTGCAGTGTGCGGCGTTCCAGTCGAGTCCGCCCTCCAATGCATGGATCGCTCCCCGGCTCCGTTGTGAGACGCATCCCATGGAGAGATTTTTGGACGCGCCGCCGAAGCCGCAGGCGCCATGTCCCTTGATATGCGAGAAATCAATCAGCGCTTCCGCCTCGCCGACTTCGCCGCCAATCTCGACCTCGCGGAAGGCGCCGAACGGCGGGTCGATCGGCGTGAGGCGGATATGGCGGTCGTCGGGTCCACTAATGGAGACAAGCGGACAGCCCACGGTTTCGGCCGCATAGCCGCGTTCGGCTGCCGTGGCGACCGAGCCCGGCGAGTCAGCGATAAAGACCGTGCATGCGCCGGCCGCTTTGACCCGGTCGATCAGCTTGCGGGTGAAGAACGGATGGATGGTGGTGAATCCCGTGCCGCCGCCCAGATGCATTTTGACGCACACCCGTTTGTCTCGGACCACGGCTTCCAGCGGCATGGCCGCCAGCATGCGTATCCATTTCGCCCCGATGGAATTGACCGGTTCGAGGTTCTTCGGGACATAATCGGCGAACAGCAATGCGCTCATGTGCAGGGCTCCTTGTGAATTACGATGACTTGCGGTAGATGACCAGCCGGGTGTGACCGTAGGCGCGATCCCGCAGCAGGTCCCAGCCGGGGACCTCCGGAACCCCCATTCGCACGGGCTGTTCGGCGACAAACCAGCCCCCCGCGCGCAACACATCGCCGATCATCAGATCGCTCATCAGCGTCGTGAAGCCGGTGACTTGCGCGTCGGCGTAAGGCGGGTCTGCGAAGACCACATCGGCGCGCAGGCCGAGGCCCGGCCCCGTGACCCAACGCCAGGCGTCGGCGCAGACGACCCGGCCGTTTGTCGCCTTGAGCGCGTTCATGTTCTCCGTCAGTACCCGGCAGTTGCGGGGGTCTGACTCGACCCAGACGACGGCATCCGCGCCGCGGCTGAGGGCGTCGAAGCCGACGGCTCCCGAACCCGCGAACAAATCGAGAAACGACAGGGCGGGAAACACGCCCGCGAGCATCGAAAAGAGGGCCTCGCGTACCCGGTCCTGAGTCGGCCGCACCAAGGGGGATGGCGGTACTTTCAGTTTGCGTCCGCAATGGACCCCGCCCGTGATGCGCATCGTTCAAATCCTTTGTGCGGCATTGCGAACCATCTGGGCATGGGCGTCGTGTTCGAGTTCCTCGGCATGACGCCCGACATTGATCAAGATACCGATGGCGATCAGGGAGACCAGCATGTTGGTGCCGCCGTAGCTGAGGAACGGGAGCGCCAGTCCCTTGGGGGGAAGCACGCCGATGACGACACCCATGTTGAATGTGGCCTGAAGCACGATCAGGAGCGTCAGACCAAAGGCGGTCAGGCGGCCGAGACGGTCGGGCGCTTTGAGCGCGATCCAGATGCCGCACACCAACACCACCACGAACAAGAGGATGACGGACAGCGTGCCCACCAAGCCGAATTCCTCGCCGGTGATGGCGAAGATGAAATCGGTGTGGGCCTCGGGGAGGTAGAATTGCTTCTGCATGCTGTTGTTGGGGCCCACGCCGGATACGCCGCCGTTGACGAAGGCGAGAATGGATTGCTTCACCTGGTGTGAGGTTCCATGCCACCACGCGAGAATCCGCTCCAAGCGCACGGGATCGCGCCAGACCAGCAGGCTGATTCCGGCGATGCCGAGCAGGCCGAAGCCGCCCAGATAGACGAAACGTGTGCCTGCCGCGAACAGGATGGAACCCGCCAGGACGGCCGTGACGAACGTCGCGCCGTAATCGGGCTCCAACATCAGCAGCACCACCACAAAAGCCAGTCCGACACACGGGATGAGAAAGCCCTTGACGAACCGTTTTGCTCGCCGGCCAATGGCGTCCATCCAGGCGGAGAAGAGGATCACGACGCCGAGTTTTGCGAATTCACTCGGCTGCAGTGAAAAGAAGGCCAGTCGAATCCAGCGCCGACTGCCATTGACCTTGGAGCCGATTCCCGGGATCAGCACCAGAATCAGCGCCAGGGCCAGCACCGTCCCCAACGCCACGCGAAACTCCAGCCGTCGCCAGAGGTGGTAGTCAAAGCGGGACGCAACGACCGCGCCACCCGCGCCTATCAGACACCAGATGATCTGGCGGTAGGTGAAATAAAGCGGGTTGCCATGAACGGCGGCACCCCGCACGGAACTCGCGCTGCCGACACTCACGATTCCGAATACCACCAAGCAGAGAACCGCCAGGCACAATGCTGTCAAAACCTTGCGCATCGGCCATCCTGCCGCAGAATCGCGTTAATGCTGAGGCTCTTGCGGATTCGGGATCTTGATCGTCTTGCCCGGCTCCAGATCGTTTCCCGTCAGGTTGTTCAGGGTCTTAATCTCATTGGGACTCACGCCCCAGCGGATTGCAACCGCGTACAAATCCTCGTTTTCCTTCACCGTGTAAAGCCGGAAGCTTTGCGGCGTTGCGGCGGCCGGTGTCACCACGGCAGAGGCCGCATCGTCCGCAGCCTCAAGCGTGGGGGCGGGTTTCGGCGGCACGGATTTGACAGGGGTGACAGGCGTGTCGGCGGCGGCAGGCGTGACGGCTTTAACCGGAGCCACAACGGCGGGGGCTTTCACGGCCGCAGGCGTGGGGGTTGCGCCCGCTCCGGACGCGCGGGTCGGATTGACAATTTTCAATGTCTGACCGATGCGGATCATGTCGGACGTGAGATTGTTGGCTTGCTTGAGATCCACGACTTTCACACCGTACCGGCGGGCGATGACCGAGAGCGACTCACCCTTCTGCACCTTGTGGGTGATCGTTCCCTCGGATGCGACCGGATTCGCCGACCTTGCCGAAGCGCGGCTCACAGCCTTCTTGAGAGTCACGTCCACCTGACCGGGAAGCTGGACCACCTGGCCGATGCGAAGCCTGTTGGGATTGATGCCGGGGTTGACGGCAACGACGTCCTGCCAGCGTAGATCGTACTGCGCCGCGATCACCATCAGGGTGTCGCCCTTGACAACGCTGTAGGGTGTGGTGACGGGGCCGGCCGGCTGAACCGGCTGCACGGCGACGGCGCTGTCCACGTCGACGGGCCATGTCGTGTCATTCGGAATCACCTGGACGTCCGACTCTTTGGGAGTGCCGATATAACCGCATCCATGCATCAAGCAGACACTTGCCAGCGCTGGGATCCCGATTGCCCACGTCGTCAACTTCTGTTTCGTCACCTTCATTGCTTGTCCTCCGGTCGGCCAGAAGGCCGCGCCGCGCACACCGTCACCTGACGGGCCGCCTGCGCGAACCGCTCGCCGCGCGCGTGATAATTTTTAAATTGATCAAAACTCGCAGTGCCGGGCGAGAGCAACACCGTTTCCCCGGGCATCGCTTCGGCCACCGCCCGCGCAACGGCGCGATCCATGGTTTCACAGACCTCGCACGATGCGGCGTCATGCCACGCCTCAGCCATCTGATTCGCGGATTCACCAATAAGATAAACCCTTCGGGTGTGTTTTGTCAGCAATTCTTTTACACCCGCCAAATCGGACTCTTTCAGGCGCCCGCCGGCGATCAGTCGCACGGGTGTTCCGACCATCATGAGCGCCGCGGCAAGCGCGGTGAGGCTGGTCGCCTTGGAATCGTCGACAAAGCGGACGCCGTTGCGCTCAAGGACGGTCTGCATCCGGTGGGGAAGGGGGGCAAAAGCCCGCATGCCGGCCTCGATCTGGGACCGGGTGAGTCCACACGCCGTCAATGCCGCGCACCCGGCAGCAGCGGCCAATCCCAGCACCGGGTTGTCGAACCACGCGCCCGCCAGCCCGACCCGCCTGCCGTCCGGTTCTCCGGGCGCGGTCACCGCATGGTCGCTGTAGCGCCAGTCGGCCGCGACGTCGGGGCCGAACGTCGCCTTGCGCGCGGGTGTGGCCACGCATCCATAGCGCGTCTCGTAGCCTGTGGGCAGAAGCGCCAGCCCGTGCGTCGGTTGATGGACGAACAGTTTCTCTTTGAGTGTCCTGTAGGTTTCAAACGTGCCGTGTCGGTCGAGGTGATCGGGCTGGACGTTGAGCAGCACCGCCACATCGGGCGCACACGTCGTGACGTGTTCGAGTTGGAAGGAACTGACCTCAACCACCGCCCAGGTCAGGTCAGGTGTGTCCAACACGAGCGCACACAGCGGGGTGCCGTAATTTCCGGCCGGCGCTGCAGGAACCCCGGCGGCGCAGAGCGTCTCGGCACACAGCTTCACCAGTGAACTCTTGCCCTTGCTGCCCGTGATCGCGAGGATGCGGTCGGGCCAATAGCGCGCGCCCAGTTCGAGTTCGGCGAGCACGGGGATGCCGCGTACCGCGCAGGCGGTCAGCCATGGGTGGTCGGCGGCAAAGGCCGGGCTGGCCACGCACAGGTCGCAGGGATCGTCAGGAAACGGTCCGCCGCCGCCTCGGACCGTAGCGCCGCAGGCGCGCAGCGCCTCACGCGCCCGCGCCGTGGCGGGTTCCGGCGCCTCGTCCAGCACCTGTGCCGTCCCGCCGTGCTTGCAGACGAGCCTGGCTGCAGCCACGCCGCTCACACCCGCGCCCAGCACGACGACACGCGTGCCGGCCTGGATCATCTGCGCAGAACGGTTCGTCATCGGCCCATCCTTCGGGTTAAACCGTCTTGATGCGGGCGTGTTCGCGGGCGGCGAATTCCATGCCGAAGGCCCGGTAGGCCTGCGCGCCGCGGCTCGCGGGGTCAAAGGTGACAACGGGTTGGCCGAAACTGGGTGCCTCGCTGATCCGCACGTTGCGGGGGATTACGGTTTCATAGACCGTCTTGCCAAAGTGGGATCGCACCTCTTTCACCACATCGCCGGCCAGATTGGTGCGACCGTCGAACATGGTCATCAGAATCCCCTGCAATTCGAGGCCCGGGTTGACACCGCCGCATTGCAGGCGCTGGACGAGGTTGGTGATCACGCTCAGCCCCTCCATCGCGTAATACTCGCACTGCATGGTCACGAGAACGCCGTCGGCGGCAGCCAGCGAGGCGGTCATGAGGATTCCCAGTGAGGGCGGGCAGTCCAGGAGGATAAAGTCGAAGACGCTGGCCTCCAGCACGCGTTCGATAACTTTTCGCACGGCATGCAGATGGTTCCCCATACGCGCGATCTCGACTTCGGCACCGGCCAGATCGAGCTCTGCGGGGATGATGTTGACGCCCTCGAAAGGGGTCGGCTGGATGATGTCGGCCACATCGGCCGTGCCGGTCAGCACCGGATAGAGGCTCATGCCCTTCTGCTGCGGCACGCCCAGGCCGCTCGTGGCGTTTGCCTGCGGATCGATATCGATCACCAACACCGTCTTACCGTCCAGCGCCAAGGAAGCCGCCAGATTGACCACGGTCGTGGTCTTGCCGACGCCGCCCTTCTGATTGGCCACCGCGATCACGCGCGCAGGCTTGCCGTTCGTCGCCGCTGCTTCGCTCATTCGCTCCTCCGCCTGACCAACGAGAAGAATCGGTCCTGATAGTGGTCGAAGACCCCTTTATCCTGCAGCAGCTTGCCGAGCGGCTTGATCAGCGTCGCATCCTTCTCGGCGCGGGTGAACGCCTGATCAATCTCCTCCCGCACGGCCATCGGAATGCCGTCGCGC
Organism: uncultured Akkermansia sp.; assembly: GCA_964580075.1. Taxonomy (GTDB): domain Bacteria; phylum Verrucomicrobiota; class Kiritimatiellia; order RFP12; family JAAYNR01; genus VGWG01. Next base: position 112,993 of record CAZOJL010000001.1, on the reverse strand, counting down.
ATTTCGAAGAGGTGGCGTTCGGTCAGCTCGCGGATGTTGGCTTGCGCCGAATCCTGCACCGTCTTCCAGAAGAGTCGGATCAGGCAGACGTCCCACGGCGAGTCCACCCCTTTGATCACGGCGCTGAACGGGTCGTGCTTGCCGGCGGCCGCATCCTTGACCCGTCCCACCACGCTTTCGATCTTGTCGGTCACGACCTGTTCGCTAAACGCCTCCTGCTTGAGCGTGTAGCCATAGCGCAGCACCCGCACGTGATCCTCGTGCTCGCGGAGCCATTCGAGGTACTGCTCCGCCTGTTCGCCGAAGCCCTCCAGAATCATGCTGGAATAAGCCGCCGGCGTAATGATCTGCGGACGCATGGCCTGCATTCGTCCCTCGCGTACGCGCACCTGGCCCACCGAATCCATCAACTCGCTGATCAGCGTGTAGTTGATCAGCGTGTTGCCGAAGGTTTCGAGGTGGCGCTGCGGCGAAACGAGGATCTCGGTGTTGTTCACCGCGTACCAGAAATCAAATTGCATCGGTTTTTTGTTCATGGCGATTGAATACTAGGATACCGTAATTATCGGCGCGCCGCCATAAGCAAATCGGCGCTGGTGTTTTTTGGAGGTGCGATTCAACTTTGTTGAATTCGCACAGGAGTCAGGAGTCAGGGGGGCCACCGGCCTGCGGCCGGATGGAAGAGGAGATGAGAAAGGGTTCAGGGTTCGGGGTTCAGGATGGAACATTCTTGCCTGAACCCTGAGGCCCTGAACCCTGGTTTCTCAGATTAGAATCCAGGAGGTCAGCAGGCCTGCCCGTCTGCTCCGATGCGGACGGTGTGCCGCCGGCAGGCCCAACACATGTAGGCGATGGTGACGAAATACGAGGCGGGTAGACGCGTCTGGGCGGTGAGATTAACGCCCAGCACCGTGGTTTGGCCACCCATGCCCATCGGACCGATGCCCAGCGCGTTGGCGTCTTCCAGCAGGCGGTGTTCGAGATCGGCCAGAAGGGGGTCTTCGGCAGGGTCATCGAGCGGACGGAGCAACTGACGTTTCGCTTCCAGGAAACCGCCGGCGCGGTCGGAACCGACGCACACGCCCAGAATTCCCGGCGCGCATCCCTGTCCCTGTGCGCGCCACACCGCGTCGAGCACGCAGGCCCGCACGCCATCCAGGTTACGCCCGGCGCCCAGGGCCTCGTCGGGGAGGCTGTATTGGGCGCTCATGTTCTCGCACCCGCCGCCCTTCTGCAGCAGCGACACCTCCGTCCACGGATGCGGTCCGAACGCAACATGGCACACCGGACATCCCGCGGCCACGTTGTCGTCAATCGAACCGCCGCCGAGGGTCTCGATGGTATTGCGTCGCAACCATCCCTGCCGCGTTGCCTCCCGCACGGCGTCGCGGGCCGCGGCTTCGAAGACGTCCGGTCGCACGGTGCCGTCATCCGGCAGGTGGACGAAGAATGTCAGGGTTCCGGTGTCCTGGCAGATCGGGGTTTCCTGCACGCGCGCGAGGGCCGTGTTTTCCAGGATTGAGTCGAGAATGGAGGCGGCGCGGCTGTGGGGAACCTCGCGGGCATGGCCGTTACGGATATGCCGTTCGACGTCCTCGGGCAGATTGCAGGAGGAGCGCCGGATCAGATCGGTCAGGATAGTCGTCCAATTCGTCATCGCAACCCTCAAACACGTCGTTGCGACCGCCTGTCGGTCCGACGCCGCTGGTCACGACACCGTGTAGGCGTTGCGGATGGCGGCGTCTTCCGTGCCGCCGAAGAACGCGGCGATGGCGGTGTCGTAATCGGCGGTGTGGCGGAACGCTTTGCGCATCAGGCGGGCGCGTGTGGCGATCCCGAGCGTACCGCGGTGTGCCGCCAACTCGGCGGTGATCGCGGGATAGTCGGCCGGATCGGTCACCGAGGCCACCCGGAGATAGTTCTTGGCCGAGGCCCGCACCATGCAGGGGCCGCCGATGTCAATATTCGTCCGCGCGGATTCGGGGGTGACGTCGGGACGGGCGATCGCCTGGCGAAAGGGGTAGAGGTTGACGACCACGAGATCAAACGCCACGGCGCCGACCCGTTTCAGATCGGCCTGGTGGGCATCGTTGCAGGTTTCGCTCAGCAGTCCCAGATAGATCTTGAAATCGAGCGTCTTCACGAGGCCGCCTTGCATCTCCGGCTGGCCGGTGTAGTCCGCCACCTGCGTCAACGTCGCGTCGGCTTGCGGCCCGAGGAGGGTGCGCAATGTCGTATACGTGCCGCCGGTCGAATAGAGGTGTATTCCCGGGGCCGTGCGCAGCAGATGGGGGACGAACGTGTCCAAGCCGGTCTTATCCGACACGCTGATGAGTGCGTGCCGCAGCGCCACCCGGTCGGCAATGCGCTCCACGATATTCAGGCTCATGACTCACTCCGCAACGGGAATTTCGAGGGGTGCATCAGCCGCGTCTGCGACCGGCCCAGCGGCGTCGGGCATGGCGACCGGAACGACGGTGTCGACCGGCACGGCGACGGGAACGGCATCCGGGGCGGTGGCGGAAGCCGGGATTTCAGGGAGGGTGGCGGGCATGGCCGTTGCGGACTGGGGGGCCGGCCGCACATCGGCGCCATCCATCAGCGAACGACCTTCGTTGCGCGCCGAGAGGATCGCCAGGATGAGCGTGTTGGCGAGGAAGATGAATCCCAGGATCACGGTGGCCCGGGTGAGGACATTCCCCATTTGTGCGCCGAAAATGGCTTCGCCCATGCCGCCGCCAATGCCCAGACCCGCCGCGCTGCCGTCCTTGCTGCGCTGCAACAGAATGACCCCGATCAACAACAAGCAAACAATGATCTCAACGCCGCACAACAGATAATACAGAACGTTCATCGCGTATCCCTTTCGTTTATGATTAACAGCCCGCTTTGATGATTGCCGCGAACGAATCGGCCTTGAGGGCGGCACCGCCGATCAAGCCGCCGTCAATGTCCGGCATGGCCAGCAACTCGGCCGCATTTTCCGGTTTCATGCTTCCGCCGTATTGGATGCGGACGATCGTGGCGGCCGTGCCGCAGGTCATTTCCGACAGCACCCGCCGGATCAGCGCATGCGCTTCCTGCGCCTGTTCCTTGCTGGCGGTCCTGCCGGTGCCGATGGCCCACACCGGTTCATAGGCGATGATGAGTTTGTCGGCTTTCAGCTCGCCGGCTGTGACGTCCGCCAGACTCCCCTTCACCTGCGTCGAAACCACCTCGACCATCCGATTGGCTTCGCGCTCTTCCAGTGTTTCGCCGACGCACACGATCGGGATGAGGCCGGCGTTGATTGCGGCGCGCGTCTTTTTCTGCACGATCGCGTCGGTTTCACCACAGAGCGTCCGGCGTTCGCTGTGTCCGAGAATCACGTACTTCACGCCGAGATCGACGAGCATGGCGGCCGAGATTTCGCCGGTGAACGCGCCCAACGCCGCGGCGTGCATGTTCTGCGCGCCGAGCGCGATATTCGATCCGGCGAGCGCGGCGGCGGCGGATTCAAGTGCGATAAACGGCGGGCAGACCACGACTTCGACGGCGCCCGCGCCGTCATCCGTCATCCGGCGGATGTCGGCGATCAGCGCCTTCGTCTCGGCGGCGGTTTTGTTCATCTTCCAATTTCCGGCAACAATCGTCTTGCGCATGAATGACGTCTCCAAGTGTCCTGCAAAAGGGTCAAGGGCCCTGCAAAAGGGTTAACAAGTATCGCCCATTCCGGCGTTCTGCGCAAGTACGGGTTTGGGCGCACGCAGAATTCGCTTTATAAAATACCGCCCAAGGCTCAAAATGGGGGGTCTATGAACGTCCTAGTGAACGGAAAGGAGCGGGAGGTCGACCCGGTGGCGCATCTGGCCGACTTGGTGGCGGTGTTGGGCGTTGATCCGAGCCACGTCGTCGTCGAGTGCGACGGGGTGATCGTACGCCGCGAACACATGGGGGCAGTCCCGGTGAAACCGGGAGCCCGGGTGGAGATCATTCATTTCGTCGGGGGGGGGTGAGTCATGAAGCCACTGATCATTGCGGGCCGGACCTTCCGGTCGCGGCTCTTTATCGGAACCGGCAAGTTCGGGTCGCACGCCATTATGGCCCGGGCCATGGAGGCGTCGGGCTCGGAGTTGGTGACGATTGCGCTGCGACGGGTGGACCTCGATGCGGCGCCTGCCGACGACCCCATTCTGACGCGGGTGGATCGTGACCGTTGGGTGATCGTCCCCAACACGAGCGGTGCGCGCACCGCCGGGGAGGCGGTGCGCATCGCCCGTCTCGCCCGCGCGGCAGGCGGATTTACCTGGGTGAAGCTGGAGTTGACCCCCGATCTGCACCATCTCCTGCCCGATCCGATCGAGACGCTCAAGGCCACCGAGATTCTGGCGGCGGAGGGTTTTGTCGTGCTCCCCTACATCAATGCGGATCCGGTGCTGGCCAAGCGTCTGGAAGAGGCGGGCGCGGCGGCGGTGATGCCGCTCGGTTCGCCGATCGGCACGAACCGCGGCATTCGGACCCGTGACATGATCGAGATCATCGTGTCCCAGGCGCGCGTCCCGGTGATCGTCGATGCGGGCCTCGGCCTCCCCTCGCACGCCGCCGAGGCGATCGAGTTGGGGGCTGCTGCGGTGCTGATCAACACCGCCATCGCCACCGCGGGTGATCCGGTCGCCATGGCGTGTGCGTTTGCGGGCGCGGTCAGGGCTGCCGAGATGGGGATCGATGCGGGCCCGCGGGCGGCATCCGAACACGCTTCGGCCAGCAGTCCCCTCACGGGTTTTCTATCGGAATAACCATGCAAACTGTTTTGACCGAATGGCCGCTCGAGCGGGTGCGGGACATGATTGCCGCCGCCACGGCGGCCGATGTGCGCCGCGCCCGTGCCGCGCAGGGACGCTTCGACCCCCATGATCTGGCGGCGTTGCTATCTCCGGCCGCCCGGCCCGGGCTGGAGGAACAGGCGCAGGCCGCGTCGGACGTCACCCGCCGCCGCTTCGGTTGGGCCATGCAGTTTTTTGCGCCGCTGTATGTTTCCAACTATTGCTGCAACGCCTGCGTCTACTGCGGGTTTAATCGTACGATGGACGTGGGCCGCCGGGCCCTCTCGCTGGATGAGGCCGAAGGCGAGGCCGACTGGTTGGCGCGGCAGGGCTTCGAGCATATCCTCCTCGTCGCTGGCGAGGACCGGAAGTTCACGCCGCCCGCCTATTTTGAGGAGCTCATCCGGCGCCTGGCCGACCGTTTTGCTTCGATTCAGGTCGAGATCTACGGTCTTTCACGCGCCGAATACGCCCGCCTCGTCGCGGCCGGTTGCGACGGGATCACGCTGTTTCAGGAGACCTACGATCCGGCGCGTTACCGCGCGCTTCATCCGTCCGGCCCCAAGGCCGACTTCGCCGATCGCCTCGACACCCTGGAACGAGCGGCGGCGGCGGGAATGACCTTTCTGGGAATCGGTACCCTCCTCGGCCTGAACGACTGGCGTACCGAGGCCTTCTACACCGGCCTCCACGCGGACTATCTGCAGCGCGCCTGGTGGCGCAGCAGCGTGGCGATTTCGTTCCCGCGGATGCGCCCGGCGCACGGGTGCCTGCCGCCGCCCTGCCCGGTCGGCGATGCCGACCTCGTGCACCTGATGTCCGCGCTGCGCATCCAACTGCCCGACGTGGGCATGACCCTTTCCACGCGTGAACCGGCCGGCTTGCGCGAACACTTCGCCCGCATCTGCGCCACCAAACTCTCGGCGGGTGCCTGCACCTCGCCGGGCGGCTATTCGGAGAAGACCGACGCCGAACCGCAATTCGACGTCGCCGATCACCGCCCCCTCGCCGAAGTCCGTGCCGCGCTTGCCGCTCTCGGTTTCGATCCGGTTGTGAAAGACTGGGATCGCGCGTATCATGCAGCGCCGCTGACGCTGTGATCCGGCCCCTGTTGACGGCCGCCCCCATCGGGCGGCGTCAGGGCAGACGCATCTTAATTTTACCGCAAACGTGTTCCTGTTTTAGCAACAGGGGAAGAAATTTAGATGCGTTCGCCCTGGGGGCGGCGTGCGACAGGCTTTACTTTGCAGGCCCAGGGCGCTATCATCTCATCGCTTCTGGTTATGCCATTGTACGAGGGTTATTCATGTCTGTGCGTGTCCGCTTCGCCCCGAGTCCGACGGGGAACGTCCATATCGGTAATATTCGCGCCGCCATTTTCAACTGGCTTTTCGCCCGGCATGCGGGCGGCCGGTTTCTGTTGCGCGTGGAAGATACCGACCGCGAGCGATCGACCGACGCGGCGATCGGCACGCTGCTGGAGTGCATGGCGTGGCTGGGGCTGGATTATGATGAAGAGCCGCTGTATCAGAGTCGCCAGACCGCCCGCCACCTGGCCGTGGCCGAGGAGTTGCTCCGCACCGGCGCGGCCTACCGTGAGGCCAAGGGCGGTGGCGAGCCGTGCACGATCTTCCGCATGCCCCGGGAGGGGAGGCTGGAGGTCACCGATCTGGTCAAAGGGGTGATCCGCAAGAAGGCCGAGGATACGCAGGATTTTGTGATCGTCCGTTCCGACGGCACGCCCGTCTTTCATCTCGCCAACGTGGTCGACGACATCGACATGAAGATCACACACGTCATTCGCGGCGACGACCATCTCGAGAACACCTTCAAGCACATTGAGCTGTTCAAGGCCATGGGCGTGGCGGCACCGCACTACGCGCATCTTCCGATGATCGTCAATAATCAGGGGAAGCCCTACAGCAAGCGTGACGGCGCGGCGTTTGTCGGCGAATTTCGGGAGCAGGGCTATCTGCCCGACGTGCTATTCAATTTCCTGTCTCTCCTGGGCTGGGCGCCGGGCGGGGACCGCGAGGTGATGAGCCGCGAGGAGCTGGTTGCCGCGTTCACGCTCGACCGCTGCAAATCGAGCGCAGCGCGGTTTGACCTCAAGAAGCTCACCTGGATGAATGGCGAATACATTCGAATGGCACCGCGCGCGGAATTCGCCGGAATCTTCACAGCACGGATGCGCGAAGCCGGGCTGTTGCATGCGGATTTCCCACAGGCGACGCTCGACGGAATCATCGAACACATGCAGGTTCGCACCAAATTTTATGCCGAGATTCCGGCTCAGAGCGCCTATTTCTTCACCGAGGATTATCCGATTGACGCCAAGGCGGCGGAGAAACGGCTTCAGGCCCCGGGTGCGGTGGCCGTGTTGGAGACGGTGGCGGGAGCTTTTGAGAAACTTCCGGTGTTTGATGTGCCAAGCACCCACGACGCGCTGCTGGCGATGGGCGAGGCCCAGGGGACGGGCCTGAGCGCGTGGGTGCATCCGGTGCGGGTGGCGGTTTCGGGACTCTCCGAAGGCCCGGGGCTTTTTGAGATGCTCGCGTTGCTCGGGCGCGAAACGGTGTGCGCCCGGTTGCGCCGCGTGGCCGAGCGCGTGCGCACCGGCGCGGTCTGAGCGCGCTGATCCCCAGGCTCAGGGGTGGTGGAGAGAATGCTTGCTGGATAAGGCTGTATAGCAGCGGAAACGACGTGTTGTCATGGTGGAAAACGAAGAGATTCAACCGGTCTCCAAGCGCCGGGTGGTGGCGATCATCGGGCGTCCCAATGTGGGCAAGTCGGCGGTTTTCAACCGGATTGCCGGGCGCCGCCTGGCGATCGTGCATGACGAGCGCGGCGTGACCCGCGACCGCCTGATGCGCGAGGTGACGTGGAATGCCGAGCGATTCACCCTGGTTGACACGGGCGGCGTGAGCATCCCCGATTCGCGGCAGGCGACGGACGCGATTTCCGCCGGGACGCGGCAGCAGGTTGATGCGGCGTTGCAGGATGCGGCTGTGGCCATCCTGGTGACCGATGTGCAGTCGGGGCTGCACCCGATGGACGAGGAGGTTGCGCGGATCGTTCGCAAGAGCGGCGTGACGTGCATTATCGCCGTCAACAAGGCCGATGAACCGAAACACGAGGCCGGCGCCTCCGACTTTGCCAAGCTCGGGTTTCCCTGGTTCGCCGTTTCGGCGGCCCACGACCGGGGTTTTGTCGATCTGGTGGACCGGGCGGTCGCGGGCTTGCCACAGGAAGCGAATGAGACGGTCACCGTGCCGTTGCGGATCGCGGTGGTCGGCCGGCCGAACGTCGGCAAGTCGTCCTACATCAACCGACTGCTCAAGAGCGACCGGGTGATTGTCTCCGAAGTGCCCGGAACCACACGCGACAGCATCGAGATTCCGTTCGCGATCGGCAGCGGACCGCAGGCACGGCATTACACGCTGATTGACACGGCCGGCATGCGTCATGTGCATTCCATCGATAATTCGGTCGAACGGTTCAGTCACTTCCGTTCCGAGAAGAGTCTTCTGGAAGCCGACATCGTGGTGCTGATGATCGACGCCGAGATCGGTCCGACGAAGCAGGACAAGCATATTGCCGCCAAGGTGGTCGCGGCACGCAAGGGGTGTGTCTTAATCGTCAACAAATGGGATGTTTCGCAGGCGAAGGGGATCACGCAGACACAGGCCGAGCCTGCGCTGCGGGAGGCCATGGGGTTCATGGCCTATTGCCCGTTGATCTTTATTTCGGCCCGGGACGGGTATAACGTCCGCAAAAGCATCGACGTGATCGACGGGGTCGCGGCGCAGACGCGGACCACGCTCCCGACGGGGATGCTGAACCGGACGATTGAAGAGGCGTGCGAGCGTATCCAGATGCCCTCCTCCGGGCGCAAGCACCTCAACGTGTTTTACGCCACGCAGACCGGCGTGGCGCCGATCCGTATCCGGGTGTTTGTGAACGGCACCGGCCTGGTGAAGCAATCGTTCATCGACTATCTGGAGCGGAAACTGCGTGAGCGGTTCGGTCTCGAGGGGGCGCCGGTGGTGCTCGCATTCCGTGAGCGGACGCGTCCCGATCGTGAAGGAGGCAAAGCGGCCGCGGCTCCCGACCGCAAGTCATCCAACTACCATGTGGCGCGGAAGGCGCGGAATCGCCATAGCGGGTAGCCTCAGTCACCCGTCACGCTCCGGTTACCGTCCGCCCCAGCCGAGTTTACGGTTCATGACGGCGCAGGGGCTGTAGCCGGCGAGGTGGAGAAGCGCGACGGAGCGTGGGCTGCGCCGCAGCTCGACCCGGTCTCCGCAGGCGAGCGGGATGTCGTCTTGGCCGTCGACAGAGACCACCGGCGCGGTGGCGGACCGCCGGGCGACACGGATCGCCACGAACGCCGAGTCGGGCACGACCAGTGGGCGGAAGGAGAGGGTGTGCGGGCAGATCACGGCGATTTCCAGAGCCGGTGTGGCGGGGAGGAGGATCGGTCCGCCCGTTGCCAGGGCATAGGCCGTGCTGCCGGTCGGCGTCGAGACCACGAGGCCGTCGCAGGCCGACGTCATCACCGCTTCGCCGTCGAGTTCCAGATCGAGCCAGATCAGCCGACCTGCCGCGCCGCGGTTGACCACGACTTCGTTGAGGGCATCGGCCAGATCCTGCACGCCGCCGTCGGCGCGCACAATCCGGCTGGCGAGGGTCGCTCGCGGATCGCGCGTGAACGTGTCGTTGCGCAAGGCGCGAACCGCCTCGCCGAAGTGCGCGTCTCCGACACAGGTGAGGTAGCCGAGCGAGCCGATGTTCAGCCCCATGAGCGGAAGATCCTGTCCCTGAAACTGCCGTGCCGCTTCGAGCACCGTTCCATCACCGCCGAGCACGATGACGGCCTCGACGGTTTTGCGGAAGTGCGCGAGCGGGCATAACGGCACATCGCCTGCCACGGCGGCTGTCCGGCTGTCGGCCACCAGATCAAGTCCTATGGCAGCGGCCTCGGCCGCCACGCGACGCACGGCCTCGGCGGCATGCGGCTTGTCACAATTGACCATCACCCCCACTCGTTTCATACGCCCGCCTCCGGTTGTGTTTCGCGTTGACTGTTGCGTTGTTCCTCGTGTCGCGTTCGCCAATACGCCAGAAACTCGACATTGCCATCGGGCCCGAGCAGCGGCGATGGCGCGACGCCCAGCCACTCCAGTCCGGCTTCCGTCGTGCCGAATGTGCGGATGGCCTCCACGACCGCCCGGCGCACCTCGGGGTCACGCACAACGCCTTTGGGGGCCATGCCTCGTCCGGCCTCGAACTGCGGCTTGATCAACGAGATCAGACCGCTGCCGGGAGCCAGCACGCGGGCGAGCGGCGGCAGGATCAGCCGCAGCGAGATGAACGAGACATCGGTCACGCCGAATTGTGGCACAAAGGGGAGATCGGCGCGGGTGAGATAGCGCGCGTTCAGCCCCTCGATCCGGGTGACCCGGGGATCCTGTTGCAGCCGTCCGTGCAATTGTGCCCGACCCACGTCGACCGCCGCGACCCGCGCCGCGCCATGTTGCAGGAGGCAGTCGGTAAACCCTCCCGTGGAGGCGCCTACGTCCACACAGTCGAGTCCCGTGACCGCGATCGGGAACGCGGCGAAGGCGCCTTCGAGTTTGTCGCCGCCGCGGCTGACGAAGCGTGGCTGTGCGGTGCGCTCGATCGGTACGGCGGTGTCAAACGTGTGCCCCGCTTTGGACGCGACGTGTCCGTTGACCCGCACGGCGCCGGCGAGAATCAGCCGTTGCGCCTGTTCACGGCTTTCGGCCAGGCCGCGCGCCACAACGAGAATATCGAGCCGGTCTTTCATAGCGCTTCGCATCACGCCTCGCATCACGCCTCGATTCCGACCAGATCGCCGTCAAACAGCTCCAGGGCCCGTTTGACCGCCGGATCGTCGAAATACTGCTGTCGTTGCTGCGAGACCGCGGACAGGGCGGGCACTGCGGGTCCGGCGGGCGGCTCGGAGTTGCGGATGGCGTTCAAGCGTTTGATCACCTCTTCCAAGGTGACGGTCGTGCTGGCGCGGGCGCAGCGGATCAGCGCGGTCTCCAGCAAGGTGCGCACATTCAGTGCATGGCGTAAACGGCCTTCGGTTTCGGCCAGCATTTCGGCCACCCGCAGCACGCGCACGGGATCGGACGTCTCCGCCTGCAGGGCCAGCGTTTGGATCTGCTCCGGTGTCGCGTCAAGACTCCCCGCATCGGCGCCGATGTGCTGGTAGACGAGGAGGTTGCGAAAGTGGTCGAGGAGTTCGGCCACGAGGCGCCGCAAGTCCTTGCCGGCGCTGTCGAACAGAGCCACCAGCCGGAGGATATCGGCCATGCCTCCGGAGAGGATATGGCCAGCGAGGTTTTCGAGCGACTGGCGCGACACCAGGCCGAAGACGGCCAGCACATCGTCCTCGGTGAGCGTATCGCCCTTGAACGCGATCAACTGATCCAGTGCCGACTGCGCGTCGCGCATGCCACCGTCCGCGCCGCGGGCGACAGCGAGCAGCGCGTCGTCGGTGATGGCGATCTTCTCCGCTTCGCAGATGGTGCGCAGCCGTTCGACGATCAGGGCGGTCTGGATGCGCCTCAGATCGAACCGCTGACAGCGCGAGATGATCGTCGGCAGGATCTTGTCGCCCTCCGTTGTGGCAAAAATGAACTTGATATGAGGCGGCGGCTCCTCCAGCGTCTTGAGAAGCGCATTGAACGCCGAGGACGTGAGCATGTGGACTTCGTCGATGATGAAGATGCGGAAGCGGCCTTTCGACGGGGCGAACTGCACCTGGTCGCGGAGGTCGCGCGCCTGGTCGACGCCATTGTTTGACGCGCCGTCGATTTCGAGTACATCAAACGAGTTGCCGGCTGCGATTTCCCGGCACATGTCGCAGACGCCGCACGGGGTCACGGTCGGTTTATCGGTCGCCAGGCAGTTCAGCGCTTTGGCAAAGATGCGTGAGAGGGTGGTTTTGCCGATGCCGCGGGGTCCGACGAACAGATAGGCGTGCGCCACCCGGTTGCTTTCGATGGCGTTCTTCAGCGTCCGGGTCACGTGCGACTGCCCGACGACGTCATCGAACTGGGCAGGCCGCCACTTTCTCGCCAGCACTTCGTAAGCCATAGACGCTTACTCCTTTTCCGCCGCATCCGGGGCTGCGTCGTTGTTGGGGAGTTGTCGGTAGTGGGTGGCCAAGCGGATTTGGAGGGCTTTGGCGGCCTTCTCCTTGTTGCCGTCGGCATCGGAAAGAACCTGTTCGAGGTATTCCTTTTCCTTTCCGCGCAGGAAGGCGCGGAGCGACTGGTTGCGGTAGGACTCGTCGGCGTCGCTCTCGGATGCGACGGCTAACGGGGCGGGGTTGTTGGCCGCTGAAGAGACGATTCGCGGCGGCAGGAGGTCGGCGATGACATGCTCGAAACGGGTGGTTGCGGCGGTTGTCCGCACTTGTTCCTGGTTACCGACGACGCGTTTGTAGGCGATGGCGCGTTGGATGACGGTGAGAAAATCGTCGATCTTGAACGGTTTGGTCAGATAATCGAACGCGCCCAGGCGCATGGCCTCGATGGCGGTCTCCACGGTGCCGTAAGCCGTCAGCAGCACGAAGGGGATCTCCGGGTGGGACGTGCGTACGTTACGGAAGAGCTCCATGCCGTCCATGGGTGCCATGCGGATGTCAGACACAATGCAGTCGAACGTGTGGTCGACGAGCACTTTCAAGGCGTGTGTGCCGTCGCGCGCCGAAACAGATTCCATGCCGTTTGATTTCAGCAGGCTACTGAGCAAGGTCAGAATTCGCGGCTCATCGTCAACAATCAAGACCGAAGGCATATCGGCTCCGTGTTAGTTCTTTTCGATACAGAAAATCCCGAAAACAAGAAGCGCGCCACCCGGTTGCTTTCGATGGCGCTCCTCAGCGTCCGGGTCACGTGCGACGGCCCGACGACGTCATCGAACGGAGCGGGCAGCCACGTTCTCGCCAGCCCTTCGTAAGTCATAGACGCTTACTCCTTTTCTGCGGCAACCGGGGCTGCGTCGTTGTCGGGGAGTTTGCGGTAGAGGGTGGCCAGACTGATCTGGAGGGCTTTGGCCGCTTTCTCTTTGTCGCCGTTGGCTTCGGAAAGAACCTGTTCGAGGTATTCCTTTTCCTTTCCGCGCAGGAAGGCGCGGA
>CAZOJL010000001.1:0-99915 GCA_964580075.1 uncultured Akkermansia sp. | reverse complement strand
GTTACGGAAGAGCTCCATGCCGTCCATGGGTGCCATGCGGATGTCAGACACAATGAGGAAGAGGCTGATCACGATGCCGCCGATCAGGACACCCAGCACAACCATCAGAATCGGCTCCAGCAGGGAGGTGAGCGAGGAGACCATCGTCTCGACCTCGTCGTCGTAAGTGTCGGCGATATTTTCGCACATCGCGTCGATTTGGCCGGTTTTTTCGCCTGCCGCGAGCATGCGTACCATCAGCGTGGGAATGCAGGCCTTTCCTTCAAGCCCTTCAGCCAAGGGGCTGCCCTGTTCGACGGTGGAGCGGGCTTCGATAATCGCATCGCCGATGATGATGTTGCCGCTGGTGCGCGCGACGATCTCGAGGGCATCGAGGATGGGCACGCCGCTCTTCATCATCAGCGCGAGGATACGGCTGACCCGGGCGATGCAGGTTTTCTGGATCAGCAGGCCAAAGACCGGGAGGTGGAGCATCAGGCGATCAAGCTGTTTGGCGCCCGCGTCGGTCTTCTTCCATTTATTGAAGAAGAATGCGCCGCCGCCGATACCGCCGAGCACCCACAGGCCGCGTTTGTGGAAGAAAGCGCTCACGTCGACCAGAAACTGTGTCGGCGCCGGAAGCGCGGCGCCGAACTCCTTGAACATGTCCCCGAAAACAGGTACGACGAAGGTGATCAGGCCGATGGCGATGGTGATGGCGACGCAGAGGACGACGACGGGGTAGGCCATGGCCGACTTGACCTTGCGTCTCAGGCGTGCGGTGGATTCGAGTAAGTTTCCGAGCTGGCGCATGGTGATCGCGAATTCGCCGCTGCGTTCGCCCGCCCGGACGATGTTGATGTAGAGGGCGTCAAAAACCTGCGGGAAGCGGGCCAAAGAATCGGAAAAGGGAGTTCCACTTTCGACGCCAAGGCGGACGTCGGTGAGGAGTTTACGAAACGGCACGAAAATGACCTGTTCTTCCAGCGTGGAGAGGCTGACGATTAACGACATGCCGGCGTGCAGCATTGCCGATAGCTGCCGGGAAAACGGCGCGAGCTCGCGATTGACAATGCGCCTCGCGCCGACGACACTGCGCTTGGGGGGCTTGCGGGCATGCGGTTTGTCAGCCTCTCGGGGCTGTTGCTTTTTAAAGGCGGTTGACTGGCCCGGTTGCTTGGAGGGAAGTGCGTTTGTCCCCGATTCGGCAGGTTTCTGTATGAACAGGCTCATGGGATGTTCCCTTCTCTTATTCGCCGCCCGTCACTTCGATTGCCGCCGCGAGTGAGGTGAGACCGGCTCGCACCTTGAGCAAGCCGGCATTCTTGAGAGAAATCATCCCCGCTTTGATGGCCAGTTGCTGAATATCGGCTGACGGGCAGCTTCGCGCGATGGCATCGCGGATCTCCTCGTTGACCGTGAGCACTTCCATGACGGCGCCGCGCCCCTTGTAACCGGAGCTATTGCATTTGACGCAGCCAGCCGGTCCGTAGATCACGCTGCCTTCGAAGAAGTCGGGAGCGATGTGGTTGCGTTCGAGGACGACGGGGTCGGGTTCCATTTCGCGCCTGCAGACGGGACAGATTTTGCGATAGAGCCGCTGGGCTTGCGCGAGGATGAGCGAGGACGCCAGCAGGAACGGAGGCACGTGCATGTCGGTCAGACGTGCGATCACGCCCGACGCGCTGTTGGTGTGCAGCGTGCTCAACACCAAGTGGCCGGTCAGAGCGGCCTTGACCGCGATGTCGGCGGTCTCGTTGTCTCGGATCTCGCCGACCAGGACGATGTCCGGATCCTGTCGCAGGACAGAACGCAAAACCGATGCGAAAGAGAGGCCGACCGCCGTGTTCACATGTACCTGGTTGACGCCGGGGAGCTGGTACTCGACGGGATCCTCCGCCGTGACGATGTTGACGTCGGATTTGTTCAAGTCCTGCAGGCACGAGTAAAGCGTGGTCGTCTTGCCGCTGCCGGTCGGCCCCGTCACCAGGATGATCCCGTAGGGCTGGTCGATGGCGTAGGCCATCGCCTTGTACGCGAAGTCATCCAGTCCGAGCTGGGCGAGACCGGGCGCGAGGTTCGATTTGTCGAGGGTACGCATCACCACCTTTTCGCCGTGGACGGTGGGCAGGATGCTCACACGGATATCAACTTCGCGGCCCAGGGCGCGTATTTTAAACCGGCCGTCCTGCGGGACGCGGCGCTCGGCGATGTCCAGATCGGACAGGATCTTGATGCGTGAGATCACGGCATTGTGATAGGACTTGGGCGGTGCGGGGCGCTCGATCAGGTTGCCGTCAATACGATAGCGGAGCCGGGTGGTTCGCTCCTGCGGCTCAATGTGGATGTCGCTGGCGCGGGTCCGGAGCGCCTCGACGAGCATCATGTTCACCATGCGGATGACCGGCGCACCTTCGGCGCTTTCAATGGTCTTCTCGAGATTTTCCGTCTGCTCATCATGGCCGACCTCGACATCCGAGACGCCATCAACCTGCATGACATCGGCGAGATCAAGACTTTGCGAATTGGCCGCCGCTGTTTTGCCGATCTGATCCGCGATCTCCTTTTCGACTGCGACCAACGGGGTGATGGAGAGCCCCAAGAGCGCGTGAAGGTCGTCCAGTGTCTGCAGATCGAACGGGTCGGCCAGCGCGACCACCAGCGTTTGATGGCACTTGGAGATCGGCACCGCCTTGTAACGGCTCCAGACCTCGGGCTCCAGCAGATCGAGCAACGCCTGATCCGGAGTGAAGCGGCTCAGCGCGATCGGCGCCAACCCCAGGTAATCGGCGATCGCCAGAGCCACCGACTCCAGGGATGCAATCCCGTTCTGGGCCAGATACTTCTCGATGGGGATGTCGCCGCACTCCGCCTGGGCCGCAGCCAATTGTTCCGGTGTGATCGCCTTGCGGCGCAGGAGGATTTCCGCGATCTTGGAAGTGTGTATCTTTTGCATGTCGTACCCCGTGGCAAGATAGGATATCAGAATACGCAGCAAGTGTGCCAGCTTGTATTTTGCAACAAGGTTGCAACAAGGTTTGCAATATTTCGGAAAGAAGAGCAAAATGATGACTCAATTCTGGGGGCAGTGTCGGACAAGCCGATGAAAAAGGAAGCGGGAGAGGCGCTATGAGCAATTCAGAAGGGCCGATCAGTTCGGACCACGAGGCGCAGTGGGACACGATTGCCATTTATGAACAGATTCTGGAGTCCAACCCCGACGATGCGGATGCGCTGGCGGAACTGTTCCGGGCTTGCCTGACTGTGGGGGAAACGGTTCGTGCGTACGGCTTTGGCGAGCGTTTGGGCAGACTGGCTCTAAACAACGGCGAACCGAACCGTATCCGGGACATGCTGGAGCTGCTGTCACCGTTTGCCGATGCGGACGACGGCATCCGGGTGGTGGTGGCAGGTCTGGCAGGTGGAGCGCGTATCTCCAAGAGACCTTTACCGTCGTCGTCACCATCACCAGCCCCTTTTATTCCGGCATCTCCCACCGCCGCATCCGCGCCGGGACCCAAGGATGCGAAGGCCGCCACCCCTGTTGCTTCCGGAACGGCGGACATCATCTCGCTGGTTTCCAGTATCCTTGAGAATATGCCGGATGACCGGGATTCACTCGATGTGTTGGCGAACACGTATCTGAGGATGGAGGACCCCGTTCAAGCGGCCACCTGCTTTTCGCGGCTGGCCGATGTCTTGATCCGTGATCGGGATTACGCCGCTGCGGAGCCGCTGCAGGAGAAACTCGAGTGGCTGAAAACGAGCGTGCCGGAAGCGGCTGCGGCTTCCGAGCGACTCGCACGTTTTCTGCAACGGATGCCGGCGGCATCCGCACAGACCGTGGGGGTGACGGCGGATGCGTCGCGTGTCGAGAGCGTTCCGCTGTCGCTGGTCATCGACGCCACGCGGCGACGCGCCGTCCTGTCAGACGAGATGGAACTGCTATGGGATTTTCAGCAGCAGGGGTTGGTGGCCGAAGCGCAGTACGCCGTTGTGGTTCGCGACCTGACCGAGATGACTTCGAGCGACAGTATCACCACCATATCCGCGTTGCACGGCCTCTCGTTCCGTGGGTTTGTTGGGCTTGACGCCTTGCTGATCCAGCTTGCGGCGAAGGCGTCGATACCGGTGATCACGCTGGCGGGGTTCGACCTGCAGCCCTCGGTCTTCGGTGTGCTCCCGCTCGACTACCTGACGTTCCAGGGGGTGATCCCCTTTGAACGATTGGGCGGCGAAGCCCTGGTAGCCATCCTCAACCCGTTCAGCGAACGGCTGCGCAAGGAACTCCCCGTGGCGCTGGGCTGCCCGTGCCACTTCTTCCTGATTCCGCCCGCCGATTTTGACACCGCCCTGGAAGTGGTCAAGAACCGCTACAAGGCGGACTTAAGGAAAACATGAAACACTATAGACTGCCGGCCGCAACCGCGATGGCGGTGTTGATACTCTCCACGCTACACGTGAAGGCATCGACATCGACAAATGCCTTCGACATTGTGATGGTGACCATGTCACCCACAATCTGGTCATCCATTAAATACAACACAGGCACGGGTGCGGCGTGGATCGCCCAGAATGGGAAGTGGCTCCCCCTTCAGGACGCAGAGGCGATTCCCGAAGGCGAATACGTCATCAAGATGACCGGACTGGCGAACGATTGGGCCGCGATCAGGTTTGATGTGAAGACGGGACAGTCATGGCAGTGCCGGGAACATGCGTGGGTCGAGATCACGCACACGACCCCGGAACCCGCCGCTGAGCCCGCCACGCCGAAAGCAGCTCCCGCGATCAAATTCAAGCCGCGATAGCCGTTGTCCTTGTAGGGCGCATGGCAGTTCTGATGGGGTCGTTGATTCGTAATCATAATCATAATCATAATCGTAATCCGTTCTCCACCAGGAGATTAAGATTAAGATTAAGATTAAGATTACGATTACGATTACGATTACGATTAAGATCAAGATCAAGATCAAGATCAAGATCAAGATTACGATTAGGAGTAACCCTCGTCAGAACTGCCATGCGCCCGTCCTTGTAAATACCGCTTGCGCCGATTCCCAAACCGGCGTAACATCGGAAACGTTGATGGAGGAAAGGTTTGTTGCCCGGCCTGCTTGCGGGCGCAGGCGGAATGGTCTGATGACGTCGGATTGAGCAACAGATGAGAGCGAAACGAGTGGCGGTTATCACGGCAATGCTTGCGACGGCATGCTGGATTGCGACCGGTGGTCTGGAACCGGCCAGCGCGGAGCTTGCGATTACGGCGAAGGACGCGTCGGCCCAACCGGATCCGTTACCGGCTACTGTAATCCATGCGGAACAATCGCCCGGTCCTGGGGCGTCTTCGATGACTCAGGCGGATGATCCTGTCGATACGCTCGCGGCGGCCGGCGGGCCGCCGGGCTCCGGTCGGCTCTGGCGCAATTCGCTGGGCATGGAATTCGTTCCGATTCCCGGCACGAATCTGCTCTTCTGCAAGTGGGAAACGCGGGTTCAGGACTATGCGGCGTTCGTGCGCCGCACGGGGAGGAAATGGCCCAAACCCAAGATCGAGCAGGATCCGATGCATCCGGCGGTGAACGTGACGTGGGACGACGCAAACGCTTTCTGTGAGTGGCTCACGGAAAGGGAGCAGAAGGTCGGACTTTTGCCCGACGAAGGTCGGGACTCCCTGACGTACAGATTTGGTGAAAGAGGTAACGAGGTGGGATTCATGCCCACCGGATGCCGGTACCGCCTTCCCGCGGATCTGGAATGGAGCGTGGCCGTGGGGGGGCTGGGGGTCGAGACGGGGAAGACTCCCTACGCGCGCAACGGAAAGATCATAGGTGTCTATCCATGGGACGGCCCGTTTCCTCCGCCCGCTGGCGCCGGGAACTACGCGCCGGTCCGTGAAACGGACACGTATCAATACACGGCTCCGGTCGGCAGCTTCGCGACCAACCGGTATGGTCTCTGCGACATGAGCGGAAACGTCTCGGAGTGGTGCCTGGACGGGTGGCTCCAGGAATCCTTCACGCCCGGTCCGGGTGATCGAACGTTGCGAGGCGGGTCATGGTTTCACTCGACGCCATGGCATCTGGTCTCGTCGGCCCGCGAGAAGGCCGCAAGCAATTTTGACGACATCCGGATTGGCTTTCGGGTGGTGCTGGAACTGCCGGCGCGATAGATAGAGAGAGAGAGAGAGAAGTGTTCAGTATTCAGTGTTCAGTATTCAGTGTTCAGTGTTCAGTTTTCGGATCAGCAAAATAGCCAGTTGGAACAAAACCTCTGAACACTGAACACTCCCTTTCAAAGGAATTGGAGGTTGGTCATGACGCATGACGGGCGCCTGTTCGGCCGGGTTTGTGCGACGGTCGGCTGCGCTGTGCTGCTGGCCTCGAACGCCGCGGGCAATTACACGACGTTATGGGTATCGGACGCGTCGGTTGCGCCGCGCGACGAAAAGACCTCGTTTCTGCAGTTCAATATCTCCTGGCAGGATTCCTGGCGCAACGAATCCAACCACGACGCGGCCTGGGTGTTCTTCAAGGTACTGGTTGAAGGCGAACCGGAGATGCCGGCGCACTGGTCCAGGCCGGCGAGCAAGTCGTCGAAGCCCGAGGCCGAAGGCGAGAAACGGTGGCAGCATGTGCGGCTCGCCGCGAACCGGGTCTTGAATCCGGATGGGTATGAGCAGAGCAAACAAGGCACGCCGCTGGAGTTCCTCGTGCCGAACGGCCCCGACGGGTTCATGGGGGTGTTCGTGCGGCGGGCTGAGTATTGCCGCCCCACGGACGTGAAGGCGAACGGCGTCACCGTCCTGTGGGATCGCACCTCCATCAAGGGGCTGACCCAGAACACCAGGGTCCAGGTCAAAGCGTACGGGATCGAGATGGTGTACGTGCCCGAAGGGGCGTACTATCTCGGCACGGGCGGCACGGAAGCCAATGCGTTCTACCAGTACACAGACGGTATTCACAACGACCAGCCGTATCGGGTGACGAACGCCGGGCCGATCCCCACCGGCCGGCAGAACGGCTGCCTCTGGGCCGCGGGCGCCACGCCGCGGGACGGCGTCGAAATCCCGGCGGCGTTTCCCAATGGCTATGGAGCTTTCTATTGCATGAAGGTCACCATCCAGCGCCGGCAGTACGCGGACTTCCTGAACGCGTTGCCCTTCGAGCAGGCAAACAAGCACTACCATCCCCGGCTGGCCATTCGTTCCGGAATCGGTCCGAAATACGTCTATCGCGCGTATGGGCCGTGCCGGTACGGCCGCTACGGCAACGCCTGCATTGGCCTGTCCTGGGGGGACGGCGCGGCTTACGCCGCCTGGGCTGGGTTGCGTCCCCTGACGGAGATGGAACTCGAGAAAGCCGTTCGGGGACCTTGTGAACCGGTTGTAAACGAAGGAAGGGAATCGTATTGGGGGGTGCAGGTCCTTAGCGCGGATTGCTGGGGAATGATGAAGCGTTGGCGCCAGAGCGAGCGCGCGGTGTCGGCCGGCAATGCCACCGGGCGGCTCTTTGCGGGAACTCATGGCCGCGGCACGCTCGATCTGCCGGCGGATTGGCCGCAGGAAGATGCCAGCGGCGCCGGCATCCGCATGACCTGGTGGGGGTTCGACAACCGCGAGAACAACTCGGGACGCGCGCTCATGTCGGAGTTCCCGACTTATAATCCGGCTCACGAAGGCGCGGTTCAACTGGATCGTACGCGCGTATCGGACCGGCTGTTCGCGAACCTGGCGGACCCGGAACGGCGACCTGACCATCGCTGGCGCGGCGGCCGCACGGCGCCGGGGGAAGCGGCGGTGGAGAAGCCGTAGGGGAGAGTGTTCAGTATTCAGTATTCAGAAAAGAGAGGACATGGAGAAGAATGCTTTTGCAGGAAGACTTCGGGTGTTCGATCGTATATCAGAAGGCGTGTGATTGTGTCTTCTGAACACTGAATACTGAACACTGAATACCGAATACCGATGAACGACAAGGAAGGACAGATATCTTGAAAAAGCGGGTACTGATAACGGCATCCCTCCTGTTCGCGTCCCTCTCCGCCCCGGCGGAGGAAAGGCCCGATGCCCGGTTCAAGGGGTCCGGCAGGGCCGATCCCATCCGGATCGGGAATGTGCGCGTCACGAACAGTCCGGAGGCCGGGCAGAGCGGTATCGTGTTGGATCTGGCGTGGGACTATTCCTGGCGCGAGGCATGGGAAGTGCCGGAACAGGCGTGCGCGCTTTTCTATGCCCACGAACTGTTCAACCGGGAGCAGGATCAGAAATGGGAAGGGAAACCGCCGCTCAAGCTCGAGAATTGGGATGCCGCATGGGTGTTCGTCAAGTTTCGCGCGCCGGGCGGGGCATGGCAACATGCGACGCTTTCGCCGCTCGCGGCCGATCACGGAAAGCCGGCGGGCGCCGCGCTGGACGTGGGTCTGGATGACAACCTCGCTTCCGATGGAGCAAGTGCCAAACGCGGCCTCGGGGTGTTTGTTTATCGCGCCGGCATCGGCTACGGCCCGAATGCCTGGAAAGACCTCTCGTTGCGCTGGCTGCACGGCGCGGACGGGGTCAGCGACCCGGCCGCCGCGGAAATCAGGGTCTTCGGCATCAAGATGGTCTATGTGCCGAAAGGCGCGTTTTGGGCCGGCGACGGCGCGGTTCAGGACCCCGGCGCGAAATTCCTGCCGGATCCTACGGGCCCCGGCGTTGGCGAACACTGGCCCCTGCGCGGGGGCGGCGCCTGGCGAACCTGGGACATCTGCGCCCAGTTTCAGGCCGGTGACACGAGCGATCCCTTGCGGATTGAATCCGAAGACGCCCTCACGCTGGGCGGAACCCGCGTGTCCAACCTTGGAAACCACAATAGCCATGGGCTGCAACTGGGCGAGGATTTCAGCAGTTGGGTGACGCAGCAGCTCCCGGCGCGATTCCCGAAGGGAGTGGCGGCGTTCTACTGCATGCGAACTGAACTTACGGAGGGTCAGTACGTGGAGTTTTTGAATACCCTCACGTACGAGCAGCAAAAGGCGCATACGAAGCCGCCGCCCGACAGCCCCGCCGGCATGAAATGTCTGTGTTACGCAGGACGGATGAAACCTTGCCGAAACTCGATTCAGATCGCGGTTCCAGGCATCCAGCAGGTCGAAGAACTGGTGACCCGGAGCGACGGTGTCATCGCGACAGTCAGCCGGCCGGACACGCCGGCGGTGTACCGGACCGACGCGCCCCATGCGGCCTGCAACCACGTGGTGCCGAAAGACGTCATTGCCTACGCCGGATGGGCGGGGCTGCGGCCGATGACCGAGCTGGAGTTTGAGAAGGCCTGTCGCGGCCCGGTCAAACCCTTGCCGGACGAATACGCATGGGGCAGCAAGAACGTCGCCAACGACCAGGAGCCCGCCGCGTGGTACGCGGTCCGCAACATCGGCGAGCCCGACGAGAGCGTCGTAACGGTGCGGGGCGAGGGCCAATGCAACGCGGTCTGGTGGGGCACGCTGGGCCGCCCCACGAACAGCGTCGCCGGACAGGATGGGGGGATCGAATCTGCCGCCACGAATCTCCAGGTCGAACTGGCGCTCGACGAGGACGTGGGCCGCATGCAGCGTCCCGCCATCAAAGAAGCCCAATCCGGCGACGAGCTGCTCGGGCAAGAGACTACGGAGACCAATCAGACCGTGGAGTTTTTCGGCCCGTTGCGAGCCGAAGTATTCGCCGGTCCGCACTCTGATCGCACCGCATCCGGAGCTTCCTATTGGGGAATCCTCGAGATGAGCGGCAACCTGTGGGAGCAAACGATCACCGTGGGCAGCAAGGCGGGACGCCGTTTCGAGGGAACGCACGGGAACGGCGAGCCGGAACCGTCCCCAGGGTGGCGCCTCCCGGTTCGGGAAACCGCATGGAATCTTCGCGCGTTCAGGCTTCGAGGTGGTGGCTTTGGCTCCGGGGGCGACAAGCAGAAGCAGATGCTGCGCGTCTCGGATCGCGCCGCCTACTTCGGCGGCGGTGGAGACAACCGGCCGGAAGGCGCGAAGCCCGTGGGCCTTCGATGCGTGAGGACGGCACCGTGAGGGGGAAGTGTTCAGTGTTCAGGTTTCAGTGTTCAGATTAAGGAAGAACAACAGGCAACACGCAGCGTTCAGCGGCGGACCTGCGCGGCTTCCGTGAGTTGGACGATGCGTGTTGTATGCTGCATGTTAACAGGTGCTTACCATGACGAAGACGATGCGAATACTGGCAGTGGCGGTGGGGTTGGGGGTGGGTGCGGCCCGCGCGGACACGCCGCAACTCGGCAACATAGCCGTGGTTCCGCGCGATGCAAAGACGGCGCAGGTGAGCTTTGATCTGACCTGGCCGAATACCGCCCGGCCTGGCGTGAATCACGTGGCGTTGTGGGTGTTTTTCAAGGCGCGCGCCCCGGGCAGCGCCGACTGGCGGCACGTGCGCCTGGCGGCGGATAAGGTTCTGAACCCGGCCGGCTACGGCCAGACGGGTGGGACGGCGCTGGAGTTCGTCGTCCCGGAGGGCTCCGTCGGCATGTTCCTACGCCGCACTCAGGACTGCAAGGGAACGCTCACCGCCAGTAATATTACCGTCGTGGTCGAATGGGGAACGAACACCCAACAGCCAACGCCGGACAATCTGAACACTGAACACCGAACACTGAACACTAATCTTCTGGCCTTCGCCCTCGAAATGGCCTATGTCCCCGAAGGGCCTTTTGAAGTGGGTGCCTCCGGCCAGAACCCGAGGAACCGTCTGTTCGCCCACACCGGCAAAGACGTTTCCCGGACGGAGCGGTCTTTTCAGACCGACTATTCCGATTTTGCCGACAATACCCCGCCCTACCGAATAACGGGGCCGGGGGCGATACCGACCGGCCGGCAGCCGGGCAAACTCTGGGCGCAGGGACTCACTCCGGAAGACGGCGGCGAGATCCCGGCGTCTTTTCCAAACGGCTATGCGGCGTTCTATTGCATGAAAGATGTGATTTCCCAGGGGCAGTACGCCGCATTTCTCAACACACTGACGGATGCGCAGGCGAAGGTGCGCTACCATGCCGACGGACACGGACCCGAAATCAAACGGTCCGGAGCGCCTTCCAACTACACCTATACCGCGTCCGCGCCGGAGGGGCACTGCGTGTGGCTTTCCTGGGCGGACGGCGCGGCGTACGCGGCGTGGGCGGGACTGCGCCCGATGACGGAGCTCGAGTATGAAAAGGCCGCCCGTTCGGGCAGCGATATCCGTAACATGAATGTCGGAAGTCTGTTCGAACGGCAGGTGTCCATCGGCAGCGCGGCCGGCCGCGCGTTCGCGGGGTCTCATGGCGGCGGCACGTCGGTTCCGCCGGAGGATTGGCCGCAGGACTTGAGCGGCGTCGTGTTTCGCGGCGATCTGGATGGATCGCATGGCGGCAGTTTGGCGGGTCGAAACACGGCTCTGAACGTGCAGACGGACCGCAGTATTCACCCTGCTCCCGGCTGGCGCGCCGTGCGCGCCGTGCCGACCGGCGACACGGGCGTGAAAACCGATCCGGTCTACCGTGTCGTGACGCGGCCGCTCGCGCGCCTGGCGCGCGCCATGCGCGCCGACGGCGTGCTGGACGAGTGGGAAAAACCCCTCGCCGTGCTGAACGGTCTGGAAGACCTCTTCCCGGAGCGGTTTCGCCTGCCCCCGCCCGAGGAGGCGGGCGAGGACGCGGCTTCCTGGCAGGGCGACAAGGATCTCGGCGCCAAGGTGTACCTGGGATGGGACGGCGATGCGCTCTGCGTGGCCGTCGAAGCGAGCGACGACAAGCACTTCAACGCCTACACCTCGCAGGACCTCGGGCGCGGCGACTGCCTGACGCTCGATCTGTCCACCCCGCAAGGCCGATGGCGGATCGGTCTGGCGCGGACCAAGACCGGGGCGGCCTTCCATCAGTGGGAGGGCAGAAACGATGAATTGGCGAAGACCGCCGGTTTGGCCGTGGCGCGGGATGACGCCGGCGGCGTTACCCGTTACGAACTTCGTCTCCCGCTGGCCGCCCTCGGTCTGGAGCCGAAGCAGGAGTTTAACTTCAATGCTGCCGTGTTTGACGACGACGATGGTTTCGGCCAGTGCTACTGGCTGCAGTTGGGCGGCGGAAAGTTCGTGCTTCCGGAGTAGGCTGGAAGGGGAAGTGTTCAGTATTCAGTGTTCAGTATTCAGTGTTCAGTATTCAGTGTTCAGTGGCGAGACTTGGTTTCAGGTGTCAGACCGGAAGTCCATGAAACCCGAAGTCTGGTGTCTCAGATCACCCAATCTGAACACTGAACACTGAACACTGAACACTCTCCCAGTAGGAGGTCTCGTAGCCATGCATAAGTCCGCTGCTGTCTGCCTGTCATTTGCGGCTCTCTTGATCGCCACACGCCCGGCGCAGGCATACGAAACCTCGCGCGCCGAAGTCGA
Source organism: uncultured Akkermansia sp. (assembly GCA_964580075.1). Lineage (GTDB taxonomy): Bacteria > Verrucomicrobiota > Kiritimatiellia > RFP12 > JAAYNR01 > VGWG01. The sequence continues at coordinate 87,521 of CAZOJL010000001.1, read as the reverse complement.
GGAGTACCACCAGTTGTCCTTGCGGCTTGAGACGCCACACACGACGTGGGCCAATCCCTACGCCGGCGGAACCACGCGCGTGCTCTACTTCGTCAGGAGCGACCGCGAGGGCATGGAAACGCATGCGCGCCACGTCGTCGAGTTGATGCAGCGCTTCGACGTCGAGGTGACACCGGTCTACTGGTACAAGTTCTATACGTACCATTGGTTGGGCGGCATGGCGGGCAATCGGCGCATCCACGCCCTGATGACCGAGAAACCGTACGACGTGTACGTCTTCCAGGGCGTATCGCCGACGAACCTGCCGACATGGCCGCAAGGCGACTCGCAGGCAGTCCTGACCCGAGCGGTCGCTGCAGGCTCGGGCGTCGTTCTCATCGGTGACGGCGATGGCGGCCTGATCACCAACCGGCAAGACTGCGCCGAGTTGCCGGGTTTCCTCGCCGGATCCGGCGTCTCCCGCGCATTCACCGCAGACAAGGGCCGCGGCGTCATCCTGCCCGGCATGCCCGATATCCCCTATCAGCCCGGATGGGAGACGACCTACGACTACTGGCAGGAGGGATTCGGGCGGGCCGTCCTCTGGGCGGCAGACCGCGCGCCGGAAGCGCGCATTGAACTGGCGATTCCCGCCACATTGCGCCGGGACGAGCTGCCGGCCACAGTCGTGACGGTGGCGTTCAAGAACCTTCCGAAGGGTGATGTCCGGTGGCAGGCGACGCTGCGCCGCGAGGATGGGCAACAGACGCCCCTGGGCGAAGGAAGCGGCGGATCCACGGTGCGTCTCAAGCTGCTCGCGCTGCGCGCCGGCGGCTATCATGTTGACGTCATCGCCCGCAGCGACTGCGGCGTGGAAGCCTGGGCCACCGCCCCGTTCGAGGTGACGGCCGCGACCCAGGTGCAGGCGATCGGCCTGAAAACCGACTGGACGGAAATTGGCGACACGCTCGCCGGTACGGTCAGCGTCACGAACCTCGGTCCCAGGCAGACGGTGCGGATTCGGCTCAAGGACCGTCGGGACCGCGTTCTGGCGCAACAGGACGTGAAGCCCGCCGGCGATCAGCAGGATGTTCGGACTGCCCCGTTCGAGTTCCCCGTGCGGGAATGGATGCCGATGCTCGTCACGGTGGAGGCCGTGGTGCTCGAGGACGACCGGGAGGTGGCTTCGGATTACCGGTTTTTCAACGTCACCAAGCGGCGGCGCGGCAAATTCAACTTCGTCCTCTGGGACATCAGCGTCAACCAGGCATTGGCCCCATACATGGCCGAGAGCATGCAGCGATACGGCGTGAACGCGATCGTGACCACCCATTCGGCCATGCCGGCCGCGGCCGCCTTCGATCTGGCCTGGGTTCCCATGACCGGCGGCAACGTCAACGCCCGGCGCCACCTCACCGTGAGTCCGCCGACGGAAGAGATCTGCTGGTCCACGCGTCATTTCTCCCGTTCCCGCGGCCACGGCGTGTTCCAGTATTCCCTGGGCGACGAAGGCGACGTGTTCGGCGCCGTGCCCGGGCCCGGGACAGCGCCCGGTTACCGGTTTTTCCTCAAAGAGATGTACGGCGATATCGCCGCCCTCAACACGTCCTGGGGCGCCGCGTTCGCGAGTTTCGACGACGTGGACCTGTCCAAGGAGGGCGACGGCGACGAGAAGGCGGCGCTCGAGGCGGGGAACTACCCCCGCTGGTACGACCGGCAGGCGTTTCTGCGCTGGAACTTCATCGAGTACGCCAAACTCCAACGGGACGTCATGCGCAAGATCGATCCCGAGGCTACGATCGGGTTCGAGGGCAGCGGAGGATTCGCCCGCAGCGGCGACATCGATGCCTTCTGCCGCGCGATGGATTTCTGGGTTCCCTATGCCAGCAGCGCCGACGAGATGATCCGCTCCCTGGCTCCCAAAGGCATGGTGTATGGCAACTGGCTCGGATACGATCACACGGCCGACGGATTGCTGAGCAAGTACTGGCGCATGGTCGTCAACGGCGCCAACAGCGTCTGGTGGTGGATGTGGTCAACTTCGGGCGCTTACGAAGGGTACATCCATCCGGACCTCGGAATCCTGCCGATCGCCGGGGAGATGCTGAAAGACACCCAGGTGGTGCGCGATGGCCTGGGCGATCTGCTGATGCGGTGCGAGATGCTGGACGACGGCATCGCCATGCTCTACTCCATGCCGTCGGGCTTCGCCGCCACGCTGCAGGACAGCCCGTCGTACAACGACTACGAACCGAACCACCGGGCGTGGTTCACGGTGATCCACGACATGCACCTGCAGTTCCGCTACGTGACCGACCGCATGCTGAACCGCGGCGAGTTCGTGCCCGACAAATACAAGGTGCTGGTGCTGGCGCAAGCCCTCGCACTCAGCGACAAGGAGGCCGGGATAATCCGGGACTTCGTCAGCCGCGGGGGCACCGTGATCGCGGACCTGCGGCCGGGCGTGTTCGACGGCCACTGCAAACCGCGCGAGCGCGGCGCTCTCGACGATCTCTTTGGCGTCACGGGCCCGGTCCGGCAGAAGGCCCTGCGAACGGCGATGACGGTGGAACTCCCCGACGAGAAGGCGCCGCTGAAACTCGATTGGCCGGCCGCGATCGTCGATCCCGGCACGCGGCTCGACGGAGGTACGGCGTTCGGCGCGGCCGGCGAGACTCCCGTCTGGATCGTCCGAGAACACGGCGAGGGCCGCACGGTCCTGCTGAACTTCCCGATGTCGCAGTTCCCCACGCGCCAGGTAGCCAGCGGGCTCACCGGCCAGGGGTCCGTCGAAACGACGCCTCCGGCTGTCTGGCATGTGTTCCGGCGTTTGTTCGGTCAGGCCGGTGTGTCGCCGGCGATCGATCTGCGCCAATACAAGGGTCCTAAAGAATTGGGCAACGTTAAGGTGCAGCGCTGGCGCAACGGAGACATGCAACTCGTCTCCGTCTTCCGCGAAACAGGCGAGCAGATCAAGGCCCACGTTATCACAGGGGGTGGAACCGCGAACTGGGTCTATGACCTGCGCAGCGACATGGCGCTCGGGCTGATCAATGCCGGTTGGTTCGGCGGGGATTTCGTCATGGACGTGATTCCGTCCCGGGCGACGTTCTTCGCGCTGATGCCGCGCGAATTGCCGCCGCCGGCCCTGGAGCTGGTTTCCGCGAAGGTGGCGCCCGGCGACACGGCCGTCCTGCGCCTGAGCGTGCCGGAAGCCGCCGGGTTGCACGCGCTCAAGCTGACCGCCGCGCGACCGGACGGAACGCCGGCCGAGTACTGGGAGCAGGTGGTGGTCGTGGGACGCGAGCCGAAAGACGTGCCGCTGCCCGTGGCCTTCAACGACCCGGCCGGCGTTTACGTCCTGACCGTGCGCGACGTGTTCGACCGCAAGACCGCCCACACGCTTCCCCTCTCGGTCCGGTAGCCGGTCTGTTACCCCGTCAGCGTGTGCGTGGCATTCACCTCGGATACACGGCGTCGGAGACTGCCTGGGGTCACACCCATGCGCTCCCGAAACGCGGTGCAGAAGTAGGCGTAGTCTCGGAAACCGACCTCCCGTGCGATCTGCTTGGCCGCTTCGTCGGTGGAGGTGAGTAGTTCGGCCGCGCGCTTCAGGCGCAGGCGCAGGAGGAATGCGTAAGGCGCCATGCCGAGGTGTTTCTTGAACATCCGGCTGAGGTGGTACCGGCTGAGACCCGAATAGCGCGCCATTTCGTCCACGCCGAGGCCGGCATCGGCGAAGTGCTCGCCGATGAGGCACCGCGTACGCTCGATCGCGGGCGGGAGCGTCTGTGCGGGGGTGTGGCGGATCGCGTGGAGTTGCATGAGAATCCGGTACAGCGACTCCGACGCAGTGTGTTCGTCGGGCTCGGCGCCGCCGACCATGGCGCGGTAGATCTCGTACATCACGCTCAACGGCCCGCCGCGCATGGGGAGGTCGTACACCGGGCCCCACGCCGTGATCAGACGCCTGGCGTGATACTCCGCCATGTCGCCGGAGAACACCACGTAGACGAACTCCCAGGAGGCCCCCGCCGGCAACCAGTATCGCGTGTTCGAGGGGAAAGGCACGAGAAACGCGCGTCCCGGCGACAGCACATAAGTGGTATTCGTGTCCCTGTCAAGAAAACGCCCTTCCCCGGCCAGCGTGAACTGGAAGGCCCACCCGGGGCCACGGTTGGAGTTATCGGGGGAATCAGGATAGCGGCTGACGTCGGTTTCCACCCCGTAACCGATCACCTGGATCTCGCAACGGAATTGCGTATAGCCCCTCACAGGAGTGAGGAAGAACAGGCGTCGCGGGAGTTCATGGAACTTGGACAGCATAAATCCTCAATATATAGCACGACTCCACACTTGCAGTGGCCATCCCCTAGGAATTACAATGTCCAGTAAAACAAGAGTTGCGCACAATAGCAAGTAGGATGTTGTAGGTGTGTATTTATAGAATGGCGTGGCAGGGTCGCTTCCAAGCGAAAGCGTCTCTGCAGGGATATGAGCACATCCGGGTATCGACTGCGGGTAGTCGGTAACGGGATGCAGGACTGTGGCCAGTGACGCGTGGGGATAAGAGGCGCTGATGAAATCGTATGAACAGTATCTGCGGGACAGCGCGGTTCCCAGGGGGATCATCGCCAAGTTTCTGGACGCTGCGGCATTCGATCCGGAACTCGGATACACGGTGGGGAATTCCGTGCAGCACGACGGCCTCGACGACTGCTGGACGATCACTACGGTCACGGCCGACGGCGCGCGGACGGCGCGCGCCTATGCCGACAGGCCGTGCCGGATCAACACCTATGGCGACAGCTTCACCCAGAGCTGCCAGGTGAGCGACGACGAGACCTGGCAGGAATACCTGGCCGGCCATATCGGCGAACCGATCCGCAACTTCGGGGTCGGCGGGTACGGCGTGTACCAGGCGTATCGGCGAATGCTGCGAACCGAATCGTCGGGTCCGGGCGCGCCGTACGTGATGTTGTTTATCTGGGGCGATGACCACCTGCGCAGCGTCATGCGCTGCCGGTACGCGGTCATCTACCCCTGGTGGAACTGCGCCGAGGGCAAGCCGTTCCACGGCAACTTCTGGTCGAATATCGAGATGGACCTGATGGCGCGGCGCTTCGTGGAAAGGGCGAGCCTTCTGCCGACCCCGGAGAGCCTCTACCGGATGGCCGACCCCGACTTCATGTGCGAGGCGCTGAAGGACGACCTGATGGCGCAACTCTTCTGCCTCCAGGCGGGTGACGTCGATCCGGCCAGCATCGAACTCGGCCCGCTGAACGCGCTGGCCGAGATCCTCGGGGCGCCGGGCCTGGAAGCGGAAGCGAGCGGGATCAGGCAGGGCGCCGACCGACTGAGGCAAGCCTACGGGTTTGCGGCGACCAAGGAAGTGCTTCGGATGGCCGGCGATTTCTGCCGGAACCGCGGCAAGAAACTGATGATTCTCCTGATGTGTCCGACGGCGACCCGGCAGTTGCTCCGGGGAGAGGCCCGCTATGACCGGGAGATCGTGGAATTCATCGCCCGGGAGAAGTGGCGATGCTTCGACATGAATGTTGCACATCGCCGGGACTACGAGGCCTTCAAGTTGTCCGTGGAGGACTACATGAATCGCTACCTGATCGGGCACTACAGTCCGGCCGGCAACCACCTGTTTGCCTATTCCCTCAAGGCGCACATGGTCGAATGGCTCGATCCCAAGCCCCCCGCCTACCGCGGGGAACCCGGACCGGTGATTGATTTCAAAGGTTATCTACCGGAGGCAAGCAGATGAAAAATGACATGCTGACAGTAGTTCTATTGGCGGCGGTGGTCGGATTCGGGAGCGTTGCGGCGGGGGCCGAATCCGAGACGGTGGACCTCAAACCGCGCGACCTGACGCCGGTGACGTGGCTCGAGGCGCCGAAACATGCGCCGGTTGAGATCGTGCGCGACGGCAAGGCGGTGGCCGTGGTGTACGCCGTTGACATGAAGTTCTCTGAGTCCCATGGCGATCGGTTCCCCGCTCTCGTGGACGAGTTGCTCGCCTGCATCCGCGAGAGCACCGGCGTAACACTCGAGCGGGTCAAAGATCCGCCGCCCGCCGGGCAGCCCGCGATCTTCATCGGCGAATACGACGAGTCGCTCGCCGCCGGGATCGATCCGGCGAAGATGCCGCCCGAGGGGTTCGCGATCAAGACCGCGCCCAACCGCGTGTATCTCGTGGGCGGGCAGGCAGACAAGGACAACGTCCGCGGCGCGAACGACGCGACCTGTCTGGCGGTGCTCGACTTCATGGAACGGGTTATCGGCGCGCGATGGTACTGGGAGATAGGGGGGTACGGCGGATACTCGCCGCCGCCCAAGCGCGCCTCGCTGGGCATCCCGCCGTTCTCCTATCGCGACCAGCCGGCTTCCTGTCCCCGCACCATGTACCCGAATTGGTACTGGTTGCAGGCGCGCGCCGTCGACGAGGAGTACTTGCTCTTTCCCAAAGACATCAAGCCTGAGTCATGGACCAAGACCCTCAACGATGATGACCAGTTCTACCGGATGCGCCATAAAGGCGAAGGTTGGTTTCGCTGCCAGCCGGCGCAGGGCGGTGGGGTGGCTTCGACCGATCACTACTCTCCCGGGTACACCACGGGCTACACTTCCATTTGCCCCGAGGCGCCGGCGGACGCCGTTTTTCTGGCCGTCCGCGACGACGGCAGCCGACGTCCTGACGTATTGTGCTACAGCGCGCCGGGAACGCTCGACCATCATCTCGCCGCCCTCGACCGCGCCTGGGGCGGAACGGGCGGGGACGTGCGCCCGTCGTTGGGCGCCGGCATTACCCGCTCCCACGTGAGCGTCTGGGCCTACCTGATGCCAGACGGCCGGCCGGCGGCTTCGGTCTGCCGTTGCGCGGAATGCGCTGCCGCGCGGGCGCGGGGCGGCGACGCGCTGGTGATGGGCCGGTTCGTCCAGCGCCTGTGCGAAGAGGTCAAGAAACGTTGGCCGGACAAGATGGTGGCCTACACGCCATGGACCCTCACGGAGTGCCCGGATGAGTTGAAATTTCCCAACAACCTGGTCGTGAGCGTCCTCCATCTGGGTGAACTCGGGGTACTGAGCCGGCCTGAGACCCGCGATGCGGCGGAGCATGCGCTGCGCGCCTGGAGCGCGAAGTCGGGCCGCCCCGTCGACGTCTGTTTCGATTTCGCAGGCCCGAACGACTGGACCTACGGGCCGGTTCAGTTTCCGCACCTGGTCCAGGACTTCTACAAGAAGAACCGCGAAAGCCTGGCGGGGTCCATGGTGCTGTGCTACGGCCGGGCTTGCTTCATCACCGCCGCGCCCACGTACTACGTCTTGAACCGCGTGATGTGGAATCCCGATCTGGACGTGGACGCCACGCTCGACGAGATGTGCCGCCGGCTCTTCGGCGCGGGTGCCAGTCCCGCCCGCGAACTGCTGCGTCTCGAGTGCGACCGATGGGAAAAGACAGCATGCACGCGTCCGCTGCGTCCCGGCGAGTACCGCATTCCGCCGCGGCTCTTCACGGAAATCTGGCCGCCGGACGTCGTCGCCCGCATGCGCGCGCTGCGGCACGAGGCGCTGACGGCCATCGAGGACAGCGGCGACGGGGACGCCCGGCAGTCGTTCCTCTTCTGGACCTGGACTTTCGACGCCTTCATCGAATACGCCGGGGAGGTCGAGCGCGTGCTTGCCTCGGGCGAGGGGAAGACGCCGGCGGTCGCGGCCGCGACCGGCCCGGCCAATGCCGACGCCGGGGCGCGTTTCCAGGGCGGGACTGGAGCAGCGAACCGTGCCCGGATCGTCAACGTGAGCACCAACAGCACGGCGGCCGGACAGAGCGACGTGGATTTCGACCTAGCCTGGCGCGATGCCTGGCGGGCGAAGTGGACCGAACCGGCCGCGAACAACGTCAGCGGCAAGGATCTGCCGGTCGAGAGCTGGAGCGCGGCGTGGGTCTTCGCAAAGTATCGCCGCGGCCAGTCGTATGCCCCTGCCACGCTCGCGGCCGATCGCGCCGATCACACGGTCCCCGCCGGGGCGATGCTGGATGTCGGCCTGACCACAGGCAAGGGCGTGGGCGTGTTCATCTACCGCGCGGCGGCCGGCCACGGGCCGCTCGATCTCAAGGACATGAAGTTGCGGTGGCTGCACGAGGCCGACGGCGTGAAGGATCCGGCCACCGCCGAACTCAAGGTCTTCGTCCTGGACATGGTCCATGTGCCGCGCGGCGCGTTCGCCGTCGGTTCGGGCGGGACGGAACGCGGCAGCTTCACCGACGGCGTCTGGACCGACGGCGCCACGATCCCGTTTCTCGTGGACGAAACCTGGAGCGCGTCCAGGGATAGCAGCGCCAATTCCCGCCGCCTCGGCAACGTGCCCGGCCGGTTGTGGGGCCTCAGCCGAGACGGCGTGGCCTCCATCGGTCCGGAAGGCGCGATCGCCGACGAGTTCCCCGCCGGCCACGAGGCCTTCTACTGCATGCGCTACGAGGTCACGCAGGGGCAGTTCGCCGACTTCCTGAATACGATCTCCCCCGGTGAGTTCGCAGCCACCACGGCAAAACGGGGGCAGACAGACCCCAATAGCGTTGCCACGGGACGCTACGGTCTGTCGGGAGAGTGGCCGAAGCTGGAGGCGACAAAGCCAGACCGGGCGTGCAGCATGCTGTCGTGGCGCGACGGCGTTCGCTTCGCGGCCTGGGCCGGGTTGCGCCCGATGACCGAACTCGAGTTCGAGAAGGCCTGCCGCGGGCCGCTCAAGCCCGTGCCGAACGAGTACGCATGGGGAACCGCCGCCATTGCCCTGAAGCCATACACCCTCGATCATGAGGGCCGCGCCGACGAGACGGTCGCCGCGAATTACAGCAAAGCGGCAGGTAACGCGAACTTCGACTTCACGATGCCGGACTTTCATGGGCTTGACCGTCCCGGCAGGCGCAAGGGCTACGTGCAGTTCGGGACGGCCTCCGTGCTCCCGGGCAGCCCGATGCGCGCGGGTATCTTCGCCACGCCCGACAGCGGCCGCGTGGCCGCCGGCGCCTCCTATTGGGGCATCATGGAACTCAGCGGCAACGTGCGCGAGCAGGTCGTATCGCTCGGCAGCGAACGCGGGCGCGTGTTCCAAGGCACGCACGGCGACGGAACCACGCGCCTCCCCGCGGACTGGCCGAACGAGAAGGACGGCATCGGCTCCGGATCCCGGGGTGGATTTTTCGGCGACGCCGGCTTCGGCCTGCGCGTCTCGGACCGCCATCACGCGATCGCCGGCGTCCGCGACAGCGGGAATCCGTCCCCGTGGTGGCCCGACCAGGACGGTTGGCGCGCCGTGCGCAGCGCCCCTGAAGCAGAGCAAGCTCGCCTCAAGGCGGGATTCCAGCCCCAGGCGGTCGCGCCGGCGTCACTGCGCCACGTCAACACTGTGCCGCTGTTGAAGAAGCCCCCGCGTATTGACGGCAAGCTGGACGACTGGCCCACGACCGACCGGCCGGCGGCGATCCGGCGCGACATCAACGACGTCAAGTCCACGCTCGTCCGTGATTCCGTTTTCTGGGACAGCGCCGCCGATCTGGGCATCAAGGTCTGGTGGGGCCATGACGGCAAGGCGCTCTGCCTGGCGTTCGAGGTTGCCGACGACCGGCATTTCAATACGCAGACCGGGGATATGATCTGGAACGGCGACGCCCTGCAGGTAGGCGGGGTGAACGCGAAGGGCGTTCAGTTCAACTTCATGGTGGCGCTGACCGACAAGGGCGTCGCCTTTCACAAGGTCTTCGACAAAGACCAACCCCTAGCCAAGGTTGTCGAGCGCGCCGTCGTGCGCGACAACGCCACCGGCACGACCCGCTACGAGTTGCGCCTGCCGTTGACTGCGCTTGGCATCGAGCCCGGCGCCGAATTCGGCTACAACTTCATGGTCTTCGACGACGACGACGGCAAGGGACAGCGCTGCTGGTTCCAGTTGGGGCCGGGTATGAACTGGCCGTTCAAGCCCGAGCTCTATCCGCGGTTTGTGATTGGGAAGTGAGGAGAGGAACAATGAAGGTTTCAGGTGTCAGGAAACAGGAGTCAGGGCGACATCGTATCCCTACCTGAAACCCGAAACCTGACACCTGAAACCTTAAGCAGAAAGGAGCGATGCGATGAACACGATGAATCGTCTGACAATCAATCTGCTGGGCGCGGGACTGCTGCTCGGTGTAACGGCGGCGAGGGCGCAGGAGAAGGCGCCTGCCGCGTTCGATGAGAAGGCGGCCGCGACGGCGCTTTACTTTGAAACACTGAGCGCGTTGCCGTGGACTGAACTGCGCGATCGTTTCGATAATCATTGCCGAGGTCCCATTCCTCCTTGGCCAAAGGGCGACAAGGCGCTTGAGGAACGGTTTAAGCCCCCCTATGGAGCACTCCAGCAAGGGACACCAGTCAGGCGTGAGCTTCAGGAACGGAAGGATCGCATGTGGGAAGATCTCACGAAGCGGCAGGGCGAGGTGTACAAGCAGATACTCGAGGGGAAGGTCAACGAGGCGTTCCCGACCGTCTTTGATCAGTTCGTACTGTGTATGTGGCTGACGGATTATGCACGAGGGGGCCGATGCGAAGGCTACTTTGAAGCCCGGCACAAAGAGGTGCTGGGCGAGGCCGGCATGGCGCAACTGGCCGCGGAGCAGCGTCGGGTCGGGACCGCCATTGAAAAGTACATGAAGGAGGACCGGCTGGAATACGAGGCCGTCGCGAAACCGGCAATCGAGGCGAATCCAGAGTGGGCCGCGGCGGAAAGCCGACTCAAATTGGTCATGGCGAAAGAGGAGGAGCTGGGGATCGCCGAATGGCTGCCGAGGGACGATTCCCGGAAACGGACGCCCGAAGAGGCTGCCGCCGTGCAGGCTGTGGCGAAGGAGTACAATGAGGCCACAGAGGCCGCCCGGCGGTTCAGGGACGCATTCAGCAAGAAGGACCCGGAGAACAACCGATTGCAGCGCGCGGCGGGAATCGCGCTCGACAGACGGGGACCACACGACTGGATGATGCTTCACCATGGTCCTTTTGTCCCGTACCGCGCGTTGTTTGCGCGGGAACGTCAAGTGTGCAAGTTGGCGTTGGGCTGGCACGGCCCCGACTGGCTGCTGGTCGGCCCGGACCCGGCGCCGGATCCGGCGTTGCCGCGGATTGACGAGAGCGGCAGGAAACCGGGGACGGCAAAGTCCCTGGACCTGGGCAACCCTTCGACAGGTTCGACAGGCTCACCGCAGGCAAGCTCAGGGCAAGGCAACGTGAAGCTGGAGTTGGTGTGGATTCCGGCGGGCGAGTTCATGATGGGGAGTCCGACTAACGAGCCAGGTCGGGACATGCAAGAGCGGTTGCATCGGGTGAAACTGACGAAGGGTTTCTGGATGGGCAAGTACGAGGTCACCCAGGAACAGTGGCAGCAAGTGATGGGGAACAACCCGAGTTGGTTCACGAACGCCGGACCGAAGGCGCCGGTCGAGACCGTGAGATGGGACCAGGCGCAGAAGTTCATGCGGAAACTGGGCGAGATGACCGCTGGAAAGGATGGCGCCGGCGGGAAGTTCCGGCTGCCGACAGAAGCGGAGTGGGAATGGGCCTGCCGCGCGGGCACGGACCAGGCATTGTATAACGGCAAGATGACGATCAAGGGCGCGAACAACGGTCCGGAACTGGACGCCATCGCCTGGTACGGCGGCAACAGCGGCGTCGAATACGAGGGCGGCAGTTTATCGGCGCACTGGCCGGACAAACAACAGGAGCACCGCTTCGCGGGCACGCATCCGGCGGGGCAGAAGAAGCCGAACGCCTGGGGACTTTTCGACATGCTGGGCAACGTCTGGGAATGGTGCGAGGACATGCATTACGCATACCCGTCGCGGGCGGTGACCGATCCGATGGAGCGGGCAAAAGACAAAGAGTCTTTTGGCGGCACTTTGCGCGGCGGCGCCTGGAACAGTTACGTCAGGCTGTGTCGGTCTGCGTCAAGGGATTGGACGTATTATCCAGAGATGTGGCGCAATGCGATGATCGGCTTCCGGGTCGCGATGGATGAGCCGGCGGCGGCGGAGAAGGCGAAGTAGAGGGAAGGTGTCAGGTTTCCGCGTGAGCGGGACGTTGTCCCGCAACGCGGGACTCACGTCCAGGTGTCAGGTGTCAGTGTCGCCCCTGGCGCAAGGCCGCCAGATGGAACAAGGAGGGAGACCGAATCCTAATCGTAATCCTAATCGCGATCCTGTTTCGGCCGAGGCAAGATTGCGATCAAGATTAGGATGAAGATTGGAGAAGTGTCTCAGGGGAGGAGTCATGGCAACATCGTATGCCCACCTGACACCTGAACCCTGACACCTGAAGCAGAAAGGAACAGTACGATGAAGACGATGAAACGGATAACGATCAATCTGCTGGGCGCGGGATTGCTGCTCGGCGTGACGGCGGCGCGGGCCGCGGAAAAGGCGGCGGCGGAACGCCGGCTGAAGGAGGCCAAGGTGAAACTGGAGGCGCTGGGGGTCAATGAGAAGGGCGAGCGGAAGGGCGGTCCCCCAAAATCGCCCGGGGAGGCGCCCGGCGAACTGTCGATGTTGGATAAGATCGCCAACGAGGCCGCGGTGAAGGAATACCAGGAAGCCGAACCGGCGGCCCGTCGGCTGAGCGATGCCGTTCACATTTCGCCTGAGATGCAGTTCCTCCGCCAAGTGGCGGGTTGCTCAGTAGGGGAGCAGGGCGGAGGCTGGAATGTGGGCAACCTCAACAAAGCGGCGGGCCAGGAGCGCTTCATCTCCTACAGGGTCTTGGGTATAGCTGGCCCTGAGTGGACGTATCTGTCGCCGGAACAGGACGGGCGGGCAGGTGCGAAGACTCCGATCACTGCGGGACTGCCGCGAATCGAAGAGGGCGCTACGAAGCCGGGGACGGCCAGGACGGTCGATCTGGGCCCTTCGGCAGGCTCAGGGCAGGGCGACGGAGTGAAACTGGACCTGGTCTGGATTCCGGCCGGCGAGTTTATGATGGGTAGCACCTGGGGCGAGAAATGCCGCCGCGGGAACGAGAATCGGCATCGGGTGAAATTGACGAAGGGGTTCTGGATGGGCAAGTACGAGGTCACTCAGGAACAGTGGCAGCGGGTGATGGGGAACAACCCGAGTTATTTCACGAACGCCGGGCCGAAAGCCCCGGTGGAGTGCGTGCGCTGGTACGATATCCACGAGTTCATCCGGAAATTGAACGAGATGAGCGCCGGGACGAAGGACGGCGCGGGGGGCAAATTCCAGGTGCCGACGGAGGCGCAATGGGAGTGGGCCTGCCTGGCGGGCACGGATACCCCACTGTACACCGGCGATCTGACGGTCAAGGGGGCGAACAACAGCCCGGAACTGGACGCCATCGCCTGGTATGCCGGGAACAGCGGGGTCGAGTATGAGGGCGGCCTGAGTTCGGCGATCTGGCCGGACAAGCAGTACGACCACCGCGTGGCCGGCACGCATCCGGTGGGGCAGAAGAAGCCCAACGCCTGGGGTCTCTACGACATGCTGGGGAACGTCAGCGAGTGGTGCCGGGACGAGTTCGGGCCATACCCCTCCAGCAGCGTGACCGATCCCGGCCCGGACAAACCGCGTGCACGTACGGACGGTGGTGGTGATATGATGTACCGGGGCGGCGCCTGGGACGACTGTGTCAGGCACTGCAGGCCGCCGGCGCGCGACCGGCTATGGTGGATTCACGTCTTTCGGAATCCTGCGACGGGCTTCCGAGTGGTGCAGGAGGAGCCGGCGGCGGAGAAAGCGAAGTAGCAGGACGGAATGAGGACACCTGAGACCTGAAACCTGAAAGGAACGATGCGATGAAGAGGAAGCACACAAGGGTACAATTCACGGCCGCTGTTCTGACATGCGGCATCCTGGCGGCGAACGGCGGCGCGTGGGCGGCGGATTGGCCGCAGTGGCGCGGGCTGAACCGGGACGGCATCGTGCCGCAGAGTCCGCCGCTGGCGGAGGCGTGGCCCAAGAACGGTCCGCCGAAGCTCTGGCAGAGCGAGCGGCTGCCGGGCGACAAGATTGCCGGGCTCGGGAGTCCCGTGGTGGCCGGCGGCAAGGTCTATGCCTTTGCGTCGGGCGATCCCCGCGCGCCGCTCACGACGCGGACGGTCGGCGAGTGGCTCTTGCGCCAGTTGGGCGGGTTCCCGAAGAAGCCGCCGCAAGAGTTGACTGCCAAAATGGAGCAAGCGCGGGTTAGCGAGGAACTGGCGGCGTTGGGCGGTGAGGCTCTCAACAAATGGATCGCGACCTGGCTCGAAAAGAACCTGACCGAGGAACAGCGCAAGGAGTTCGGGGACATCGCCCGTGATCGCCTGCGACGGAAGAAGGAGGCGTTCGACCTGGCCATGCTGGACAAGCTCGCCGGGATCAAGGACCGGAAGTTCGAGACGCAGGAGGTGCTCGACAAGTGGCTGACGGACAACGGCATTACTGGGAAACTCCGGGAGGATGCCGTCAACCGCGTGCCGAAGACCGAGCAGCGCCTGGTGGATATCGTCCTGTGCGTCAACGCCGCGGACGGCAAGACGGTGTGGAAGACGGAGTTTCCGCACAAGTATGAGTACAGGTTCGGTGCCGGTGCCAGCGCCACGCCGTGCGTGGCGGGTGGGCGCGTGTACGTGTTGGGCACCGTCGGCGCGGTCTACTGTCTTGACGCGGTGACCGGCACGGAGATCTGGAAGGGCGAAGTCGGCAACAATACCGAAAAGCGCGAATTGTATATCGACAGCAGTTGCAGTTCCTCGCCGCTGGTCATGGACGGACTGGCGATCGTGCAGGGCGGCCCGCTGACCGCCTTCGACGCCGCCACCGGCACGGTGAAATGGACGCAGGACAAGGTGGCCGCCTGGCACTCGTCGCCGCTGGCCTGGGAGAAAGACGGCAAGAAGTACGTCCTCTGCTGCACGGATAAACTGCTTTTCTGCGTGGCGGCGGACACCGGCGCAGTGGTATGGGAGGCACCCGGCGGAACGGGCAGAGATGCCAACCACGGCAGTCCGGTCGTGCAGGGCGACCTCCTGATAACCGGTTCGCACCCCACCGCCTTCCGACTTTCCTCCGAGAAGGCCGAACAGCTCTGGAGCGTCGATGGCGGCTTTCGGGGGAGCAGCGCGCTGATCCACGAGGGGCTTGTCTATATGCCCTACTTTCGCAAAGACGCCGGCCTCGGATGCATCGACGTGAAGACCGGCAAGGAACTCTGGTGGCAACTAAAGGTGACGGAAACTACATCACCGACCGCGGTGGATGGCAAGATCCTGGCCACCATACCCAACGGGGATGGCTATGGCATCGGCCTGTTCAAACCGGCGCCGACGGGGGTTACCATGGTGGCAGGGTTCACCTTCAACAACCAGTATTTGAATTGCACAACGCCGGCGTTTTTCGACGGTAAGATTGTGGTCAGAACACGGGATGCCTTGGCCTGCTATGACCTGACGGCGAAGGCCATGCCCAAGCCGTGAAGGAGGGGGGAAAGAAGGTGTCAGGTTTCAGGTGTCAGTTCGGCCACTGGCGCAAAACCGCCAGATGGAACAAGGGGGAAGACAGTTCTTCCACTCTTAGTCGCCATTCTTAACTTTCAGCATTTCAGTTTTCAGCATTTCAGCATTTCCGGCGGATTCGGGACGGGCCTCCCATTAGCTTCTCCGCCCCCGGCGTCACCGGGTCACCGCGTCACCGAGTCCTCGAATCGTGAAATCGAGGACGACGACGAGGACGACGACAAAAACGATTAAGAGTGGCGACTAAGAGCAAGGGATGAGCCTAAATCCGGCAGTTCAGCTTTACCATTCGCTCTAAGTGACCAGTGATCAGTGATCAGTGGGCTTCGCACCAAATGGTGATGCCCGTGGTTATGCACATGTCATTGGCATCCAAGTGATTACTGATCACAGATCACAGATAACGGCTCTTTTTAGGTTTATCATTTGCCAGCGGCGCGGCGAGGACGCCGCTGCCCCACCTGCTGCGCACCCACCCACCCACACCCACCCACACACACACACACCCTATCTCATTATTTCGCACCCCCCCCCCAATAACCCATTACGCACGGTCTTGCTTTCCCGTCGCCCTCCGCCGTATAATACCTGCCATGAAGCCATTGACCACCAGCGTGTACACGTTCAGCAACCTCATCGAGGGCGGCTTTCTGTATGTGGACAAAACAGCCGACATTCTCGATCTGCTCCGGCCCGCGTTCGCGCAGTATTTTCTGGCCCGCCCGCGCCGCTTCGGCAAGTCGCTGCTGGTCAGCACCCTCAAGGTTATCTTCCAGGGCCGGCGCGAGCTGTTCGCTGGACTGACCATCGCCAAAACCGACTACGACTGGAAGCCGTACCCGGTGATCCATCTGGACATGGGCGACCGGCAGGCGGGAACTGCGGCTTTGCTGGAGACGTCGCTTCGCGACTGCGTGGACGAACAGGCGCATGTGTTCAAGACGGATCTTGTCAAGGGGACGGCGGCGGCGCGTTTTCGTGAACTTATCCTGAAACTGGCGGAACGCGACGGCAAGGTCGTGATCCTCGTGGACGAGTACGACAAGCCGCTGCTCGGGCAACTCGGCCAGCCCGGCGTGTGCGAGATACAAAGCGCGCTCAAAGCCTTTTACGGGGTCATCAAGGCCACCGAATCGGCACAGCGCTTTGTGCTCATCACCGGCGTGAGCAAGTTCTCCAAGGTCTCGATCTTCTCCGACCTGAACAACCTGACCGACCTGACCATGAACCGCTCGGCGGCCACGCTGCTGGGTTACACGCAGGGCGAACTGGAAGCGAACTTCCCGGAGCATATCACCGCGCTGGCCGCAGCGCTGGGCAAGTCCCGCGAGGAGACCCTCGCCGAACTGCGCGACTGGTATAACGGCTATCGGTTCCACCCCGAAGCGGAGACGGTCTACAATCCGGTATCGGTCATGAAGTGCTTCCACGAGCGCGAGTTCAAGAACTACTGGTTCGAGACCGGCACGCCGACGTTCCTGGTGGACCTGCTACGGCGCTCGCCGGTGAAGTTCGACGATCTGACCGCGGCCGAGACGGACTTCTCGACCTACGACCCGGTCGATCTCGCCCCGCTTCCCCTTCTGGTGCAGACGGGCTATCTGACGATCAAGTCTGCGGAGACGACCGGTCGGAGCCGGGTCTTCCGGCTCGGGTATCCGAACTACGAGATCGAGGAATCGTTCAGCCGTTGGCTGGCGCAGGGGTTCAGCCGCCTGCCCGGCGAAGACCTCACCGGCGCCTTGCAGCGGATGGTCGCCGCGTTGAACGAGGGGCGCGTGGACGAGATGCTCGAAACGCTGAAAGTGTTCTTCGAGAAGATCCCCTGCGACATCGCGATCGCGAACGAGAAATACTACCAGACAATCTTCTTCACGGTCTTCACCCTCATTGGCGCGCGGATCGAGGCCGAAGCACGCACCAGCCGCGGCCGGATTGACGCGGTGGTGAAGACGAAGACGGACATTTTCCTCTTTGAGTTCAAACTGGGCGGCTCGGCCCGGGCGGCGATGCGACAGATGCGCGAGATGCGCTACGCCGAGCGCTACCGCGCCGACCCTTCGGCAGGCTCAGGGCAGGGCGGCCGCCGTGTCACCCTCGCCGGCGTCGCCTTCAGCCGCAAGACGCGCAACCTCGGGAAGTGGCTGATCGAGGCGTGGGAGGCGTGATGGAGGAGATTTCGATTTCGACCGTACGGATGCGCTCATAAAAATACAAATAATTGTTGATGCCGACTGGACGTCGGGTGTATCTTACACGGTATCAACGTGGGTAACACGGTATCAACGTGGGTAAGGTTTGTTATCCGCCGGTTGAGGTGCAAGCATCACATGCGATTGGTAAGCATATACCCAGATCGTCCGACAGCCCCGCGCGCCATTAGCGGTGCGCCCTGCGCGCCTTTGCTGCGCCTCTTCCGCGCTGCCCCCCCCCCCCCCCCCCCCCCCCCGGCTTTAAGCCCGCGATCGCTTCCTGGGCCGTCCTGGGCCGTCCACGGCCCTTCCCTCGCGCCGTCCCCTACTCCGCTTCGCGTCTCCCTTTCCGCAGCGCCGCACGGCGTCGGCACGGACACCCCTCTTTGTCTTCTCAACTTACACTTAGTCGCCACTCTTAATCGGTTACGCTTAGTCGACCCGCTGAGTCGACTAAAACGCACGACTAAGGGTAAACGATTAAGAGTGGCGACTAAGTGTAAGAGAAAAGGAACACAACCATGAGAAAGCAGTCAGGAGTCAGAAGTCAGTGTTCAGTGTTCAGTATTCAGAGGGGAGTCACAAACAGGAGGTCGAAAATGAGTAGTCTCAAATCGTCAATCTTCAGTCTTAAATCTTCCATTCTCTCCGCGCTGCTGGCGGCGGGGATGCTGGGCGCATTCGCGCCGCAGGCGGAGGCGGTGCCCACGGGCGGCACGATCACGACCTACGACGGTTACACGGTGCATACGTTCACCAACGGCGACAACTTCGTGGTCGACCAAACCATCTACAATGTCGGGTACCTCATCGTCGGTGGTGGTGGCGCGGGGGGTGACGGCTGGTGGGGCAGTGCCGGCGGCGGCGGCGGCGGCGGCGGCGGCAACGGACTAGCTGGCGGGAGCGGCGGCGGCGGCGGCGCCCGGTATAACGGTAGTGGAAAACGGGGGATGCGGCGGCGGTGGCAGCGCCAGTCAGGGGACCGGGTGGGCTGGCGGCACAGGTTCGCAGGGCAAGAATGGCGGCAGCGGCACCCCCTCCTTCGGTTCAGAATCGGTGGCCGGGGGAGGCGGAGGTTATGGCACGGTGGGGTCTAACGGAGTAGCGGGCACATCCACCAGCAATTGGGGACGGCCGGGAGATGGTGGCGCCGGCCTCGATGCTTCGGCGTATTTCGGCGTCGGTGTCGGAGCTGCGGGCTGGTTCGCGGGCGGCGGCGGCGGCGGCCTTTGGCAGCAGGCGCGCACGGGTAGCAACGGAAGCCTTGGCGGAAAAGGCGGCGGCGGCGCGGGCGCCTGCGACTTGGATGCCGTAGCCGGCGCCCCGAGTACCGGTGGCGGCGGCGGCGGCGCGTCGTACTACCCTGACAATGAAAGGAAGAATCCAGGCGCCGGCGGCAGCGGGATCGTGATCATCCGGTACAAATTGGCCCCTGAGGTCACCGTGGGCCTGACCTGGCCGCCGCCTCCGCCTGCCAACACGTGGTACCCGTACCAATCCTCGGTCACGTTCACCGCGGTCACGTTCACCGCGACGTCGCCCACGGTGAAGTTCTACACCAACAGCGCCGCGGGCCCCTACGGGCAGGCCGGCGGCGACCAGTCAACGGTGACCTCAACGGTCACGGTGGCGTCCCTGGAGGCGGCCGAATACCACGTCTACGCGACGGCGGTGGACGGTGGCACCACGGTCACGTCGGTGACGCACACCTTCACCATCGCCGCGCCGCTGACCGTGTCGGTGACCGCGCCGACCAACAACCAGGCGTTCGCCTACAACGAGTCCATCACGGCCACAGGGGTGGTGTCCGGCGGCATGGCGCCGTACAACGTGACGTTCTACACCAACGTGGCGGCGGGTGACTACGGCCTGGCGGGCAGCGGTTCCTCCCCGATCTCGACGGTCTCGCTATACGTTCTGCCTGGCGGGACGTACCACATCTATGCGACGGTCGGCGACAGTTTGGGCACCACGAACACCTCGCCGACGAACACCTTTAGCGTTGAAGTCTATACCGGCACGAAATTCAAGACTGACGGGTACTGGGTGCACGTCTTCAGCAATGGCATCCCCGGAGGCGACATTCTGGGAACCTTCGTGGTGGACACAAGAATTATTAACGTCGAATACATGATTGTCGGCGGCGGTGGCGCCGGTGGGGGGGCAACTCGACCCCCCGTTGGTGGTGGCGGCGGCGCGGGCGGCATCACCAATAACCTCGGAAATCCATGGGCGACCCTGGCTCCCGGCACGTACCCGATCGTTATCGGCGGGGGCGGCACGGCGAACGCGGGGGCATCGGGAGGCAACGGACGTCCCAGCAGCGCGTTCGGTATTACGGCGAACGGCGGCGGCGGGGGAGGTTGCAACGCGGTAGTGGGAAACGGGGGATGCGGCGGCGGTGGCAGCGCCAGTCAGTGGACCGGGTGGGCTGGCGGAACAGGTTCGCAGGGCAAGAATGGCGGCAGTGGCACCGGCTCCGACGGCGCCGAATCGGTAGCCGGGGGAGGCGGCGGCTATGGCACGGTGGGGTCGAACGGAGTAGCACGCGTTTTTCCCGCATGGGGACGGCCGGGAGATGGTGGCGCCGGCTTCGATGCTTCGGCGTATTTCGGCGTCGGTGTCGGAGCTGCGGGCTGGTTAGCGGGCGGCGGCGGCGGCGGCCTTTGGCAGCAGGGGCGCACGGGTAGCAACGGAAGCCTTGGCGGAAAAGGCGGCGGCGGCGCGGGCGCCTGCGACTTGGATGCCGTAGCCGGCGCCCCGAGTACCGGTGGCGGCGGCGGCGGCGCGTCGTACTACCCTGACAATGAAAGGAAGAATCCAGGCGCCGGCGGCAGCGGGATCGTGATCATCCGGTACCAAATCCCGCCCTCGGGCACGCTGATCCTGCTGCGGTAGCCCGTTGGGAAGTGTTCAGTGTTCAGTCTTCAGTGTTCAGAAGCACGGATGAGAAACTGAGCGGGAAGGGCGGATGGCGGGGAGACCCGTTCATTCGCCCTTTGTCCCAAAAGGAACAGGGATCAGTAATCAGATTCCTTTCCAAAATCCTGCGGCGCGGCGGCCTGCCTGTGCGTGTACGCACGCAGACAGGGGACGCCGTCGCCCTACCGCGTGAGCGGCGCCTTTCCATTGGCTGACGGCGTGTCGGAAGTTATCGGTAATCGGTGCGGGCGCGCAGCAATCGGCGGCGTCCCCGCGGCGCCGCAAGCTGCAGAGAAAGCGCGCAAGCGGGTAGGGCTGCGGCGTCCCCGCCGCGCCGCTGATGATGGAGATGAACCTGAAGCTCCGAAGAGGCTTTGATCCATTCACCTGCGGCGCGGCGGGGACGCCGCTGCCGCTACCGGGTGTTTCGCGCTCGCACCAATCCCCGCTGACTTTCGCCGTGAATAACACAGTCAAGTGTTGCAGATTCACGTAAAGGCCGCCAAGGGACAGGTCTTCTATCGGCGACGATGAAGATTAAGATTAGGATTATGATCGGAAGCATCGCTTAAGTAAGCGCCATTCGCTCTAAGTGACCAGTGATCAGTCATCAGTGATCAGTGGGCTTCGCACCAAATGGTGATGCACATGTCATTGGCATCCAACTGACACCTGATCACCGATCACTGATAACTGCTCTTTTTAGGTTCAGTGATCAGTTACTCGGTTACACGTAAGCGCCCCGCTTACTCGATTCCGTCTTTCCGTGCGAACGTTCTCTACTCCAGTCCAACCCATTTCGCCTTCACCGACGCCGGTAGCGCCGGCCGGCCGGCGATCTCGCCGCCGGTGGCCCAGCGCGGCCCCGGGCGGGGAAAATGCCACTCCTCGCCCAGTTCGATGGCGCCCAGGTCCGGGGCCTTGCCTGCGGGCTTGTGGAAGTACTCCCGATCCTTGCCGGAAGCGCCGGCGTCCACGGCTGCGCTGTCCGGCCGAAGGCTAAAATCCATCGGGCTCATGGACACGAACGGCGAACGGCGGTCGTGCATCATCTCGGGTATGTCGTTGGTTTCGATTTTCGGACCGCAGTAGAGATTGTGGGGGCTGAAGGTCACGCCCTTCAGGCCGCTCCCGCGCGACTCGCCGCAGTAGAATATGTTGTTCTCCATCAGCACGTCTTCATAACGGTGATCCTCGCCGCACCAGTACATCCACCGCCACATGTTGACCATCGTGTTGTGCAGAACCCGCACGCCCCGGGTCGGAAGGCCGTTGCCCCAGGGACTGCCCATCTTGAAGAACACACACCACTCGGGACCGCGCTCGCGCGAAACGTAAAGGATGTTGTGGTCTATGGTCAGTCCTCCGCCCATGACCGGCGACAGAGCCAGCAGGCACATACCGTCCAGAATAACGTTGTGATGCACGCGGAGATTCAGCGGCGTGGCGCTGTCGAACTCGATGGAGTCATCGCCGCAGTTCTGGAGGAAGTTGTAGGCGATTTCGCCGGCGTCCTCCGGTGCGGTGGTGCCGTTGCCGCGCGGCTGGAGGTGGTCCTGCGCCGAGTCATAGACCCAATTGTGGCGTACGACCGACCGCGTCCCGCCATAGTTCATGAACACTCCCGCCACGTTGGCGCCGTAGAGTCCGGCCCAAAACCCGCGCCGGCACCACAGGTAACCGGGATGGGCGCTGTACTCGCAATACTCGACGGTCAGACCGCGGCCGGTGCGGTTGGCGCGGTTGATCGGCCGCTCGCCGGGCGTCGTGTGTGGCGGAAGTTCGACGCTGTCGGGCTGGCAGATGCCCAGATGCGAACCGGTGATATAGCAGTCGCGGACCGTCACATCGTTGCCGTGGACGATCACCGCGGCCCCAACCCCCATGTGCAGGCGGAAGCCTTCGATCACGACGTTGTCGGCCTTCACGGTGATGAGGCCGACGGTCCGGGAGAAAAGATGGCCGAGGCCGGGCACGTCAAAGCCCGTATCCGGCGCCCAATGTCCCCCTTTGTGGCCGATCTTTCCTCGCTCGGGATCTACTTCGCCGCCGGTGAGACGGCTGATCTCGATCGGCGCTTTGTTTGGATCGGCTCCCTTTTCCAAGCGGATATAGAGAACACCGTCCTGCCACACAAACCCCTCGGATGCACACGGGTGCAGATCGCCATTGGACTGGTCAGGAAAGCGGAACTTCTTGAGAAGGTCCAGTTGCCCGTAGTTTACCAGGTTCCGCGCGTCGACCATCACCCACCACACGCGTTGTGTTACAGCGGTCTTGTACAGATCTCCCTCGACCGGCTCGAACGTCAGCTTCGCCTGATCGGGCGGAACCGCCCCGCTGATGGTGGCGGCGCCGCCATGGGCGGCTCTCAGCGTGACCGGCTTTCCCGGCTTTCCTCCGCGGGCGATCAGCACGCTTTGGTAGTACACGCCATCCTTCAGCATGATCGTGTCGCCCGGTTCGGCCCGGTCCAGGGCCTTCTGGATATCGTCGCCTGGAGCGAGTTCGACGACAGCCGCCGGTTTCGCACCGGCCTCGCGGGTTCCCATTCGTTCGTCAGTTTGCATTTTATCCCTTCCCGTGACCGGCGCGGGCTCGATGCCGCCCCCCGCGCAACCCGTGAATACCAGCGCGGAGGACACAAGGGCAAGGAGGACCCGCTGGAGCGCAGCGCCCCGGGACATAAGCAGGTCATCAAGAACCACATTTGTTCTCATCATACACCTCCATTGAACACTGAACACTTCCTCACTCCGAAACTAATTCCACACCGTGACGCCCGGTGGGCGGCCGCCGGAGGGATCGGTCACGCGCAGGCTGAAGACGAACACCCCCACGTGACCCGCGCCGGGTGGCAGCTTGCTGCCGGCGACCTTGACCAGGACCAGGTGCATCCCCTTTTCGAGTCGGACCCTGGGACCGTTCGCGTCAGGCGCTCCCCGAATGGGGGAGTAATCACCGAGCGGTTCATGATCCAGGTAGATCTTCCAACTGTCGTCCACCGTGCTCATCCGCAATTCGCACTCGGTGTCCGTGTCCGCCTTCAGCCAACATGCGGCATAGACGACGAAATACGACTCTGCGGCGTCAAAACTGAGATTCAGGTGCTTCACATCGAAGACATCAACATCGCCGCTCGACGGGGAGTAGGGGCGCGATGCCTCGAAGACATTCACCACGTTGCCCGACGGAGCGTAAGGGCGCCATCGGGCTGTGCCGCCCGTGCCGGTGGCGATTGCCACGGCGTCGTGCGGAACGTGCCTCGGCTCGCCGTCGACGCCCTGAAGAAAGTCCGTGCCTAGGCCGGCCTTGTCGGGCGGGTAGGGGAAATACCCCAGCACCAGCCAGTTGGTGACGAACAGGGAATTGCTCAACTCGTACGGCCCCTGTCGCTTGGCCTCGATCTCCGCCTTTCGCTGAGACCATGCGCGCACCTCCGGCGGGAGGGCGTCCGCGCCCCCGAAGCGATTCATGAGTCTGTAGAATGAGTAGGGGAACTGGGTCTGCCCGATGGCGGAAATGTACTTTCTAATACTCTCCACGGCCTTGGCCGGATTCACCGGCGCGTTCGTGGCTGGATACGGCGGCATGTCGACGGACCACGCGTCGTAGATCTTTCGCATCTTGGCGTACAGGCCTCGCGACTCCGGAAGGTCGGGCATTTCACGGATAAGAGCGAAGGCGGCGTTTTCCTCATCGCGCGTGAGGGCGTGATAGCCGATTTGGATGTCATTGCACGCGATGATCCTGGCCGGGCCGCCGAGGCCCCGTTCATCGAAGGCTTTCAAGGAGAGCACGCCCTGAGCCCACGTCCGGGACCTTGTCAGCGGAAGGACGAGTTCGTAGATGTGCCGGAAGGTCTTGAGGTCATGCCCGATGCCAGCCGTCGCCTTGATGGTTAGCCCCTTTCCGCCCGGCTCGGACGTCACGATGGTACCGCCGCTTCCGTCGAGGCCGATCCGCGCGTTGCACACGAACGGGCCGTCTCCCTGCTCAACCGTCACCCAGTCCCCGTCGTTGTACACGCCTTCCCCGCGCAACGGGTCAATCCGCGCGTCCTCGTAGGAGAGGGCCGCGAAGAGATTCCGGCCGTCCTGCGCCAATAGAAGGCTGGCGGGCTTGCCGTCCGCGTCGCGGAGGAGCAGTTCCACATGCTCGCCCCGGGCCCATTCGTCAATCGATCCGTCGGCGATGATCGGCTCGCGGCGGCGATACAGTTTCGGGAACGGCGCCCCGGCCGACGGTTCATCCACGTGATCCGCCGGAACCAGGACGTGCAGCCCCGACTTGTCGGTCACCGCGAGCAGGCCCGGTCCCGGGGCGATCTCGTTCTCCCACGAGTCACGGCCCGCCACATCACCCCCGCTGTGCTTATCCGGCGACCAGCGCGTGCATTCAACCTTGTCCAGCACCTGACCGCCCTTGTGAACGAAAGTCGCGGCGTCGAACACATCGGCGCGTACGTCCCAGACGGCGGAGAGCACAACCAGCGAATCGCCGGCCAGGCGGAAGTCGGTGATCCTGGCGACGCTTCGTGGCTCCGGCGCCGGCCAGGAGGGGATCGCGCCGCTCGCGAGCATCCGCCCGCTCTTCAGATCGAAGACTCTCACGGTGCCGGATTTGCTCAGGGCATCGTAATACCGATCTCCGCGAATGAAGCCGGGCATTACGAGGGTTTCGTCATCCCTGTCCGAACAGCCGGCCATGAAGACGTACGTGGGATCGTCTTCCCTGACGATCAGCGCGGCCATCACGGGGTCGCGACTCCACGGCGCGGAACCGGCAAACTGCAGTCGCGTGTAGGACCCGTTCTCTTCCTCCACGCTCAACGACGAGATGGATCCGAACTTCTGCTGCCGGAATCCCTCCACGGGCTTCGCCGGTTTGCCGTCAAGGCCGTACCGGTAAAGAAAGTGCTCCTTCCGTTCCGGTCCGCGGGTCACAAGGCAGAAGCACGACTTGCGGGTGAACGCCACGTTGACGAGCTCGCCCTCGGATGCGCCGATGACGGGGTAAATCGCAAGCTTTCTGCCGTCGGCGAGATTGCACACGACGTCCACGGTATCGCGGGGATCCCCCCTCCTTCGCGGTCCGATCACGTGAATATTCGTTCCCATCTGCCGCGCCGCGCCCCACTCGATCTCGGGGATGCCCCTCTTCCACATTCGCTCGCCGGTCGCGTTGTTGACGATTTCAATCTGGTTGCCGCTCCCCGACGTACGATGCAGCGGGGGCAGATCGTTCAGGCCGCCGGCATCCGGCGAAAGCTGCGACTCCCGCACGGCGCCTGTTTCCCCGTCCAGCAGCACCGGACGCGCCGGGTAGTCGAGGACCACCATGCCGCGGGCAAAGCGCACTCCGGTCAGGTCCGGCTGCACCAGCCGCTGCCAGACGACGGACGGGGCAGGGCTGAGCCGAATGCGTTCGAGGACTCCGTCTGAAAACAGGAATACGCCGCCGTCCAGCCCGGCCTCCGGCGGCGGGACGTAAAGTTGCGGATTGGCGCGCGCCAGCCGCCAGGTCTGCCGCAGCGGGAACTGCATCTTTCCATCCTCGCCCGCCGCAGGCGGCTTGACGGACGCAACCTCTTCAAAACCATCCGCCGGGACGGCCTCATCCGAAACAACGTAGAGGGCTTTGTCGAGAATCGTGAAATCGAGGATCTTCCGATCCTTTTCGCCCCATGCCATCCGCTCGACGGCGACACCCGACCGCGCGTCGATGCGGCAAAGTCCGCGGGATGTTCCGACATAGATCGACGATCCGATCCGTTGCGCGTCTTTGAGAACGCCTTCCTCCAAAGGCCGAAACCACCGCGTTGCGCCGGTCGCCGGGTCCAGCGAGACGATGGTCTGATGATCGTACACCAGAAGTGCCCCCTCGAAGATCCCGACCGCTCCCGCCGGATGCACGAATGCGTTTTGCCAGACGAGTCTTCCCGTATCCGCGTCCAAGGCAAAGACCCCGTTGTGGTCGCGGGGCATGCAGATTACCCGGTTTCCCGCCACCAGCGGCCGCGTTCCCCACGAGATGGAATAGTCCCCTTCCCAGGGGTGCGCGCCAGGTCTCTCTTTCTGCGGGTACTTGGTACGCGGATAACGGTGCGCCCATTCCAGCCTGCCGTCGCGCGCGTCGACGCGGGAAACGACACCCGCGCCGGTGGCGCAGTACACGGCGCCCTGGTGACAGGTCACCGCATTGCCATAGAGGGCCAGATCGGTGTTGTATTCCGGTAACCAGCCCTCGGCTCCTTTCATCTTATCGCGGGAGACCGGGCATGCCCAGATCCTCGCCCCGGTATCGGGGTCCATGCAGACAAGATAGATCCCGTCCGTATTGGAGTCCACGACCTTGGCCGCCAGCAGGTAGAGTCGGCCGTCGGCGTAGACGGGATCGTTCAGAGGCCAATGCCGGACGCCCCGGAAGGATCCGGGTTGGCTGCGCCACGAGTTGTCCTGCGCCGTTGACCATAGTTGCCTGCCCGTCCGGATGTCGATCGCGGCAACGTCGGCGGGGCAACCATCGCTGTAGCCCCATCGGGTGTAGATGCGGCCGTCGTTCACGGGGGGACAGTAGATCCCGGGGTGCCGTCTGTGCTGCGAGAATGTGAACCGTGCCGTTCGCTGCCACACGGGCGCTTCGGTATGATCCGCGCGATACCAGGCCATCATGTTGGGGGCACTGACCAGCAGGCCGCCATCCTGGAGCTGCATCCCGACCCGGATGAAGGGAAGGGTCTTCATCAGCGCGGTGTCGTAATACCAGTGCAAACCGCCGGCCTGCGTCCAGGAACACGGCCAGGGCGCGAGGGCGGGAATCTTGACTAGGCGCCGGTCCAGATCGCCCAGGCGCGGCGTTGGCCGTTCCGGTGCGGCGGCGGTGGGAATGCTCTTCTCCAACCGGTCGCGGATGACCCGGGAAGGTTCCGTTCCGCCCATCCACGGATAGCGCTCTTCCGGATTCACGTCCCGGAAGGCATCGTCAAATTCGTCGCGGTTGTCCTGCTGGGCAAGCGCCAGCCAGAGACACACCCGCGCCTGGGAGCGGAGGGCCGGGTCCGAGGCGTGCGACAAGACGTCCAGGAAGGATCTCAGCGCCGGTCCGGCGTGGCCGTTCGACAATTCCTGCCTGCCGTATTCCAGCAACTGCCGCTGCCCGGCGTCGGTCCACGGATACCGGCGAAAGAGCGCGATCGGGCCGCCTGCGTCGCGGGACCCAGCCGAGCCGCCGGTGCCCGCGTTCGGAAGCTCAGCTTGCTGCAACCGGCGCAGCGGAAGCAGCGCTTCGGGCTTTCGCGACAGCAGGTTCCGGTCAATCAATGTCCCCAGCCAGACGGCCGTGGCCGTGTTGTCGTCGGCTATGAATCGCCCCGGCTCCAGAGATTCGCCAATCAGGGCATGTATCTGTGACGGCGCTATCTCGGGCGGGAGGTCGCGAAGCGCCTCCCAGTTCGGGGAGAAATCCTTGAGGCACAGATTCCTCGGCGCGGTGGAAGGCGACAGGCGGCCCGGCCGGTAAGCCAAGGCGCTTTCCATATACGGGTTGCGGCCATCGTGCCCGTTCATGGCGGACCAGACGGCTTGCACGTACGGATCACTGTCGTCGGCGCTGATCTTGGAAAGAATCTCCGCGAAGCGGGGCTCTGTCTCATACGAGTCCGACTGGTAGCACAGCGCGGCTTCCAGGAACTGCGCCCACACGTCCCTTCCGGTGGCCTTTTCCATCGCCTCGATCTCCACTTTGGCTTCGAGAAACCGGTCTTGGTATCCCCTAATGGCGATGAGCGCGCCCCATGCGGCCCGCAGGACCGGATCCGTCGGCAGGATCTGGTCAGCCCGATAGGCCGCGATCAGCCGGAGGGCCGCGTACTCCTGCCAGTGTTCCGGACCGTCTTTCGACGCCAGAAGAATGGTTTTGAGCACCGGGCAGGCAATATCCCAGCGTCCGGGACAGTTCTCGATCAGGTCCTTGAGATGAAGGTTCCCCGCTTCGACATCCCTTGCGGCATAGGCGTCATCGGCCAACTTACGGCAAGCCGCGATGCGCGGCGCATCCCATTTCTCCGGCGGGATATCCGGCTGCGCGAACAGCACCACCGGAATGCAGCACACCGCCGCCAGCGCGCCAGCCACCAGGCTGTTGATGTTTGTTCTCATCAGTAAACCGAACACCGAACACTGAACACTGAACACTGAATACTGAACACTGAACACGCTCTCTAGTTCCACACCGTAATGCCCGGAGGCCTGGCGCCACCGGGGTCGATGATGCGCACGTCAAAGTAGAACCGTGGCGCGTGGCCCGCACCCGAGGGCCTCAGAGAGCCGGCCATCTTGATCAGGAGCAGATGCAGCCCCTCCTCGAGTGTGACCTTGTATCTGCTCTTTTCAATCGGCTCCCACGTGCTCGGCTCGTGTTCCTCCAGCGGTTCGTGATCCAGGTACACCCTGCCCCAATCGTCTCCCGTATCCACTTGCAGTTCGCAATCGGTGTCCGCATCCGCTTTCAGCCAGCATGCCGCGTAGATCACGGCGTCCACCTCCCGGTTCACGAGGCCCAGGCGCTCCATGTCGTAGAAGTTGACCTTGTTGTCCGGAGCATTGTAGGGTATCCACATGGCCTTGTCGCCCCTGCCCGTTTCCACTTCCAGTTTGCGATCCGGAACGTGCATCGGTTCCCCGCCGACGCACTGGAGATAGTCCGCATCGAAGCCGTCATCGTGCGGCGCGGCTGGAAAATACCCCAGCAGCAGCCAGTTGGTTACAGCCAGGGAATCGTTCAACCCGTACGGGCCTTGTATCCCGGCTTCGAGTTCGCGCTTTCGCTGAAACCACTTCCCGACATCGGGCGGCAAGGCATTGGGGCCGCCAAGACGCGCCAGAACCCTGTACAACGCGTAGGGGAACTGGCCGCCCCCGACCTCGGAAACGAACCTGTTCAGGTCTTCCACGGCCCGTGCCGGATCCGCCGGCCCTTTCGAGGCGGGATACGGCGGTACTTCGCCGGTCCACGCTTCGTAGAAACCGCGTATCCTGTCGTACAATGCCCTCGATGCCGGCAGGTCCGGCAGGTCGCGCATGATGGCAAAGCCCGTCTCTTCCTCCACGCGCGTCATGGGATGAAGGCCTATCGTCATCCCGGCGCACTCCAGGATTTTCACGGGACCCTCCGGGCCCTGATCATCCCACACCTCCGCCGACAGGTCGGCCTTGACCCCTCTTCGCCCCCTCGTCAGGGGCACAGCGATCTCGTACACGTGCTGCGATGTCTTGATGTTGTACCCAATCCCCACCGCCGGATTCTCGTCCGGCCAGCCCAGGCCCAGGCAAACGGGGCGTCCACGGTCAACGAGTCCGATCTTCCAGTTGCGCCGCACCCGGCCGTCCCGGAAGGCGATGGATACCCAATCTCCGACGCTGTATCTCCCGCTCCCCCGCAAGGGGTCGATGCGCGCGTCCCGGTAGGAGATCGCCAGGTACAGATAGCTTCCGTCGTGCGCCAGCATAAGGCTTCCCCGATCCTTGTCCTTGTCGTCGAGGGGCAGTTCGACGTGCTCGCCCTGACTCCATTCCCGGGTCGATCCGTCCACCGCAATGGATTCGCGGCGGCGATACAGCTTCGGAGAGGGCCACTCGACCGGAGGGACTTCGCCCGCGGGATTCGATGTCCAGGCGTGAAGGCCTGATTCGTCGGTCACAAACAGCATCCCGGATCCACAAACCATCTCGTTTTCCCACGAGCCGCGACCCGCCATTCTCCCGCCGCCGACGTTATCGGGAGCAGACCATTTCGTGTACCGGACGTTCGCCAGGCGCTGCCCGCCCGTGTGAGCGCCGGACTTGAGATCGAACGCATCGGCGCGCAGTTCGGGAACACTCGACAGAACGAACAGCGAGTCGTCACCCAAGCACAACCCGACGATCCTGGCGTCGCGGTTGCCCGGCCAGGAAGGAATGGAATAGTTTGTAAGCGTCTTTTCGCTCTTCAGGTCGATAGCCCTGGCGATCCCCTGATTGGTCAGCGCGTCGTAGTATCGATCGCCACGGATGAGGCCGGCCCTCGCACGCGCCTCACTCGGCGCCGGACCCCCGGGGCCGCCGCGTTCGAGCGCCAGCGCGCGGTCCCGCACGGCGCCGGTCGCGCCGTCCAGCACAACCACGCGGCGCGGGTACTTCAGCCCCATCAGCCCCTGACGGAAATCCACGCCACCGAGGTCCGGCTGCACCAGCCGCTGCCATACGACGCCGATCGGGGCGTCGGTCCGGAGACACTCCAGAACGCCGTCTGAGTACAGATACGCCCTGCCTTTGAGCCCGGCCTCCGGCGGCGGCACATGGAGCTGGGCATTGGCGCGCGAAAGCTGCCAGGCATGCCTCAGCGGAAACGGCAATCCACCCGCGCCGGCCGCCGCGAGCGGCCCGGCAAGCTGTCCGGGTTTACAGTCGTCTGCAGGGGTGGCCTCATCCGAGACGATGTACAAGCCTCGTCCGTGAATCACGAAGTCGTGAATCGTCCGTCCTTCCACACCCCAGGGCATCCGTTCGACGACAATTCCCGAGTTCGCGTCGATGCGGCACAGTTCGTTGGACGTGCCGACGTACAGCGACGAACCGATCAACTGGCCGCGTCCGCGGATACCCTCCTCGAAATGCCGGAACCAGCGCACGGCGCCGGTGGCCAAGTCCAGCGATACGACGGTCCGATGATCGTACACCAGCAGCGCCCCCTCGACGATCCCGATCGCTCCCGCCGGATGCACGAATGCGTTCTGCCATAGCAGACGCCCCGTGTCGGCGTCCAGGGCGAACACCCCTCTGTAATCGCGGGGCATGA
The DNA here is from genome assembly GCA_964580075.1 of uncultured Akkermansia sp. Classification (GTDB taxonomy): domain Bacteria; phylum Verrucomicrobiota; class Kiritimatiellia; order RFP12; family JAAYNR01; genus VGWG01. The sequence continues at coordinate 56,052 of CAZOJL010000001.1, read as the reverse complement.
AGATCACCCGCTTGTCTGCCACCAGCGGCGGTGCCCCCCACGCGATGGCATGGCCGCCTTCCCCGGAGTCCGAGACCAGCGCCGCTTTCCTCAGGAGCCTGCTGCGAGGATACCGGTGCGCCCATTCGAGATTGCCGTCGCGCGCGTCGCATCGGGCAACGATCCCCTGGTTCCCGGCGCAGTAGATGGCGCCCTCGTGGGCGGTCACCGCGTTTCCATAGACGGCCGGATCATGCACTTCGTCCTCCGGTCGCCAGTTCGCGCGCCCCCTGAGCGCTTCGTTGGCAATGAGCGTTCTCCAAATACGCGAGCCCGTGTTCGGTTCCAGGCACAGGAGAAAGAGCGGGAGAGAAGACGGGTCACTCGGATTGGCTTCCGCATCATCAGGCCTGAAGGCCAGGAGGTAGAGACGTCCGTCGGCGGCCACCGGATCGTTCACCGGCATGGTCCTTTCCCCTCTGAAGGGAGCCGCCTGCTGCCTCCACGACCCGTCCAGCGCGGACGACCATGTCGGCTTGCCGGTGCTCATGTCGAACGCCGCAACATCGGTGGGGCACCGGTCATAGCCCCACCGGGCGAAGATGCGGTCCTCCGCCAAGGCGGGGCAGTAGATTCCGGGAATCCGCCTGAACTTCGAGAAGTTGAAGCGCACCGTGCGCTGCCAGACAGGGACTTCGGGGTTGTCCGCGCGATACCACGCCAGGATGCTCGGAGAACTGATCAGAAAGCCGTCACCGTGGAACTGAATCCCGACCCGGGAGAACGGACCGGAGCCCGTGACGACATCGTCGGACACCCAGTACTGTCCCTGTTCCGGCGACTGCTGCCACGACGCGGGCCAGGGGGCCACTGCGGGAAGCCTGACCACGCGCCGGGTCAGGTCGGGCAACTGCGGCTCCGACGATTGCGGGGCAACCGCGGGAAGCCCCTCCTCAAGCCGGGAGCGGATGGCGCCGGCGGTTTCCGTCCCGCCCATCCATGGATAGCGCTCCTGCAAATCCACGTCCTGGAAAGCCGCATCGAGTTCGCCGTGGTCGTCATGCTGGGCGAGCGCCAGCCACAGGCCCACCTGCGCCTCGGCGCGCAGTGCCGGGTCCGAGGCGTGCGACAGCACGTCCCGGAAAGATCGCAGCGCCACTCCCGTGTGGCCCTGCGGCAACTCCTGCCTGCCGTATTCCATCAACTCACGCTGCCCCTCATCGGTCCATGGGTACCGGCGGAAGAGCGTGATCGCGCCGCCTGAGTCTACCGACTGGCCGCGGCTGCCGCGGCGCCACTCTCGAAGCTCGCTTTCCTGAAATCGGCGTAGCGCAAGCAGGGCTTCCGGCTTTCGCGACAGCAGATACCGGTCAATCAATGTCCACAGCCAAGTGATCGTGGCGGTGGTCTCGTCGGCTAAGAATCGCCCCTGATCCAAGGATTCGCCAATCAGGGTATGTATCTGTGACGGCACTGTCTCGGGCGGGAGGTCGCGAACCGCCTGCCAGTTCGAGGAGAAATCCTTGAGGAGCATATTCCTCGGCGCGGTGGAGGGCGACAGGCGGCCCGGCCGGTAAGCCAAGGCGCTCTCAATATACGGGTTGCGGCCCTCGTGACCGTTCATGGCGGACCAGACGGCTTGCACGTACGGATCGCTGTCGTTGGCGCTGATCTTGGAAAGAATCTCCGCGAAGCGGGACTCTGTCTCATACGAGTCCGCCTGGTAGCACAGTGTGGCCTCCAGGAACAGCACCCAGACGTCCCTTCCGGTTGCTTCAGCAAGGGTCTCGATCATCGCTTTAGCTTCGAGAAACCGTTCCTGGTATCCCCGAATGGCGATGAGCGTGCCCCACGCGTCCCGCAGGACCGGGTCTGTCGGCAGTAGCCGGTCAGCCCGATAGGCCGCGATCAGCCGGAGGGCGGCGTACTCCTTCCAGTCTTCCGGACCGTCTTTCGACGCCAGAAGAATGGTTTTGAGCGCCGGGCAGGCAATATCCCAGCGTCCGGGACAGTTCTCGATCATGTCCTTGAGATGAAGGTTCCCCGTTTCGATGGCCTTCGCGGCATAGGCGTCATCGGCCAACGTGCGGCAAGCCGCGATGCGCGGCGCATCCCATTTTTCCGGCTGGATATCCGCCTGCGCGAACAGCGCCGCCGGAATGCAGCACACCGCTGCCAGCGCGAAGGGCAACAGGTCTTTGATACTGATTCTCATTCGCAAACTAATCTCTGTAACGTACAAGAGGTGTCAGGTTTCGGGTTTCAGGAGGAGGATCTGAACCCTGACACCTGACACCTGAACCCTGACACCTGACACCTGAAACCTGACACCTGAAACCTGAAACCTGAAACCTGAAACCTGACACCTGAAACCTGAAACCTGAAACCTGACACCTGAAACCTGACACCTGAACACGCATCCCTGCTCACTGGGGGTCGCCGTCCGCCTTCTCCTCCTTGAGCTGGACGCTGTACCACCATTCACCCCTGATGTTGCACGATTTGATCATGAATCGGTTATCCCCCTGCTTCAGCGCTGCGGGAAACTGCAACACTGCGGAACCTCGATTCGTCGCCTCGGCCACTCTGCTTCCATTCAGCCAGAGAAGAAAGGAATCGCCGGCGGCCACGGTAACGGACACCGTTTTTGATGCGGGGGCGACGACGTCGCCGACACCGTATGCGACAGACAGGTAGGCGGGAGGCGGCATGGCCTCATTCAGAAGCACTCTGCCGTCAACCTGATCGGTCTTCCATTCCCGCCATTCCACCTTTCGCTCACCGATCGCGCGCCGATCCTCTTCTCTTTTTGAATCAATCCCGGTCCAAACGTATTGCGTGACATAATTCGTCTGGAAATCGATTCCGGCTTCCGGCGGATAGGCGTTGGTCAATCCCGAATTGCTTTCGTCGTTGAGAAACGTGCCGACGAGCATCCAGTCCAGGAGAAAGCCCTGCGCCTCCGCGATCTGGCGCGCCATGGCCTGACCACCCAACTGCCTGAGCGTAACGGCGGCCTGATAGCGTAGCCGACCGTCTTTTCCGTTGAGGATCGGATTCAACGCGGCCAGGGCCAGCGGGAATTCCTCAGGTTTGCCGTGAATGGTCACGAGATTGAGGGCATTGCGGAAGATTTCGAAATCGGCATTCTTCTTTTCGAGAACCTCGCCCAGGTAACTGACAATTCCCTCTCTGGGCGCGGAATCCGGCGGCATTCTGCCCAAGGCCAGCAAGACGCTGCGCACGACATCCCTGTCGGTGTCGGCGAGCGATGTACGGAGAAGCGTGTAGAGATCGGCATTGCCGCACAAGCCCAGGCAGGTCGCGGCCCTGGCACGGCACTGCGGGTTGCGGTGTGCCAGATAGCGCGCGAACAGATCGACATGGCGCGCGGGGCAGGCCTTTCCCGTTGACAGCGCGTTCAGCGCCGCCAGCACCAACTCGTCCGACGGATCCTTCAGCTTGTCCAGCGCCGCAGCCAGAGCCAGGGCCGGTTCCGTCGCCGGATGCGCATAGAGCAGTCGGCATGCCGCGACCAACACGTTCGTGCTGCCGGACTCGAATGCCGCGACAAGGGATCCGGAAAGGAATTCGTCCCCGTAGGACTGCAGGAGATCCATGCAGGGGCCGGCCAGTTCGCTCCTGGCCGGGAGGCCGGCCAGAAACCGAAGAAGGATCGCCACGACTTCCGGATCGCGGGTGTCCTTCAGCCCCCACAGAACGGCGGACGGCCCAGCCACGGTGTTCGTGGCGGCGAGAAGGGTTTGAATCCGAGCCCGCGATTCGGCCGTTCCGACATACCCGAGCGTGCGCGCCGCCTGGTCGAGCGCTTCGGCCGGCGGTTGCTCGACAAGCCCGGCAACATCCTTCCAGGCATCCTTCCCCAGCAGCATGGCAACCACCGCCGCTGCCCGGTAACGCACGCGCGCATCGGCATCCGCAAGCCGGCGCCGGACCGCACCGAGGGCTTCCGCGCCACCGATGATCCCCAACGCTTCCGTGGCGGACCCGCGGATTTCCGGCGCGGGGTCATCGGACAGCCCTGCCGCCTTTGCCAATACGTTGCTGCCGGATATTCGTGCCAGGGCGACCAGCGCCGCTCCGGCCAGCCACGGCTCCTTCTCCCGCTCCAGAATTTCCTTCAGCGGAGGAATGGCCTCCGGCGTCTTCCACTTCGCCAGGAGCGCGATGGCTTCGGATTTGAGCATCCAGTCGGCGGACTCAAGCTGCGCGAGGGTCTTCTCAATGGCCAGTTGGTCAGGCTGGCGCGGCGCGCCCGACGTCTCCCCGGCCGGCGGCTCGGCGGCCGACGCGCCGCACAGGGGCAAAACCAGTGCCGCGCACAGGAAGGCTGATAAACACACAACATGCAACATGCAACACGCAACGGTCAAAGCCAGAGCCGCACGTGCATGTTGACTGTTGCGTGTTGAATGTTGCATGTTTCCCTTCCTTCGATCATCGATTACTGCAATCTGCATCTTTCAACCTTCCATCACCTCTGGTATATCGGGACGAAACGGTAGGGCACTCCGAGAATCATGACCGCCATCCCCGTGCTGAAGATCGGTCCCTCCTGGATGTTCCAACTCCCGTCCTTCCACTGCTCATTGATCAGCGGCGCGGCGATCTTTGGATACCACGGCTGGAATAACGTGTCGCCGGCCTGGTACATGTCTTGAATGGCATAGTAGTGTGCATAGAGCCAGTACCCGCCGTAGCCCACCTTAAATTTGATATCAGGGAACGCGGCGAGAATCGCCAGCCCGCGGCGGGTCTTGGGATGATCCCGCTGCCCGGACATGATCAGGGACATCACCCCCGCCGCCGTCGTGACGAAACGAGGGCTCTCCTCGCCGCCGCTGGGCTGATAGCAGAACCCGCCGCCGACCGGGTTCCAGCATTTCAGCACATAGCCCACGGCTTTCCGAATGGTCTGATCCGGCACGGCAATGCCGGCTTCCCTGGCGGAGTTCAAGGCCACCAGTTGCATGACGGTTATGGAAAGATCGGCATCCACCGGTTGCGGCTGGTACCTCCATCCGCCGGCGCCGTTCTGCGCCCGCAATGTCACGTCAACCGCGGCACGGAGCGCGTCGCGAATCTTGCTGTTCTTGCTTTGTCCCCACGCCTCGGAGAGCGCGAGTGTCGCCAAACCGTGCTCGTACATGCTCCCGCCCATGTAGCCCGCCTGTTTCTCCCCGACGCTGATGAGGTAGGCGATGGCCGCGTCCATCGTCTTGCCATACTCGCCCCTCCCGGGCACGTGTCCCTGGACCATGAAGGCCATGAGCGTCAACGCGGTGTCGCACACCGGATGCTGTGGGCTGCCGGGACTCTGGATTTTTAGGCTGCCGTTGTCCAACTGGCGACTGGCGAGGAAGGCCAGCCCCCTGTCAATGGCCGCGCGGACCTCGGGCGAGAGCTTCGCCGTCTCCACCTGATCTTCGGCGGCTGCCGCAGGCAGGGCGGCCAGCAGCAGCGCCGTCGTTATGATCGTCAGCGTTTTCAAAATGGTTGGTCTCCTTTGGGAGCACAGGTTTCAGATTTCAGGTGGGGATAGGATGTTGCTGCGGAGCAACTTCCATTCTGAACCCTGACACCTGAACCCTGTTCACTCCGCCAGCACCTCGTAATAGTCCGACACCTGCTGCCTGAACTCCTTGGGCAGCCTGTTCACATAGTTCTGAAAGACGGCGGCGCGATTCCGCCGTTCCAGCGCATTGATCTGCTCCGGACTGAGCGCCACGGCTTTCCCGCGGAGATCCGACGAGCTGCCGTCCGCCATCGGCGGCGGACTCGACGTTGGGGGGGGCGACGAAGAAGGCGAGGGCGCGCTCGGCACCGGATGCGATGGGTCCTTGCCGGGTGTACCCTCGACGATATCACCGATGTCCACGATCTTCTTGGATGGGAGCGTGTTCAAATCGATCAGTTCCTCGAGGTCGCCCGCTACAACGTTCGTGGTCAGCACCTGGACCTTCCAGGGGTATTCGGGCATGTCGGGAAGCGCGACTGCGGGAAGCGCGCTTATGGCGCTCAGCGCCTCGATGGCGGCCTGGAGATCCACGATCGCTTCTTCCTGCTGGACAATCGCGGGCTCCTGCTGGATCTTGCCGAGGGCGGTCTGGGCCTCTTTCATCGCTTTCTGCGCCTTCCGCACGGCGAAGGCAGCCACGGTTTTGGCCGCCTGCGCGCTGCATTGCAGGAGATCCTTGCCGATCTCGATCTGCCGCGCCTGCATCTGGAAATGCCGTTCTTGAAACTGTTGCGCGTTCGTCTGCCTCACGTCCCGCTGCAGGTGCTGCTGATCCTTGAGTATCTGCCGCAGATGCTCCATGACATCCCTGACCGTTGCCATGTCGTCGGTGATCTGCCCCGCCAGGGCTTCCGCCACCGTGCGCAGGGCCTTGAGCGCCAAGTCCTGCTGTTCCACGCCGCCGATCGGCTTGCCGGTTTCTATCTCCCGCGCCGCCTCCTGCAGCGCCGCCTCCGGACGTCCGCTCCGAAATGCGGCAACCGCGAACTCGAACCGTCTCCGCCCCGCCGCATCGGTCTCCTTTTCCACGGCCTCAAGCAGCCTCTGCAGGAAGATCTCCACCTGTTTTAGCACGGCGTTCTGCGCCTGCACGAGCTTGGTCTGCGTCTGTCCGGTGCGTTCCGGAGCGACGTAGAGCTGCTTGCCCCACTCACCCGTTTCGCGGCGAAGCAGCTCCTCGGTCCTGATGATGGAGCGGATCTGAGCCAGAAGGACCTCGTCGGTCAGAATCAGGCCCATGTCTTTCAGCAGGCCTTCCAACTCCTGGACGACAATCCCGACTTCAAGGTCGGCATTTTCGATGTGCGGCATGGCATTGGTGGGGTCTTGTCGCGCCAGCTTGAGATGCTCCTCGGCCCTCGGAACGTGATTGGTGTTGACGGCCGTCAGCGACCTGTTCAACTGGGTTACGCGTTCCCCTCCGCCCTCCGGGAAGAGGTCGTTGGAGGTCAGATCCATCATCAGCAGGTCTATCCTGCGGACAACGCCGGACAATTCCCGACGCACGTTCCCCTGGCGCCGCTCTTCGGTGAGCAGGCGGCCGCGCGTTTGCAGAAGATCGGCCTCCTGTCCGGCAATCGCTGTCTGGAACGCCGGCACGAGCATTGCCGCCGCGCCGCACAGCGGCGTCAACAGTCGGATTATTCCTGATCGTCTCATCGTATTTCCCTTGATAGCCCACTCCCACACCCACACACTCCCACACTCCCACACATTCTTTCACTCTGTTATTGCCGGCGTCTCCTGCCCTTTGATCTGCTGGATCTCCGAAAGCGAGGTCTGCTCTTCCGCCCACGCCCGCTGAACGTCCGCTCGCTGTTCGTCGAGTTCATCCGCCAGCCAGCGCAAATAGCCCGCGTCGCCCACAATCGAGAGCCGGCGCGCGTCCGATCGGCCCCAGCGCGAATCGGGCGTGTCGTGCGCATCGCAGGCCTCGACCGCCATCGTTACCACGTCGCCGTCCTTCAGATCCGGCATCGCCGTGTTCAGCGTCCAGTCGAAAGCCGCCTCGGCCTGCCGTCCGGCCAGCGACCCGAGGGGACTTTTCACTTCTTCCGCTCCATTTACGGAGTAGGCCAGCCGGATTCTCGACAGCCCATAATCGTCGGTGGCGCGCACGAGCAGCCGCACCTTCTTGCGAACGGTTGCCGGGCCGTCGCCGGTTGGCTCCAGGAGCTTGACGTCCGGGACGTTGTCCGGGGTGACGCGCACCGCGTACCAGACGTCGTCATATTCGAATCCGTGCGTCTTGTCGGTCAGCCGGAAGGAATACTTAAAACTGTTCCGGGCGGTCACGGAATACCGCAGGCCGCATCCGCTGGAATCGAGTTCCATCTCAATGGGATCATTGCCCTCCACCGTCATCCACGCGGAACGAACGGCCGGTTCACACCGCAATTCCCACGACAGGGTACTGCCATCGAGCGCTTCCACGTTCAGATCGTCGGCAATATCGTCCTTCAGGCCGGTATAGGGCGGGTGGACGATGCGGACGCGGCGTTGAACGAACTGCGGAGGCGGAACGATGGTGATGCGGAACACGGCGGAGCGATCGTCACCGATCCTGAAATAGTAGTCCGTGTCCCGGAACAGTTCCTCGACGCGGCGCGAGAACTCGGAGCCGCGGCCTGCCGAAAGGAGGAGGCTGTGCCATGCCGAATCGCCCGCCGGCCGGACGTACAAATCGCCCGATGGCGGCGCCCGGCCAGCCACGGAAGCGGTCAGCGTGACAGGGTCGCCCTGTTTAATCGTCCGGTTCCCGGTGACGGACACGATCCGGGTCTGGGTCGGGTAGCGAATCTCCCGGCCGCCCAGCCTCAGGAACAGCGCGCCGACGTGCGTGGGCCAGTTGACGCTGATGGCGGCGAAGAAAAGAAGCGCGCAGAGCGCGAAGGCCACGGGACGCCTGATCTGCCGCAGGTCGACAATCTCACGGAAGTCGAGCGGCTTGATCGCGGCGAGCGCGTTGTGCCGCATAGCGGCAAGCAGCGCCGGCGAAATGGCCGGTTGTTCCGCATTCTTCAATTGAACGTAGGAGATCAGCAGACTCGCAAGCTCCGGGTGCCTGCCTTCGATCTGCAGGGCAATCCGCACATCGTCAAAACGTCGCAGATGGCGCAGCCATTCGTAATAAAGGGCCCACAGCAGGACACACGCGTTCGTGACAAGCAGCGGCAGCCGCCAGGCAGCAGGCCATCTCAGCCGGAAGATGAAAAGCCAATCCGCCAGGAAATCCAGCGCCACCAGGGTGACGGCCCAGATCAACGTGCGCGACAAGCCGCGCACGTGGACATAGCGGCGCTGCCGTCGCCAGGCCTGACGCAGCTTTCGCGCTACCGTTTGTTCGTCGGTTGTCACACCAGGTTATCCCTCCGTCGCATGAACCACTCGGCACCGCAGAGGAGCACCAGCAGCACAAACACCGCCGGCAAATCCCACAGATCGCGTTCCACACGGATGACCTTGACCGGGTTCTTCTTGACGATGCGGTCCGGCAGCGACGAAAGCTCGCTGATCGCGAAGGCCTTTCCGCCCGATAGTTCGGCCATCTTCTCGAAGACCTGCCGTTGCATGGCCGGCTCGCGCCGCTCCAACGGGGTCGAGAGCACATCGAACTCCGCAGAGTTGGCGGCCGCCGGATCGTCCTGGCCCGTTCGCACGACATAGCTTCCGGCCTTACCCGCCACCCAGAGCCCCGTGTAAAGCCCGGCGACATTCGGGACGGGCGTCAGTTCCAGCTCGACCGGATCGACGCGGGACGCCTTGTTCTGGACGCGCACGGGGTACGACGGCAGCAGGACCGGTTCGTAGGCGTCGCTCAACACGTTGGCGAAGATTTGCACGTGTTCGCCGGCCGCGTACGAGGCGCGGTCGGTCTCGATCGTGATTCGCTTGTTCTCGCCGAGCAGCCGCGAGAGGGTGAGGAACTGGATGGCCTGGCCCCAGAACCGCGCATGGTGCGTGTCGCCCACCTCCCGGCGAAGTCGCCAGAGATCCTCGGTCCCGACAAACATGGTCTTGCCGTTGCCGTAGCGCTGCCAGGCCACGAGCGGATACGGTTTCGAACGGTCGGTCGCGTACGAAAGCGACAGCAGGACGGTAGCGCCGGGCTTGGCCCCCGACAACTCGGGCAGACCGCCCAGCGGTTTGATCGTCTCCCACAGCCGCTCGTTTCGCTCCCTGGGCAGCACGAGGGAGACGATCCGGCTCTGCTCACCCTCCGGCGTGACGACCGGGTGCACGGTGTCGGACACCGGCATCCACTGGCCGGAACCGATGGTGACCGGCAGCATCCGGTTGATGGGCGTGCTGATGTAGCTCGAAGGCGCGCCCATGGGGCCGGCGATCATCAACATCGACCCCCCCCTGGTTTTTACAAGCTCTTCGATGCGGTCGAGCTGCGCGGGCGTGAAGTAGGTGGCGGGAACGTCGCCGATGATCACCAGGTCGTTCTTCATCGCGGCCGCGGCGTCTTCGGGGTACATCGCCACGTGGTAGGGCGAGATGGCCGCAAGCGCGGGGTCCCCCTGCGTCATCAGGAACTTCACTTCGAGGCGAGGATCCCGCAGCAGGACCCAGCGCAGGTAGCGGTATTCCCAGCGCGGCATGCCCTCCACGTACAGCACCTTGATCTTATCGTCGATAATCCGCACCTTGTGCACCACCAGGTTGTTGTCCGTGCTCGCTTCCTCGGGCAGGGGGGACACCTCCACCTCCAGCGTCGCCGAGCCCGCTTCCCCGGGGATGAAGATCATCTCCTCGAACTGAGTGCCGCCCGCAAGCGTCACGGTCCGGCTCTGCACCGGCTTTCCGTTCGCCAGAAGCGCCATTTCGCAGGTCATCCGATCGTAACCGACGGACTCGACCTGGATGCGCAGGGGGACTTTGTCTCCGGAGAACACGACGTCCGGCGCCACAATCCGCCGCACATGAATGTCCGGGGGAGCGGGAAGGCCGATGCCGACCGTGTAGATTGGAATGCCTCTCTCACGGAAGCGCCGGGCCACAACCAGAGGGTCTTCCCCTCCGTTCCAGGCGAAATCGCTCAGGACCACGACCCCGGCGATCGGCTGTCCCGCGTAGCGCGCAACGGCTTCTTCGACGGCTGAACCGACGCGCGAGACGTTGCCGGTCGCCTCCTGTCCGCGCAGCCATTCCACGCCCTTGCCTTCTCCGGTGCCGGGTCTGAGACGGTCGTCGAAGCAGAAGAACCGCACGTCGTGGTTGGCGCCCAGTCTGGACGACAGAGCGATGGCCGGGTTTTCGATCGCCGCTTGAGCCAGCTTCAACCGCGAGACGGATGAGACGTCCTTCCGCAACGCCTGAATCTGCCCCGGAACGATCGCTTCCGCCGGGGCCAGCCTGCCCAGCGCCACGGCGGCTTCCTCCACGTCGCGCGGGTCCTCGCGCTTGTCCCCGAGAGCCATGCTTTCGGACGTGTCCAGCAGAATCAGGACGGTCTGGCGAATCGGCTTGACCAGCTTGAAAGCGATGGCCGGTCTCATCAGCAGGATGCAGACCAGCGCGAGTGCGGCGGCCTGACACGTTGCCATCAGTACGCGTCGCATGCGCGACGGAACCTTTTCGGCGCGATACAGCAACACCGCGAATGCCACGGCGCAAAAGGTTAGCAGCAACGCCCAGCCCCAGCCCCGCCGGAAGAACACTTCCAGTTCGGACAGAACTTCGCCCGCCTGCAGTCCCAGTAATTTGTTGAGTATGCTTTGCATCCGCATCACCTGATCGTACAGGTTTCAGGTGTCAGGTTTCGGGTTTCAGTGAGCCAGGAAGGAGGTAAGCGCACGCCTTGCACATCTCTGTCTCCCTGAAACCTGAAACCTGACACCTGAAACCTCTTCACGCCCTTCGTGCTGCAATTACGTCTCGCTGCTGAACCGAGCGGCTCATGTCGCTTCGTCCGCCTTCAATTCGCTTGGTAAACTTCTTTGCCAGCAGGCTCTGCACGACGAGCGCCGCCAGCGCCAGCAACAAAAGTGCGCCGCTCAGCTCACGTCCGACGCGGCTTTCCTCGATGATTAAAGGCATATGGGCATCAGGCGGTACGAGTCGTAACGGGATATCCGACAGGTGCGTCTCCAGCGCCTGCCGCCCGGCGATCTTCACGTCCGCTTCGACCCGATCTACGTTGACCGCCACGGGCGGCGAAAGCTCCGTGCCGTCCTCCGCGCGGAGTTCGTAGAAACCGGCGGCGCCCGAGAAGTTGACTGCCGCGACCCTCTGCCCGTCCCGTTCCACAACCTTGATCAGGGCATCTGTCGCGGTCGGACCGCGCAAAATGACCGTGCTGCCCGCCTCCCGGTCGCCGGCGGGCAGGAACATCGACTCTCCGACCCTGAAATGTTCCATCGCCCCGGCGCGAATCAGGCAGGTGATCATCTGCTGAATCAGGATCGGATACAGGGGCTGGACCGGGAAATCGGTCCACTCTCGATCCAGCGTGGTCGTGAACAGCAGCACCGATCCGCGACCCAGTCGCTTTTCCAGAAGAAGGGGCAGATCGTTGCCGGCGAACGTGAGTATCTCCTGCGCGTCACGGTCCGCCTTCACCCTGAATGCCTTGTGAAATCTCCCCGCGTCCAGCAGATCCCGCGGAAGGACTCCCAAAAGGGCCGACAGCGGATGCCGGGATTGGGATGGGGCAATCGACCACCCGCCCGTCCCCTCCGAAGGACTTTCCGAAAGCCCAACGAGTTCTCCCGGCAACAGCGTTTCGCCGTCCTCCCGGAATACCGAGTTGTATTGTTCCGAGTCGACGTTGTCGCCCAGCGAGAAGACGAGTCCGCCACCGTCCCGCACAAACGCGAACAGCCTGGCGACCTGCTCGGGCGTCACGTGGGCTACGTTGGCCATCAGAATCACGTCGTAATCCCGGAAGATCTCCGACGCCAGTTCCTGGGGCACGACGGTAGTGACCGCAACCGGCCCGTTCTGTTCCATTTGCTTCAGACGCAGGGCGGCGACGACATAGTCCGTTTCGCTCTCGAAAGGCGCGGGTTTGCGACCGCCATCCACGCAGAGAACGTGAACGGTCGCCGGAATCCGAACCACCGCTCGCCTGATATTGTCGATGGAGAGCTCGTCGGGGCTCAGTTCCACGCTGAGCCTGGCGTATCCCGGAGAATCGAAACTGCTCACGAACGACACCGCCTTGGTCTGCCCCGGATCCACAGTCTCCAGCGGTTGCTGCCCGACCGGTTCGCCGTTGACACGGAAGGTTACGGTCGCGCCCTTTCGGGGCTTGGTTCCCTGATTGCGGATTTCGGCCGCGAAACGCGCCGTTCCCGATTTTCGCAACGTGCCGGAAACGAACTCCAGTCCTACCACGGCAAGGTTCTCCTCGCCGTCGGGTTGAACTTGCGTAATGAAGATATTCGCCAGCGAACTGATCTGCAGGAGCGAACTTTTGGCCCTGTCGGATAGCGACTCCCAGGTCAAAGCCTGAGCGTCCGTGATCAGATAGCACTCCCTTACGGGGGTTTTGAGCTCGCGCACCAGCTCTTCAATCTGGTCCAAGCATGGCTCCAGGTTCAGCCGTTCCGGCAATACCGCCAGTTTCTCGTCGAACAGTTTGGAAACCTGCTCCGGCACATAGCCGACGGAGCGCTGGAGGATCCGCGGACGGCTGCCCAACAGCACAAGCGTCACCGGGTCGCCGATCTCCACGGTTTCGAGAATCTCCTTAGCCCGCGCTACGGCCCGGGCAAACCGTGTGGTGAACTCGCCGTGCGCCATGCTGTACGAGCCGTCAAGCGCGATGACCACGCCAACGCGGCGCTGTCCGCCCACCCATTTGCCGGCTTCGGTCCTGATCGTGGGCCGCGCAAACGCCAAGGCCAGCAGAGCGATGGCCAGGCACCGCAACAGAAGCATCAGCCGATCCTCGATTCTGACCTGGTTCGCGCGGGTCACCAGCGCCCGGCGCAGTAATTCCATCGCCGCCCAGTCCGTCCTTCGCCCGTAGAAGCGGTTCAGCAGGTGAATGACAATGGGAACGGCAATGCCGAAGAGCCCGAGCCCCATCCAAAGCCAGATTGAATTAAGAAAGGCCATTGTTTTCAGGTGTCAGGGTTCAGGGTTCAGGGTCCAGGGTTCAGGGTTCAGGTGTCAGGGTTCAGGGTCCAGGGCGGCATTTTGAAACACAATGCACGGGTCCTGCCAGTCCACCCCGCACGGATAAAGGAGCCGTTCGCCAAATTCGACTTCGAGCGTGAGTGTGTCGCCCGGCGGCAACGCGATTGAGACCGCCACCGGTTCATTCGTGGAAACGAGCAATCGCTCATACACCCTCACGCCGGAGACCCGCAGGACGATCCGCACATCGCCGCGACACCCTGGGGCGGGGGCCGCCATGGCGTGGAACGTCGCGTCTCGGCCCTTTCGTTCCGGCAGACGATATTGCGCGACGGTGACCGCCTGCATCCGCACGGCCGTCAGGCAGCACGTCGCCCGCGGACGCGATTCAACGTCACGGCGGTAATCGACGAGCCGCGGAGCGGCGGGCGGACCGGCGGGCCCGCGAAGCTCAACGTCGCCGGCAGCCGGCGGACCGAGGCGCATCCATCCAGGCGGCGATCGCACGACGTACCGCACAGCCGGCCCGGGAACCGACAGCACACCCAGCAGGGCATGCGTCACCTCCAGGCCGTTCGAGGAAAGACTTAGGCGGCCGCGGATGATGCTACCGTCAATCAGGCCGATCTCTTCGGCCGATTCCGCCGTGGAAGGGCTTGCGGCGTGATCGAACAGGTAGCAGAGGGTGCCTTTCCTCGGAACAGTTAATATGCCCAGCGGGCAATCCATCGTCAGCATATCCTCCCCGATCCACAGAATAGTCCCCGGAATCGGTTCCCCCTTCTCGCGATAGAGCGTGCCGGCCCTGCGTAAAGAGCCGGGGCCGGTCGAGCATTCGAAATCCAGCGACGCGACGGATTCCGTGCCGATCGTGCGCCGGCCGAAGAGATCGCTGACCACGGTCAGCCGGTTCGACTCCAGGCCGAGAATTCCGCCGCGCCAGATTTCGCCGTTTCTCAGCCGGACCGCGTGAGGGGCGCCGAACGTGTTCGCCCCCGAGTCGCGAACCGCGCTGACGACCGTGTCCAGAGGGACGGCAACGCCGTCCATCAGGATCGCGTTGCCCCGCAGGGCCATCTTCCCGCTGAGGCGGGCCTCGACCGTTTGCACCGTGTCCGCCCGCGCGGCGATCTGCGCACATGACGCCCAGGCGAGGCAGGCGAGGAAGGTGAATCGTGGCCTCATGTCGCTCGCTCCATCTTTCCCGCCGTAGCGCACTGAATCAGATGGGCGGCGATAACGCTCTCGACCGGCTGGCTGGTGTTCACAAGGACGTAGTCCACCAGCATCCGGGCGCACGCGCGTTTGATCCGATTGATGAACATTTCCACTTCCGCCAGATAACTCGCCCGGATGCGGGCGGAGTGCGTGATCATTTCCCCTTCGTTCTCCATTCCCAGGAAACGGCGCATTCCCTGAAGCGGGAACTCCAGTTCGTGGGGATCCATGATGTGAAAAACGATCACGTTGTGGCCTCGAAAGCGCAGGTGGCTAAGCCCCTGGATGAATTCCTCAGTGTGATCGAACAGATCGGAAAAGAGGATCACCACTCCGCGCCGGGACATCCGCCTGGCGAATTCGTGCAGGATCGCGGAGATATCGGTGCGGGGTCTCGGGTGCGTCTTCTCCATTTCATGTGACATGCGGCTCAGAACGGCCAGCGAACTCGTCGGCTCAATGTACTGCTGCAGTTCGCCGTCAAAGATACCGACCCCCACCGAGTCGTGCTGCTCCACAATGAGGTACGCCAAGCTGGCGGCCAGGTATTTGGCGTATTCCAGCTTGCTGATCTTGCCGGACGCGAAACACATGGACGCGCTGGCGTCCAGCAGCAGATTTGCCGTGAAGTTTGTTTCTGCTTGATACAACTTGATGTAGTAGCGTCTGGCGCGGGCGTAGAGCTTCCAGTCAATGCGGCGGGTCTCGTCGCCCGGAACATACGGACGGTGCGCGGTGAAATCCGTGCTAAAACCGCGGAGACGGCTCCGATGCATGCCGACCCGCACCCCTTCGACGACCTGCCTCACGACAACGTCGAGGGGTCCCAGCGTCGACAGGATTTCGGGATCGAGATACTTAGACCGTCGCAGTCCGATGTTTCGTTCTGGCATCGTAGAGTCTCTCTTCAGACGGAATACTCTCAAGAAGCCGTTTCACAACGTCGTCGGTGCTCACGCCTTCGGCGTGTGCCGCGAAGTTTAGACCCATCCGATGGCGCAGGATCGGCAGGGCGAGCGCCCGGATATCTTCGATGGCTACGTGAAATCTTCCGCGCAGAACAGCCCGCGCCTTTCCGCCGACAATCAGGTGGAGGCACGCGCGCGGACTTGCGCCCCAGGTCACCCACTCGTTGACAAAATCGGGCGTGCCGGCTTCGCCCGGCCGCGTCGCGCGCACCAATGTCGCCACATACTCGTAGATGTGATCCGCCACCGGCACCCGGCGCACCAGGTTCTGCAGGGTTATTGTCTCCTGTTTGCCCAACACCGCCTTCAGATCCAGCTCCGGCTCGATCCGGGTGGTGATTGTCTTCATGATCTGGAGTTCCTCCTCCGCGCTCGGATAGCCTACCAGGATCTTGAGCATGAACCGATCAAGCTGGGCTTCCGGAAGCGGGTAAGTGCCTTCCTGTTCCAGCGGGTTCTGCGTGGCCAGTATGAAGAACGGCCGGTCCAGAGGAAAGTCCTCGCCTCCGACCGAAATCTTCTTCTCCTGCATGGCTTCCAGCAGAGCCGCCTGAGTCTTGGGCGGGGTTCGGTTGATTTCGTCTGCCAGGATGATGTTGGCAAAAACGGGTCCCTTGCTGAAGACAAACCGCCGCTGGCCCGTTTGAGGATCGTCCTGCAGAATTTCGGTTCCGGTAATGTCGGAAGGCATCAGGTCCGGCGTGAACTGAATGCGCCGGAAGGACATGGAAAGGGTCTTGGCGAGGGAACTGATCAACAGCGTCTTGGCCAGTCCCGGCACCCCTTCAAGAAGCCCATGGCCCACGCTGAAGATGGCGATCATGACCTCGTCAATCACTTGATCCATGCCGATGATTACTTTCTTCAACTCGGTCTGAACCCGCGTGCGAGCTTCGCCAAGCTTTTCGACCGCTTCGACATCATCTGCGAGGGGCTCAAAGCGGGATTCTCCGGATGCGCTCGCGCTGACGTGCATGGTGTCCTGTCCTTTCAACAAACCCTTGCTTTTTCTCATAAAACCTTTTTAATCATACGCCGGTTCGCGAATCACCGCAAGGGTATTTGATGGCCAGATGTTATGGCGCATTACGTACGCTTCCGATCCGGCCTTGACGACCCGGAAAGAATGCACTATCGTCTTGAAAAAAAGCGGCGATTACCGCCGTTCGAAAACAGCCGCTCAATGCCGCTCGAGGGATGGAGTACCCATTTCATTCGCAGCCATCAGGGGGAACCGCAATACCATGAAGCGACCGATCAGTGTTCAGCTCTATTCGCTCCGCGAGCGCACCGCCGCGGATCTCGCCGGTGTTCTCAAGGATCTTTCAGCAATGGGATACAAGGGTGTTGAACCCGCAGGTCTGGCGGGAAAGACAGCCCGGGAGGTGCGCAAGATGGCCGACGATCTGGGCCTGGTCGTATCGTCCGCCCACAGCAGCCTGCCCACGCAGGACAATGTCAGCGAAATCGTGGACACCGCCAAGACCCTAGGCTACGACTATATCATTTCCGGGCTCGGCGGTGACGCGTTCAGGACGATGGATGCGATCAAGGCGAGTGCCGAGAAGTTCCAAGCCGCCGCCGAACTGCTGAAGCCGCACGGCCTGCAGATGGGTTACCACAACCACTGGTGGGAGTTCGACCTTGTCGAAGGGCGCTACGGGTACAGCCGTTTCCTGGAAGGCTGTCCCGACGTCTTCAGCGAGCTTGATGTTTACTGGGCGTCCAACTTCAACCGGGTCGACGTGCCCTTGATCGTCAAGGCTCACCAGAAGCAGATCAAACTGCTCCACATCAAGGATGGGCCGTTGGTGCACGGTCAGCCCCACACCGCCGTGGGCCAGGGAAAAATGAACATTCCGGACATCGTCAAGGCGGCTGGAATAAACACGGCTTGGCTCGTTGTGGAACTTGACGAATGCGCCTCAGACATGACGCAGGCTGTGCGCGACAGTTTCGACTACCTAAAAAAAACGGGCATGGGTGTCGGACGCTGAATTTCGCAACCGACGGCAACCGATGCGAAGCCTTGTGAATGCGCGATTCATGCAGCGATGAGAAAAGGAATGGCACAAATAAGAAAATATTCCCAAAAATAAGGTAATCTGGTTGAAAATGAACAGGAGGTTCTTGCAATACCGCTTCTTTGGGCCTTCGGGCCGCCCGGCTTACGGGCCGGCAGGGGTATTGTCAGGCTGTCTCGCATGACGAAAGTGTGAAGGAACAACAAGACCGAAGAAGGGGCGTGACGCGATCGGCTCAGGGAGTCGTTCAGAACCTTCCGGGGTGACGCGGCGCCACCCCAGCGTTGTCTCGTCGTTCCCCGCTTCGGCGCCGCCCACGGTCTGAGGAGAAGCCAGCATGAACCGCTTGAGAGCATCCCAGAATGGGGGAAGTTGGGTGACCAGAAGATAGGTAGATCTTCTCGGAATGATCTTGTAGCCCGATTGGTGTAACGCGGTGATCAAGGGGATGTTCCCCTGATGGATCATGTATGAAGCCGCTGTATCGAGCTGATGATACCACGAGAGACACAGCTCGGAGGTGTGCGGAATCCACCACCCCGCCGTAAGCAGTCCGGCGCAGGCCGCGATCACGAGAAGTTTGTGTCGCTTGTTCAGCTCCTGCGCGCATATCGTGCCGGACGGGCGCGGCATCAGCCGTCTATCCTGCCGGCAGAGGGCCGAATCCTTATGCTTATGACGTGAAGGGTATGACATAACGTCCTCCGAGCCTGGGTCTTCACCTCAAACATCTGCCGTTCCTGGCCGCGTTTCTAGGCTATTCCTCCTGAATGCAAGTAGGCCCCTGTGGCTACCAAGAGTACCCCGATCAAGCATTTCTTGGTGGACGGCCATGCTTCATCAAAGTGGACACAGAGAAAGACAAGGTCGACAATGGGGAAGAAGATGCCCCCCAAGAGCCACCAGAAGTTGATGGAACATTCAGCAATGAGAAATTGAATCGCACCCATAAGAAAGACGATCAAACCGATCCAATGAAGTCCTATGATAATCGAGTTCATGTTGCCTTGCCTCGCCTAATGGCTTAAATGGGGTACGCTGGCATCGCATTCGCCTCCATCAAGTCATCGAGTACATATTAGCAATTCGCGTGCCGACCCGTTTCAAGCCGAAAACAAGTTTTTCTTTGGGGCTGTCAGTCGGCCGGTCAGATGTGCCGGCTATGTGGTCGCTGACAGGCCACCTGTCCCAGCCTAGAAATCACACCAGCTTTTTCTCGATGTATTTAGAATTCATGATTCTCAGCACACCCATGTAGTCCATCTTAAACTCGAGCAAGTCACCGACTTTATATTTCTGATCGACGTTCTCGCCCAGATCAATAACCAGCATATCCGAACTGGCACCCACTATGGCTGTTGCCGCATTGGCAGGTTTCAGGTGGTTTTCATCAACATCCAGCAGGCCCAAATCGACGATGGCGCGATGCGACGTCTTGCCCACCTGCTGACGATCAAATTCAAACGTGTGACCTTCAACATTCGTCCCACACTCCCCCATGGGCACAACCGGCTTCTCGATCAACTCAATGATCTCGGCGTATAGTCTGAACACATCATCATGCATCTTCTGAAAGGGCGTATTATGATAGACGTCTGTGCCCAGAAACAGGGTTTCCCCCACTCGAAAATGATTCACGCCTTTCGGGAGTAAGTGTTGCCTGATGAGCGGGATTGTCACCGATGACCCTCCCGAAACATAGCACAATCGTTTGTTCAACTTGGCTTCGATCAATTGTTTATACAAGCTCAATTGGATCAGTTTGTCGTGATTCGGCAGCACGCCGTACAGGCAGGACAAATTCGTGCCAATGCCGATGACTTCGACATTTTTCAGGGTAAACACATCTTCATAGAACTGAACCAGGTCATCCCGCATGACCCCCTCGCGGAGTTCACCCAGCTCGACCATGATAATGATCTTATGAATCTTGTTTTGCCTCTGCGCTTCCTCCGATAAATGCCGGATCGTGTCAATCTCCGTGTTCATACTAATGTCGGCATACTTGACCACGCTGCTCACCGCACGCTTGGCCGGAGGCTTGATGTATATCGTTTCGATCGCGGGATTGATCGCCTTGATCCGTTTGAGATTTGTAATCCGCGAATCGCAGATTTGTTTGATTCCCAGAGTCAATAATTCGGTCAAATAGTCGATATTTCCGCTCAATACTTTTGAGACAACGGACCATTGAATGCCGTGTTGCCGGAACAGCGCATCGAGGAAATCAAAATTGTCCTTCAATTTCTGCTTATTCAATGTTACAAACGCCATACAATGTTACCTTTATTGTTGAGCGAGAGACGGCTCTGGAAACGATGCGCACTGACAGCGCGATGCGCGCATCCCTATTTGATCAATCGCATCTCGATGTATTTCGTAGTGAACCCCACTTTTTCATACAGAAATCTGGCAGGATTATCCGGTTCCACATGCAAGGCCACATTCCCATCAGCCATCGCAACTGTTTGAGTCATGAGCTGCTTGCCTATCCCTTGACCCCTCCATTCTCGACGTGTGGCAATATAGACGAGAATATTCTCGGGAATATAATCTTTCATACCCGTGCGATTCAGCACAACCGCACCGGCAATTTTCGCATCTCGATAGTGGACAAGAACAAGCCCACCCAAAGAGTCTGACTCCCGAAGCGCAAAGTCATACGCTTTTTCGATTGCGGCCTTGGGGTCGCCAAAGGCATCCAAGTGTTCAAAAAGGAAATCGATGATGTCGTTCTTCTCCGCCGGTGAAGGCGTCCGCTTCGAATCAAAGATTTTTGTTTCATGCATAGCCGTCTCCTCGTGTCAGAAAAAAAGCAAATCAAATTCAAGGACGAATAGGATTCCGTGATGTAATAAGGCCGATCCGCAAACCTGCCATATGGATGAACGTGAATCCTACAGTGTTATTCTGAAAAAGGCAAGATTTTTGGCTCGCGGCACAACACGTCTAATAATTGCTGAACGCCCAACCGGCACCCTTGACAGTTATCCCCGCTTTTGCCATCCTGCTCACCGCGACATCGCTGCGCCAGACCGGTTCCGGCACGCTCTCGGTGTGCGGACCGGTGCCAGGCGATAGCGATTTCGTATCACGCATCATGAAACCGTAAGGAGAACCCCATGTTTTTAGCTGATCACTATGCCGAAGAAATCATCGCCTTTACAAAAGTCACCGGTCGGTTGGCATCCAACATGTACGTCACCGGGTACGGCGGCAACGCCGCCTGGAGGCTGGAGGATGATCTGATCCTGATCACGCCGACCCTGATGAACAAAGGCGACATCACCCAAGACGATGTGGTGTTCATCAACATGGCCGGCGACACGGTCGCAGGTACCCGCCGTCCGACCGGTGAACGCCCGATGTATCTGAAATTCTTTCAGGATCGGCCGGATATCAAGTCCGTGATCCACTGCCACGCGCCTCATGTCGGCGCTTTCGCCATCATGGATGGCCCCAACCTGCTCATGCGTCCCTTTTTCCCCGAGACAGCGCATGAAGTCGGTCCGGTTCCGATTGTTCCATACGGCGAGCCGCTGACGCAGCAACTGGCGGATCACTTCGAGCCTTTCATCCGGAAGTACAACAGTTTTATCATGGAAAACCATGGGCTGGTCACCATGAGTCCCGAAGGGATTGAGTATACGATGATGAACGTCGAATTGCTCGAAATGTCGGCCTATTCCATCCTTCAGGCGCTCGCAGCCGGTCGCGCGTTGAAAGAACTTTCGCGCGAAGCCATCCAAGGGCTTGATAACGTGATGAAACAACGGAAATGTCCGATGTTTGGCGCGCCGGGAGTCTACAACTCCCTCGTAGAACTCTATTTCTAGAAAAGGGGGAGACAAGGCATTTGGCGGAGAGGGAGGGATTCGAACCCCCGGTGCCCGTAAGAGCACACAGCATTTCCAGTGCTGCACCTTCGACCACTCGGTCACCTCTCCACAACGGCAATTGACGCCTCTATACATGCCTGAGTCGGCGGTAGTTATAGAGGATCTATGCTTAAAACTCAACAACAAAACGCATCACGAAACGCGGGCATGTCGCAGAGTCAACGCTGGCGCCAGAGGAGGTAGATGCCGGCGATGAAGAAGGATGCGTTGGGCAGCCACGCACCGAGCAGCGGGTGGATCAGCTCTTTCTTCGCGAGAATCATGCAGCCGTTGACCGCCGCGAAGAAGCCGAAGAAGAGGGCGATGGCCGTTAGAATCCCCTTGAACACCCCCTGGCGGCCGGTCGCGACACCCATGGGGATGGCGAAGAGGGTGATGATCGTACCCGCCCAGGGGGCGGCGAAACGATAATGGATGTCGTACCACTTCGAGTTGCGTTCGTCGTTGCTCAGGTCGGGATGGACTCGGATGTAGCGGAGACGCGCACGGATGGGGAGATGCGCCCACTCCCGGGTTTCATTGACAAAGTCTTCCGGTCGCTCGTACAACAACGGCATGGGACGGAGCGAGAGGGTGTCAAGCTGCGGCATGGGTGTTTCGATCTGCATGTCGAGATCGTCAAACCAGGTGTGTTGGGGGGTGAACAGCCACCACACGCCGTCCCGGTACTCGGCTCGCTTGCAGGCTATGTCCAACTCCCGGGTGCCGTTCGGACGCTCGAAGGTGATGCGCACCCCCTCGAGTATTCCGGGGGAGAGAATGTCCATGCGGTTGATGCGCCAGTTGCGCCGCTCGGATGTGTTGTAGTAGTGGATATCCGTACGAATGTCGGAGGGCTCCAGGCGGAACTGGTTTCGATCGAGGCGCTTGACGTTCTCGGCCGCGTAGGGAGCGAACCATTCGAGATTCAGCGCGCTCAGCATCGAGAGGACGACCGCTACGCTGATCATCGGCGCAATGATGGTGCCGAACCCCAACCCGCTGGCGCGCATCGCCGTGACTTCGCTGTGGCGGCAAAGCTGCCACATGGTATACAGGGAAGCGAGCAGCAGAGCGGCCGCGAACAGCCATTCGAGATACGGCGCCACAACGCCGGCAAAGTAAGCGGCAACCACGCTGAACGACGGCTTGGCCGCAGCTATTGTGGCGAAGGAGTCAATCAGATCAATGAGGACGTAGAGCGAGATAAACGTCGCCAGACAATACGCCAGCGGCACAAGAAACGAGGTGAGCACGTAGCGGTGAAGAATGCGCATGAAAGTCCCTGGCCAAAAGCGACTTGAAGACAAACGACCCTCGGATTGTGGCACTTGGCTATCTGAAAGGCAAGGGGAAAGTGACAGGGGAAAGTGGCAAGCAGGGCGGTTGACACAAATGATCCAACATTGTATTATCTGAAACTGAACTAAAGGAGCGGCAGGTCTGTTATGCCACAATCACCCGTACAGTCACTTCCGGCCGCGAAGCGCCGACCGGACGGTCTTCCCGAGACCAGTATGTTGCCGCTCTGGCGCTGTATCTATCAGCAATTCATGGCACGGGGGCAGCGGTGGGAGTTGCCGTCAAACGCGGGCATGGTGTTGGTTCACCTCCATGTTCACCCCGAGGATGCCGAACCGGCCGTGTTGGCCGAGGTCACCCATTTTCCGCGTCAGACCATGACCTTCGTTCTCGACACGCTTGAATCCCGCGGGTTGGTCTTGCGCGCGCCCCACCCGAGCGACCGGCGGCGCAAACGGATCGAGCTGACGTCGAAAGGAACGGCGCTTGGCGCCCGCATGCTGGCCGACCTGCTGGCGTTCGAGACGGTTGCCCTGGCGGCGATTCCGGTCGGCGAGTTCGGCCGGTTCAAACACGCGGTGCAATGCTATGCCGACACTCTGGCGCGTCAGAATGCCGAGGCAGGGCCGCTCCAGTCCCCTGACCCCGGGGGGCAGCCGTGAGCGTATCCGCACATGATACGACGCCCGCCACCCTACGCCATCACGGGGTGCCGATGCGTCCGTCCGTCATGAGGATTGCTGCCGTGCGGCGCGTCGGCCTTCTTGCGGCGTTTCTGCTGGCCGGGGGCTGCGCTTCCTACGATGCGGCGCAGGTGCGCCGCGCGCACACCGAAGCCTTTAACCAGACGTTGACACAGTTGGCCGCAACCGAGCTGGCGCACCCGCTCTCCCTTGCCGGCTGCGTGCGGATCGCGATGACCAACAATTACGCCATCCGCAAGGCCGATCTTGACCTCGCCCTGAGTCGCATTGGCAAGAATGTCGCGTTCACCGCATTTCTTCCCACGGTTGCCGCTTCGGCGGGCTACACCTCCCACGCCAAGAAGCCGCCGCAGAGCGAGCGCCGTTTTGAACGCGCCGCGCTGGATGTAAGCATGCCGATCTTCATGCCGTCCTCCTGGTTCCTCTATGCCGCAGCCCGTCACGGTTACGCCTCGACGGAGATTGCGGCGGCCTACGTGCGGCAGGGGATTGTGGTGCAGACGACGACCGC
Source organism: uncultured Akkermansia sp. (assembly GCA_964580075.1). GTDB lineage: Bacteria > Verrucomicrobiota > Kiritimatiellia > RFP12 > JAAYNR01 > VGWG01. The sequence goes on along the minus strand of CAZOJL010000001.1, from coordinate 31,838 downwards.
CTATTTCGAGGTGCTCGTCCAGCAGGATACCGTTGCCGCTCTTGAATCGCAGGCCGCCGCCGCGCATGAGACGGCGGATCGCGTCAACGCCTTTGCGGCTGAAGGTTTTGTCAAACCATGGGAGCGCGACCAGGCGAATTATCTGGCCGAAGCCCGCGACGCCGAGTTGGATCAGACGCGGCGCGCCCTGATGCTCGCCCGCAGCGAATTGCTTATCTGTATGGGGCTCTCCCCCCTGGCCGAGATCCGCCTTTCGGGGGTGGCCGCCGCTCCCGACGCGCCGGGGGGATCGGTTGAGACGCTCGTGCTGCGCGCGCTGGAAATCCACCCCGAACTGGCGCTTGCGGATCGCGCGATTGTCATTCAGGAAAATCGGGTAAGGCAGGCGTTTTGCGCGTTTCTGCCGACCATGTCCCTGTTTGCCAACGGCACGTGGACGGCTGATGAGTTCGCCCTGCAGGCGTCCAACTGGGCGTCGGGCCTTGCGGGTGTCTGGACGCTGTTTGACGGTCTGGCGAATGTGGCGCGGTATCGGGCGTCCAAGATTGAGCGGCGCCAGGCCGAATGGGCCCGCGAAGCCGCTTTTCTCTCGGTGATGATCCGGGTGATTGCCGCCGAGTCGTTCCGGCGGGACGCGGCCGAGGCCGCGCGGCTGCGGCAGCGCGCTTACGAGATTGCTGTTGTCAAGACCGCCGATTACGAGGCCAAAGCACTCGAAGGGCTGCTGCCGGTGATCGACGCGCTCGACGCCCGTGCGGAGATGGACCGTGCGCACGTCGAACTCGTGCGCACGCGCTATCGGGAACGCATCGCCACCGCCAACCTCGAACTGGCCATCGGGCTCACCCCCCTGCCGGAATGATCCCACCCTACGCACACGCGAGAGGCTTATGAAAAAAACATGTCAGCACGCACCCGCCGTCCCGGATGGGTTCAGCCGTGAACGGGTTGCCGCCCCCCGAGGGCCGTCATCCGCGGTGGGCGAGACGCCGCGCTGGGGCGTCCGCAGCGGATTCGGCAACGCGGGCGGCCGCTCCGTCGCGGGTGTCGTCTGCCTGTTCTGCGTGCTGGTTTCCGGCTGTGGGCGTCAGGAAGCGCCCGCTGGTGCTGCAGCGGCCGCGCCGATCCGCCGTCTCGCGGTGCGGAGTCACCCGTGCGCCGTCCGCGCCTTCGAACGGCGCCTCACGGTGCAGGGCACGCTGGAGGCCAGGCGTTTCGCCCATGTCGCCGCCCGCGCCGACGGCAACCTGGACGCGATCTGGGTGGATGTCGGCGACGCCGTGGTAGCCGAAGAGACGCCGCTCTTTCAGATTGACCCGGTCAGCCGGGAAAACGCCGTGACCATCGCCGTGCAGAATCTGGCGGTTTCCCAGGCCGCCTTCACGGTCGCTCGGGCCTTGCAGGGGAAGGCGGAAGCCGAAGCCCACAAGGCGAAACTCGACTTCGAGCGGTTTGAACGCCTGCGCAGCCAGAAGCAGGTCAGCGAGCACGAGTACGAGGGATCGGTCGTGCGGGATGCGCAGGCGCGGGCGGGTGTTGCCGTCGCGGTCGCACAGGCGGAGCTGGCCGAGCGGCAGGTGCGGCAGGCGGAAGCATCGCTTGCGATTGCCCGCAAGAACCTGGAGGATACCCGCGTGCTCGCGCCGCTTTCGGGCGTGGTGAGCGAGCGCCACGCGGAACCGGGCGAGCAGATGGCCATTGGCCGGGTGCTGCTGCGCATTGACGACCTCTCGGTGATCGAGGCGGCGGCCTATCTTCCCGCCCAGTATTATACCGAGATCCGCGTGGGCGAGACCGCGTTTCGATTGGGCGTGGGGGGGCGCGATGCAGGCGTCGCTGTGGTCACGACCTGCTCTCCGACGATCAATCCGGTCCTGCGGACGTTTGAGATCAAAGGCGAGGTGTCGCACGCGCCGACAGGCGTTGTTCCCGGCGCCATGGCCGAGCTGACCCTCGTTTTTGAGACACGCCAGAGCCTCGGCGTTCCCGCCGCCGCCGTCCTCCTGCGAAACGGCAGGCCGGTCGTGTTCGTGGCGGCGGATGGACGGGCCGTCCTCCGCGCCGTCGAGACCGGATGGCAGAATGACGGCTGGGTGGAGATTCTCACCGGGCTTGAAGCCGGGGAGGCCGTCATCACCGAGGGACAGACGCAACTCACCGACGGAGGCGCCATCGAGGTGATCTGATGGTGCGCGCCACGCCTTTCGGGGGCGCTTCCGCTTTGAAGAAACGGCCGTTGCCGGAATAAAAGGATCCGCCATGTTTCTCGCCACAGCCTCAACCAAACGTCCGATTGCGATGAGTTGCCTGCTCATCGCGTTGATCGTGCTGGGTCTCAATGCCTACCGCAAACTGTCGCTGGAGGATATGCCCTCGGTCGACATTCCATACGTGACGATCATCACCACCTGGATGGGCGCGTCACCGGAGGATGTCGAAAAAGACGTCAGCAAGCACATCGAAGACGCCGTTTCGGGGATCGACGGGCTGAAGCATATCGAATCCTCCAGCCTGGAGAATGTGAGCCAGGTCGTGCTGGAGTTCAACCTGTCGGTGGATGTCGACATTGCGGCACAGGACGTGCGCGAAAAACTCGACGTGGTGTTGGCCAAACTGCCCGAGAACGCGGATCGTCCGGTCGTGCAGAAGATCAACATCAACGCGTCGCCTGTGGCCAACGTCTTCCTCGCGGGAGAGGTGCCGCTTGACGACCTGTACGATTATGCCGACAACACGATCGCCGACCGTTTTGCGACCGTTCCCGGCGTGGCCGATGTGCAGGTGATCGGCGGCAACGCGCGTGAGGTGTGGGTGGAACTGAATCGTGACACCCTCGCCGCCGCCGGGCTGACCAGCTTCGACGTGGTGGCCTCACTCCAAGGAAACATCCTCAGTCTGCCGGGGGGGCGTGTCCGCGAAGCGGGCGACGAATACACCGTCCGTTTCGACGCCGAATACCGTGAGATCGCTGACATTGCCGATCTCGAGGTTGCAAACCACGACGGCTCCCGCCTTCGGCTGGACGATCTCGGCACGGTTCGACTCGCGACCGAGGAGGTGCGCCAGCGCGCCGTGCTCGACGGCCAGCCGGGTGTGGTGCTCAAGATCATCAAGAAGGCCGAAGGCAACACGGTGGCGGTGGCCAGCGAGGTGCGCAAACGCTTCGAGCAAATTCGCCGGGAATTGCCGGGGGGGATGGTGCTGACGTGGGTTTCGGACGAGGCCGCGAGTGTGCAGGCCTCGGTCGACTCGGCGGTATCGAGTGTGCTGGGAGCCATTCTCCTGTGCGCCGCGATTCTCTTCGTGTTCCTCATCAACATTCGTACAACCCTCATTGTCGTGATCACGATGCCTGTGACCATCTGCATCAGCCTGTTCTTCATGCACCTTGCCGGACAGTCGCTCAACACGGTGACGCTGCTCGCGATCGGGCTCTCCACCGGGGTGTTGGTCGCCAACTCCATCGTGGTGCTGGAGAACATCGTGTCCACGTTCGCGGTCAGGAATGACCCGTGGGAAGCGGCGCGCATCGGCGCGTCGGAGGTGACGGTCGCCGTGCTCGCCTCGGCCGGCACGAATGTGGTCGTGATGTTTCCGATCGCGATGATGACCAGCCTGGTGGGACGCATGCTCAGCGCGTTCGCGATCACCACTCTCATCGTTAACGCAACCTCGATTCTGATCAGCTTCACGCTCACGCCCATGCTCTGCGCGATGCTGCTGGAGCCATCCGGCACACGGAAGAACTCCCTGTTTGCTCGGCTGGGCCGGATATGGGACAGGGGCTTTCATCGGACAGCGACGGGTTTCACGGCCGTCCTGCGGTGGCTGGCCTGGCACAAGTACACCAACGTGCCGATTGGGGTCGGTTTTGTGCTTCTCGTGATCTTCACGCTGAAATCGGGCGGATCGCGCCTCGGATTCAATTTCTTTGCCACGGATGACAACGGGCGCGTGTTCATCCGCGTCGAGATGCCCGCGTACTACGATCTGGACAAGACCGTCAACCGGCTCGCGGGGGTCCAGGAACGGCTGCGCGGTCTTTCCGACGTCCGGCATGTCCTGACCACGGCGGGCCGGGCCGAATCGATGAGCGGACTGGCCAATGAAGGGGTCTACATGGGCCAGGTCGAGATGTTCTTCGCGCCGAAGACGGAACGCGCCTGGACCCTTCAGGACCGCCTGTCCGAGATTCGCGCGTTGCTCGCCGATGAGACCGATTGCAGGGTCTCCGCCTCGGTTCTGGGAAAGATGGGCGGGCAGAGCTTCCAGATTGACTACAACCTTACGGGTGACGAGCTGCAGACGCTGGAAGCCACCGCCACGGCCATTCGCGATGCGAGCCGCCGTCTGACCGATGTCGCGCAGATCGACACGACGGTGCGCGATTCAAAGCCCGAAATCCGAATCACCCCCAAGCGTCCGGTGCTCGCCGATCTCGGCCTCCCGGCCACACGGCTTGGGATGATCGTCAGGGCCAATGTGGACGGTATCGTAGCGGCCAACTACAAGCGCGGCGACCGCACGTACGACATCCGCGTGAAACTTGCCGGGCGGGAAGGCAAGGACCAGATCCGGCAATTCCTGCTTCCCGGCCGTACGGGACGGCCGATCGTGCTCGAGAGCGTCGCGGACGTGGAGGACACCCGCTCCACGATTCAGATTTACCGTGTGGACAAGCGGCGCACCGTCAAGATTCTCGGCGATATTGCGCCGGGCGCCACCATGAGCGGTGTGGGCGGCGAGATTGCGCGGCTTGTGGACGAGCAGAATCTGGTGCCACCCGGTTGCACGCTCGACACGTCGGGTGTGAGCGAGATGATGGGGGAGACCATCGCTGATTTCGGCGAGGCCATTTTGCTGGCGGCGTTTCTGACGTTGCTGACACTGGCCGCGATCCTCGAATCGTGGAGCCGCCCCGTCCTCGTGCTGCTCACGCTGCCCATGGCGCTGGTCGGCGTCATTTGGGCGCTGGTCTTCACCGGCTCTTCGATCACCATCCTCGTGTTGCTCGGCATGTTGATGCTGATCGGCGTCGTCGTAAACGCGGCCATCTTGATTGTGGATAAAACCGCCCAGAATCTTCAGGGTGGCATGTGCCGACGCGAAGCCATGCTGGATGCGATTACGGACCAATTCCGTCCGGTACTCATGGTGGTGCTCGCTTCGGGTCTGGGCATGCTGCCGATCGCCGTCAGCACGGGTATCGGCTCGGAAAACCGGGTGGGCATTGGCATCGCCTCGGTCGGTGGCATTCTCGTCGCCGGTGTGCTGACCCTGACCATCCTGCCGCTGATCTACACCCTCACCACGCGCCGGTCCCGGGAGGACAAGGTCCTGGACACACACGGACACACGGACAGACAATGACAGACACGGACAGACACGGACAGACACGGACACACACGGGCAGCGGAATAGCGCGCGATGTCCTTGACTGTCCGTGTCCGTCCGTGTCTGTCCGTGGCGGAAATAAAGAAAGGAGAAGACAGCATGAGCGATCCTGACAGCCTCCTGCCAAAACACTGCGGGTATAAGCATCTGCTCTCCTATCAGGTGGCGGAGCTGGTCTTCGACATCACGGTGCTCTTCTGTGAGAAATATGTCCCGGTCTCGGACCGCACGAACGACCCGATGATCCAGTCCGGCCGCTCCGGCTTCCAAAACATCGCAGAGGGCTCGGTCGACTCCGGAATCTCCAAGAAAAGCGAGATCAAGCTCACCGGCATCGCCATCGGCTGCATGGACGAACTGGCCAAGGACTACGTGAAGTACCTCAAGCGGAAGAAGCGGGAGGAGTGGCCGCCGCATCATCCCGCACTGATGGATCTGAAGGGGCGGCAGGTGAAGTCGCTGGAGGCATTCCGCGCGTGGGTCCTGGAGGTCTGGACGGCATCGAACAAGAAGCTGCCGCCGGACCAGATTGTGGCCAACGGAGCGCTGACGCTGCTGAACCTCGCGCTCTATCTGACGCGCAAGCAGTTGGCGGCGCTGGAAAAGAACTTCCTCGAAGAGGGTGGCATCACGGAGCGGATGTACAGGCTGCGGAAAGAGGCACGGGAGAAGCAGACGCACACGGACAGATAATGACAGACACGGACAGACACGGACACACGGACAGCGGAATAGCGCGCGATGTCCTTGACTGTCCGTGTCCGTCCGTGTCTGTCCGTGTTCGTCCGTGCCGGAAAAATCCAGCCACATGCGGGTGACTCTGTGCTATAATCGCGCACGCGACGGTGCGCATGGCGTAAAAACAAGGAAAGGAAGTCATCGTGAAACGATTGGCAATCTATCTGGGGGTTCTGTTTACGGCGCGGGCGGCGTGTGCCTATGTGGCGATCGTGAACAAGGCGGATCATACGGAGATCCACGTGGTGCCGACACCGGGTGCGGTCGTCATTGACGGCGCGCGTGACGACTGGGACCTGTCGGGCGCAAACCTGATGTGTCTGGACGAGTCGAACCCGAAGGCCTATACGGTGCACGGCGCGATGATGTATGACGCCGACTTCCTGTACATCAGCGCCCATGTCCAAGACCCCACCCCGATGGTCAATAATTACACGTTCGGCGGCGAGGTCAACATGGCCTGGAACGCCGACGCGATTCAGATCTTTCTCCTCTCCAATCCGGATATCCACTCAACGGTTACGACCCAGGGGGGGGCGAAGATGTCTGCCGAGGATCAGAAATTCGTCAACATGTTCTGGATGTGGTATTCGACGCAGGACCAGGCGGCTGGCTACTTCTCTTTTTACACGTTGGGCTTTCAGAATCCGACGCTGAATCCGCCCGGTGTGGTGGGGGCTTACGCGAAGGACGCCGATGGTCAGGGGTACACGCTGGAGTACCGCGTTCCGTGGTCGGTGCTTCGCGCGCCGCGGCCGCTGACCGCCGGCGACCGCATTCAGATCATGTGGCAAATGCACTGGGGAAACGCCCAGGGGATGGCGGTCCGATGCGGCTTCACCGATGTGCGCAACCCGGCGGGCGGCGATCTCGGCTACATGGGTCCGGTTTCATGGGGTACGGCCGTTTTTGAGAAGACCGGACAGCTTAAGCTGCCGGAGCGGAATGTCCTGGGGCGCGCCGAAGGCCACATACCCATTGCGTTCACGCTCGAGAAGGCAGGCAAGGTGAGCCTGGCGGTGTGCACGGCCGAAGGCCAGATCATTCGCACCTGCCTGGGCGCGCAACCGTATCCGGCCGGCGATCAGGTCTACCTGTGGGATGGCCTGGATGATTACGGTCACGCCGTCGCAGCCGGCGCCTATGAGGTCAAAATGCTCACGCACGAGGGCGTGGTTCAGAACTATGTCTGCGATATCGGCGTGAGCGGCACGCCGCCCTATCAAACCGAGGACGGCTCTGGGGGCTGGGCGGGCGACTATAACATGCCTCAGACGATGGCCATTGCCGATGATGCCGTCATTCTCGGCACGGCCAGCGCTGAGGCAATGATGGCGTCCATCCGCACCGATCTCGACGGGCGCAAGCGCTATGGCACCATGGCGAATGGCAAGGCTGTGGCGGTGCACAAGGGGTTCGCCTACTTCCTCAGCCGGGGCGGCGCCAAAATTACGAAGTGTAACCTCGAAAACGGCCTGTTGACGCCCTTTTCGGGCGGACGTCCGGACGCCACGGTCACCACCCAACGGGCGGACGAATCGGGCGAGAATTGGGGCTCCCGCTCTTGGCAGCTCTACGGGTTGACTGTGCTGGGGGATCGTCTCATTGTCAGCAGTCTCACCGACAACCGGCTGCACCTGCTCGATCTCGCCTCGGGCGAACCGTGTGGCGACGTGCCGTTGGCCAGACCCTTTGGCCTGGCGGTTGCGCCCGACGGCACGCTCTACGCCGTGAGCAGCAATACCGTCGGCCGATACGATCTCAAGGCGGAGGCGTTCACGCCTCTTCTGGGCGACCTCGACGAGCCGCGCCACCTGGCTTGCGACGCGGCCGGCAATCTCTATGTTGGTCTGCAGGGCCAGACGATGCAGGTATGGAAGCTCGCGCCGGATGGAAAGGTGCTTTTGAAATACGGCACGCCCGGCGGACGGCCTGCGCTGGGCGCCTTCGACCCGGATGGGATGCTCAATCCCTACGGGATCGCCGTGGACCGGAACGACCGCCTGTGGGTGGCTGAGGCCGACCCCTATCCCAAGCGCTATTCGGTCTGGAACCCGGATGGCACGCTGTGGCGGGAGTTCTTCGGCTCGGTTGACTACTCGACCCGCGCGATTGTGGACCCCGACCGCCCCGAGCACGTCTACATGCAATCCGTGCGTTACCTCGTGGACTACGACACGGGGACATGGAAGGTGGATGCGACGGTGTTGCGTGCGCGTGAAGACGGCGGCATCAAATTTGGCGGCCAGCCCAACCATGCGGGGGGCGTCTTTGCGCGTGTCCAGGGACGCGTGTTCTTCTGGACGCAGAATTCGACGCCGGGATTCGGGCCTTCGACGCTCTACGAACAGGTCGACGACCGGTTTGTCCCCCGCCTGTCCATTGAAGGCCGCAAGTGGTGGCTCGATGGAAACAACGATGGCGCGGTGCAGGCTTGGGAGATCCACTATGCCGCATTGCCCGGGTACTACTTTGGCTTGCCGATGGACACGAACCTCAACTTCTACGCCCATCGGGGTGTGGGATGGGCTAACCAGGGTGGTGCGAAGACCACGCAGCCGTATTCGATTACGCGATGGGATTTTCTCGGTTTCAACGAGCAGGGCGGATTGACCTACGCCGATCCGACCACCCTGACCGTTCTGGCGACCGATCCCGAAGGCGGCGCCGTTTCGGGGGTGGCCCCGTCTGAAGACGGGGGGTATTACGCGGTGGTCTCGGGCGGTTCGCTTGCGCGCGGACAGCGGCATCAGGGGTCGGGGCACCGGGTGGTCAAGTTTTCGGCCACGGGTGAGAAACTCTGGGCGTACCACAACGCCCACTGCGCCTTCGCCTGGACAAGCGACGTCTACACGCCGGGATATCTGGTTGGTTTGTGCGGCACGCCGGGCGGGTTGCGCGAGCTGGTGGCGTTCAACGGCTATTACGGCCAGTATTTTCTCCTCGATGCGCAGGAGGGTCTGTTTGTGGACGCGCTCGGCCAGGACCAGCGTTCGATCTATACGATGAACGCGGGCATGGTGCTGACCGAAAACTTCAATGGCACGCTCTTCCGTCATCCCAAGAGCGGCAAGTACTACTACCTGGGAGGCGACTGCGACCAGCGGGTTTGGGAACTCGGCGGCCTGGATACGATCAAGCGGAAGACCGTGAAACTCACGGTTTCTCCCGAGCAGGCCACACAGGCCGGGGCGTCGGCCAGGCACAACTTACTGGCGCAGCAATCGGCTGCGGGCAAGAAAACGGCGAAATTGCCGCGTCTCGCGAATGCGGCCGCCGACGGCACGTTTGATGAATGGGGCGCGACGCAACCGCTGGCCATCGCGTTGGAAGGCGCCCGCACGGCGTACGCGCAGATCGGGTATGACGCGGCGAATCTGTACGTCCGCTTTCAGGTGAGCGACGAATCCCCGTTCATCAACACCCCCACGGACCCGCGGCTCCTGTTCAAGTCCGGCGATGCGGTTGAAATCGGCATTGCCACCCATCTGGGCGCGCGTGCCACGCACGCGCAGAATCGGCAGCGGATGGAGGTCGGCGACACCCGCATCCTCATCGCCCGGACGGCCGCCGGCAAGCTGATGGCGACGCGCTATCGCTACGTGACGGCGGATTCGGAGAAGCCCAACGCCTTCAGTGTTGAAACCCCGAGTTCGGGCAAAGACACACTCGATGACGTCGCGTCGTGGAACGACCTGCCCGTGCACGTCACCGTGGAGAAGGACGGCTATGTCGTCGAAGCCGCGATTCCGTGGGCGGAACTCGGCGTGACGCCTGCGAGCGGGCTATCGCTCCTGGGGGACATCGGCGTGATCTATGGCAACGAAGGCGGCACGCGCAACGCGATTCGCTACCTGTGGAGCGACAAAAGTCCCGAGGTCTCGATCAACAACGACATCCCTTCCGAAATCCGGATCCACCCCAACGCCTGGGGAACCTGGATGCTGGAGTAGGCGCACCGGCCTATTCGTGCCGCAGCGCTTCGATCGGGTCGAGATTGGCGGCTTTGGAGGCGGGGTAGGTGCCGAAGACCATGCCGGTGATGATCGAGACGGCGAGTGAAATGATGACGCTGGGCAGGGTGACCGCAGTACGCATCTGGGCAAAATGCTCGACCAGGCGCGCGATCGCAATCCCCAGGCTGAGGCCGATGCCGCCGCCCAGCGCGGTTAGAATGGTCGATTCGAGCAGGAACTGCAGGAGGATGTCGCGCTTCTTGGCGCCCAGCGCGCGCCGGGTTCCGATCTCACGCGTCCGCTCGAAGATGTTGGCCAGCATGATGTTCATGATGCCGATCCCGCCGACCAGTAACGAGATGGCGGCGATCGATCCCATCACGATGCGGAAGATACGCTGTGTCGCCTCTTCCTGCAACATCAGTTCGTAAGGCACCTGAACCTCGAAATCGCGCGTCTCGCGCGTCTTGTCCAGGTAGGCCCGCAACCGTTTGACAGTGTCGGTGATCGATTCCACCGCGATCACCTTGATGTAGAGGAAGTCATAGTCCACGCTCACCCGTTCACGGCGTGAGCCTTCCACCGGGATCATGCTTCCGTAGACGGCGTTACCCGTGGCGAAGGGAATGAAGACCAGATTATTGAGATCGTATTGTCCGGCCAGTTTGGCCCCGCGCGAATTGCGCAACACCCCGACCACCTGGAACGTGCCACCGCCGGCGCTGACCGTCTGATTCAACGGATCGCCGATTCCGAACAGCGTGCGAGCCGCGTCAACGCCGACCACGCAGACGGGGTTGCGGCGGGATTCGTCGAAATCGGCGATCCAGCGCCCGCGACTGTCGTCCAATTCACTGAAGGTCATGGCAAGAAATTCTGGCGAGGTGGCCATCATGCGCACGTTTGACCGCAGGCCGCCGACGAAAATACGCTGTTGCATGTCGCGAATCGGGACGATCTGCCGGATATTCTCGAAGGTGGCCAGCATGTGCGCGACGTCCTTGGCCTTCAGCCCGTAGTCGGTTATGGTGGTGGAACGGCTGGTGGTTTGCGGTTCATTCTCCTGGGTCGGCTTGACCGAGCGGATGACGATGTTGTCGATGCCCATGGCCCGGATCCGATCGATGGATTCGCGACGGCCCCCCTCGCTGATCGCCATCATCGCGACCACGGCGCTCACGCCGAGCACCACGCCGAGCGCGGCCAGAAACGCGCGGAAGGCGTGGCAGGAGAGATTGAGGAAGGTCATGTGCAGCATGCGCAGAATAGTAAGCATGGCCTTACCTCCCCGTCCTGGCTGCCCGGCGTCCGCCCGGCCGGTCTTCGACAATGGTGCCGTCGTGCAGGCGGATCACCCGGTCGACGATTTGCTCGTAGGCGGGGTTGTGGGTGACCATGACAACGGTGCGGCCGTGATCAACCAGCCCGGTGAGAATGCGCATGACGTCATCGCCCGTTTTCTCGTCCAGATTGCCGGTCGGCTCATCGGCCAGCACCAACGGCGGGTCGTTGGCCAGCGCGCGCGCGATAGCCACCCGTTGGCGTTCGCCGCCCGACAATTGCGACGGCCGGTGCCTCAAGCGGTGCCCCAGCCCGAGCAACTCGATCAGTTCGTGGGCCCTGGCCCGCATGACAGATGGCGGGATGCGGGCATAGCGCATCGGGGTGCACACGTTTTCGAACACGCTGAACTGGGTGAACAGGTTGAACGATTGGAAGACGATGCCGATCCGCCGGCAGCGAATATCGGACATCGCATTGTCGCTCAACGACGAGACGTCGGTTGTTTCGAGTATGTACGTGCCGGCGGTAGGGCGGTCGAGCATACCGACGATATTGAGGATGGTCGATTTGCCCGATCCCGAGGCGCCCATGACCGCTATGAACTGGCCGGTCGGAATGGTGAAACTCACCTCGCGCACCGCATGCACCGGCGTCGCGCCTTCGTAGTAGGTCTTGGTCACACCGTTAAAAGTCAGCAGCGCCATAGCCGGTCACTTTGCCACGCCGGGTTGATAGAGGGTGACGCGCTCGCCCGCCTCCAAACCGGAGAGTATTTCCACGAAACTGTTGGAAGTCCGGCCCGTGGTCACGGGCCGCTCTTCGACTCCCGTCACCCCCTTGACCCGCGCAAACGTCTTCCCTTCGCGCTGGAAGATCGCTTCGATCGGCAGATGCAGGACGTTTGTCACGGTTTCAACGATGATTTCGACCCGCATCGTCATTCCCGGCATCAGCCGGGGGTCCATGGTCTCTGTGGCGACTTCGACGGGATAGATCTTGGGACTTGAACGATCCCAATGCACCACATTCTGGGCCATGGCGGCAATCTGCGAGATGCTCCCCTCCATCACCAGGTCGGGTACCGCCTTGCTCCTCAAGATGGCGCGCAGCCCCGTGGTGATGCGGGAACGGAACTCCTCGGGTAGATCGACCCGCACCAGGAAACGTGACAAATCGGGAATCGAGGCGATCACCTGACCCTCGCCAAACGTGCTGCCGACCTTGATCTCTTCCGGCTGACCCCACGCCCGCCGATTCGGGTCGCCCATGGTGACGATGCCATCGGTCGGCGCCCGCAGGACGAGCGCCTTGCGGATGGTGGCCATCTGGGTCAATTCCTCCTCCACTTGGCGGATACGCTCCCGGTGATTCTGGATCACCCGCTGATCCTTGACCAGATTGCCGGCCGCGTTGACCAGGTCGCGCTGCAGGGCCATTTCCGCCTTGGTGAGGCTCTCTTGCAAAGTCCTCATCTTCTGCGGATGGTCGTATTGCTTGAAGATACGGAGATTTCCGCTCGCCTTGTCCAACTCGTCACCGACGGTTTTGACGGCCTGGATTTTGTCCCGCACCAGCTTTTCCAGTTCCGCCACGCGGTCGGGATCCTGCATCTGGGCATCCGACAACTGGGCGCGCGCGGCGGAGAGTTCAGTGCGCGTTTGGCTGAGCTTGGCCCGCGCCGACTGAATGGCGGTCTGAAGTTCGCTGCGCGTGCGCCGGGCGTCCTCCTCTTCATAGCGGGAGAGCGCATCCGCGGCGGACCGCAGTTGGTCATAGGCGGCCCGGATGGAGCTCAGGTTGCCGGCGCGGGTCATATCGAGGTCCTGCTCGGCCAGGTTGAGGCTGGTCTGCTCGTCGGCGAGCGCCAACTGCAACCGGTCTTGTTCAATGACGTGTTTCTCTTCGGAAAACCGGAACAGCACATCGCCGGCCTTCACGGCGCTGCGGTCGGCAACCAACTCGACGATTTCCAGCCCGTAGCGCCCCGTGCGGTTCTCGGGACGGATCATGTGGTGCTTGATCGCGTCCAGATTGCCATCGATCTCCAGGGCGATGTTAAAGTCTCCCCGCTGCACCGTTGCATAGCGATCCCGCGTCTCGCTGTCTTTCCCGTCACGTTGCGTGGCGCCTGCGCGGCGCCACGCGGTGACACCGCCGACCCCGGCGGCCGCCAGGGCTACGGCAACCAGCAGCACGCGTCCCACGCGCATTCTGGACGCCTCTTGCTTCATTCCGGTTGCGTCTCCTGCCGGTTCCCGTCAGCGAGTTTCTTGAGGTCGTCGCGCAGGCTCGGGCGCGGCAGACTCAGACGCGCCTCCTCATGATCGATCTGGCTTTGGATTTCCGGCGGCAGTTCGAGGTTGCGCAACGGCGGCAACGTGTCCAGCGCCTGATCCAGCACGGTGGCCCGCAGGAAAATGACCAACTGGGTCTGCACGCTGCGCCGGGTGGTGCCCCGGAAGAGTTGCCCGAGCAGGGGGATGCGGGAGAGGATCGGCACCCGCCGCTGCCGTTCGATTTCCTCGCTGCGGAGGAGGCCGCCGATCGATACGAGTTGACCATCGCCTACATCCAGCTCGGTGTTGGCGCTGCGGACGGCGATGATCGGCGCGCCCGTTTTCTCGTCGTAGCGGTTGACATTGGATACTTCGGGATTGACCTGCAGACGGATGCGGCCGTTGTCGACGGTGATCGGGATGACCCGCAATTTGATGCCGACGCTTTTGAAGGTGGTCGATGTGCTGACGGAGCCGGAGGTGATCGTTTGCGTCTGGATCGGCACTTCCTCCCCGGTGATGATGCTCCCCTCGCTGCCGCGCCGCAGGATCAGGTTCGGCGCCGACAGGATTTTGGCTTTGCCGTTGTTCTCCAGAAAACGGATGAAAACGGTGAGCAGGCTCTCCTTGCCCGCATCCCAGCGCATGTAGGAGAGGCTGCCGCGTGTGGCCAGCGGGTTGCTTCCCGGATCAATGAACGCGTCGGTGAGGCGTCCGACGAAATCCATGTAGTTCGGCGGCAGACTGGGAATCCCGGTCACGTTGCTCAGTCGTTGGAATTCGAGATTGACCTCTTTCTGGAAATCGCTGTCGACGCTGAATTCAACGATCCGCGCCTCGATCAGCACCTGGCCGACCGGCTGATCCAGTTGGGCGGCGACCTCGAGCAACAGCTCGAGATTGTCGGCTACGTCCGAAATCACCACGAGATCAGACTCTTCGTTGGCCGCGACCGTTCCCGCCGGTGTCATGAAGTTTTCCAGCGCTTGCGCCAGCGTGTCGCCGCGGATATGCAGGCAGCGATGAAAACGGACGACCTGGTCGCTGTTGGCCTCGGCGGCGAAACTCGCCGCAATGCGGGCGTAATCTTCGAGCGCGCCGCCGGATCCCGGAGCGGCTTCGGGAGCCGCTTCCGGTGCCGGAGCCGCTTCCGGAACCGGTTCCGCCGCGCGTTCCGCCGTCACCTTGATTTCGCCAGCCGTTCCGTTCACACTCGCCGGTGCTTCGGGCCGCCTGCGCGCGCGACCGGGGGGCTGCTGGGCCAACACCTCATCGACCGCCAGTACCGCCATCATCACCAGGATAAGCGAGTTGAGAAGACCTTGTTTCATCGTCACGTTCCTGTCGTTGTCACGTTCCTGTCGCGTTTGCGCATGCCGCAACCGCATTACAACGAAAAGAGGGTGCCATAACGGCCGGGGTATTGCAAGAATGAACGATACGGAATTCTGTGACAGGTCGGCGGAGTGTGGTATGATGCCGTGAAAAAAAGGGGATGACCATGGATGCACCTGCGCTGGAATTGCTGAAACGGCTGTTGGCGACACCGACGCCTTCCGGATGGGAGTCGGATGGCCTGCGTCTGTTGGCCGCCGCCCTCAAACCGCATGCGGCGTCGGTTGCGCTCGACCTGCACGGAAACCTGCACGCCATCCTCAACCCCGGCGCTCCGATGCGGGTGATGATCGAGGGGCATTGTGACGAGATCGGGTTCATGGTGCAATACATCGACGAAAAGGGGTTTCTCACCCTGACCGCCATTGGCGGTGTGATGGTGCCGCTGCTTGCGGGCGAGCGGGTCATTATCCAGGGGCGTTCCGGCCCGGTCAACGGCGTGTTCGGCGTTCGCCCGATGCATCTGATGAAGCAGGATGAACGGGACAAGGTCGCCCCGAAAGAGCTGACCGACATCACGGTTGACATCGGCGCGGCCAGTCGGGCGGAGGCCGAGTCTCTGGTCGAGTTGGGGGCTCCGGCCGTGATCGACGCCGGCTGGCGTCCGCTTGCGGGGGACCGCGTGTCGTGCCGGGGGTTCGACAACCGCGTGGGCGCGTTCGTCGTCACCGAGGCGTTCCGTCGCGTGGCAGGCAAACCGCTGCCTGTCGAAATCCACCTGGTTGCGTCTGTGCAGGAGGAGTTGGGGCTTGTCGGCGCGACCACTGCGGCGTATGCGATCCGTCCGCACGCCGGCATCTGCGTGGATGTCGGCTTCGCGTCGGACACCCCCGGAAACGACAACAAGTTGGTCGGTGATGTCGCCCTCGGCAAAGGGCCGATCATTTGCTACGGCCCGACCTACCATCCGGTGCTGCGCGGCCACATTGAGAAGACCGCTGCCGCGCAGGCCATCGCCTGTCAGCGGCAGGTCCGCAGCCGCGGCAGCTCGACCAATGCCTGGGCGATGCGCCAGGCCGGTGTCGGTGCCGCCGTCGCGCTGATCAGTGTACCGCTTCGGTACATGCATAGCGCGGTTGAAACCGTGAGTCTGAGCGATGTGGAGAACAGCATCCGGCTGCTCCAGGCTTCGCTTGAAACGCTTCCGTCGCACGCCGAACTCACGCCGACATTGCTTTAAAACGAGCGGGGGCATCTCGTGGAGTGTCTGGAGCCGGGGGCTTCGGACAGCCGCTTCCGAAGGGGGTCACGATCCTTATGGAACAAGCCGTTATTTCTGTATTGACGCCTGACCGCGTGGGCATCCTCCGGGATGTGACGCGGGTGGTCTACGCGCACGGTGGCAACATTGCGGCGATTCGCCAGACCACCGTGCACGGATTCTTCAATCTCGTATTCACGGCCGCTTTTACGCCTGCCACTGACGCTGGCGTGCTCACGGCGTCGCTGTCCGGTGCGCTCGAGGCCGCGGCAGCCGTCTCGGTGCGGTCCTTTGTCACGCGGCCGCCCACACCCCTCCCCGCCGGATCACCCTATGTTGTCACCACACGCGGCCCTGATCGCCCGGGAACGGTCTATGGCATCAGCCAGTTCTTTGTCGACCGGGGAATCAACATCATTGACTGGATGGTTGAGGGGGAGCAGGACGATGTGGTCTACATCGCCGAGGTTGTCCTGCCGCCCGAGGCCGACTTCCGTCAGGTGCAGGCCGACTTCCGCGCCGCGATGGCCCAGCGCGGGTTGCGCGCCTCGATTTGCCATCAGAACATCTTTCGCGCCACGAGCGAGATCGGCGCGATCCACAACCTGCTTGCGGGGAACTGATCCATGATCGCACGCCAAGACATTCTAGACACCCTCCGCATGGTCGAGCAGGAGAACCTCGATGTGCGCACCGTCACCCTGGGCATCAACCTCAACGTGTGCGCGGGGCGAGACCCCGAGGCGCTGGCGCGCGCGGTGTACGAGCGGATCATCACCCTCGCGGGGAATCATGTGGCGTATTGCGACGAGGTGTCGGCAAAATACGGCCTGCCGATCGTCAACAAGCGGATCGCGATCTCGCCCGCCTCGATTCTTCTCGAGGGGCACACCGTTGAAACGGCGGTGAAGGTGGCGCAGGCGCTCGACCGCGCGGCCGACGCGGTGCGGATTGATCTGCTCGGCGGGTTCTCGGCGCTGGTGCACAAGGGGATGACGCCGGGCGAGCGGACGCTGCTGGAGGCGCTGCCGCAGGCCCTCGCGCAGACCGGGCGGGTATGCGCCTCGATCAATGTGGGCACAACCCGCGCGGGGATGAATGTGGATGCGATTCGCCTGGTCGCGCGACAGATCATCGCCACCGCGCAGGCGACCCGGGCGCAACGCGGGTTTGGCGCGGCGAAGATCGTGGTGTTTGCCAACATGCCCGAGGATAACCCGTTCATGGCGGGCGCGCTGCTCGGCGCCGGCGAGCCCGAGTGCGTGATCAACGTCGGCGTGAGCGGACCCGGCGTGGTGAAACGGGCGATCGACCGCCTGGTGGCGCGCTATCCCGACGCGACGCTCGACCGGATTGCCGAGGAGATCAAACATACCGCGTTCCGCGTCACACGCACGGGTGAGTTGATCGGCCGCGAGGTGGCCAACCGCCTGGGCATTCCCTTCGGCGTCGTGGATCTCTCGCTGGCGCCGACTCCGCGGGTGGGGGACAGCGTCGGAGAGATTTATCAGGCGATGGGGGTGGCGCGCGTCGGAGCGCCGGGGACAACCGCCGCCGTGATGCTGCTCAATGATGCGGTCAAGAAGGGAGGCGCGTTCGCCTCCAGTGCGGTGGGCGGGCTTTCTGGCGCGTTTATCCCCGTGATGGAAGACCACGCCCTCTCGGCTGCGGTCGAGAGGGGGGATCTGACGTTGGAGAAGCTGGAGGCCATGACGGCGGTCTGTTCGGTCGGGCTGGACATGATCCTGCTCCCCGGCGACACGACCGAGGCCTGCCTGGCGGGGATCATCATGGACGAGGCCGCGATCGGCATTTCAACCCGCAAGACCACGGGTGTGCGGGTGATTCCGGTGCCGGACGCGGCGATGGGCGAGCGGGTTGATTTTGGCGGTCTTTTTGGTGCGGGTGTCGTGACTGCGCCCGCGTGCCCGCAGGGCGCGGAGACCTTCGTCGGACGCGGGGGACATATCCCGGCGCCCATCCATGCGTTGATGAATTGAGGTTTTCGATGCGTGCAAGACGGACGTGCAGAGGGGTGCTGGCGCGCGTGATAGTCGTCCTCGTGGCGCTGGGGTGCGCGCAGGGGGCAACGGCGTCGGACCTGCGGGTGGTCCATGGGCACGAGTCGGTTCCGGAGGGCGAGCGGCGCTTTGCCGCGGCGCTGGCGCGGCACGTGGTGCGCTGGTTCCGCGAGGTGGGGCTTGAAGCCGACGTGACGGACGACACGCTTCTGGACCAGAAGCTGCAAGGGCAGCGGGTGGTGGCGCTCGTCTATGTTTCGCAGCCGACACCCACGCAGGTTGCCGCGTGCCGCGCCTTCATCGACCGGGGCGGACGGCTGATTGTCTGCTATTCGGCGTCGGCGCCCCTCGCCGATCTGATGGGCGTGCGCGTGACCGGGTACCAACGGGCGGGTGCGGACGGCCGTTGGTCGGCAATGCGCTTTGTGGAGTCGCGTCCGATGGGCGTGCCTGAGGAGATCCGGCAGACGTCTCCCAACCTGATGGGGGCGGAACCGATCACCGGGCGTTCAACGGTGCTGGCGTGGTGGGTTGATCGTGCGGGCCGGGCGACCGATCCGGCGTGGCTGGTGTCGCCCCAGGGATATTGGATGACGCATGTGTTGCTGGCCGACGGCGACGCGGAGGCCAAGGGGCGTTTACTGCTGGCATTGGCAGGCTCGGCCGATCCGGAGTTGTGGGGGAAGGCCGCCGTGCGGCTCGTGGAACAGGCGTCACGCGCGGGGGCCTACGCCTCGCCTGCGGCGATCGAGGTGGCGGCACGGAAAGTCGCCGATCCCGCCAGACGGAAACGGGCGGTCGCGGCGGCGCAGGCGGCGGCACGATGGGAGCGGAAAACCCGTGAGCTGCTGCGTGTCGGCAAGGGCGCCGACGCGTGGAACGGCGCCCTGACGCTGCAGGGGCGGATGCGCGAGGTCTACGGGCTGCTGCAGACCGTGCGTGGCGGGGAGATCCGCGCCGTGTGGGATCATTCCGGGATGGGGCTCTATCCCGGCAATTGGAAACGGACATGCATGATGCTCGATGCGGCGGGGGTGTCCGATCTTCTGGTGAATGTCGGCGGGGCGGGTTTTGCCCATTATGCAAGCGACGTGCTGCCGCGTTCGCGTATTTTTGAAGAGCAGGGAGACCAACTCCGGGCGTGCATCGACGCGGCCCGCCCCTATGGGATCCGGGTGCATGCCTGGTTGCTTTGCTTCAGCACCGAGCAGGCGACAACTGAGCGGATGGCCATCTTCAGCCAACGCGGCTGGTTGCTCACGCAGCCGGACGGCCGCGATCGGCCGTGGCTTGATCCGGCTGTGCCCGACGTGCGTGACTATCTGACGCGGGCGGTGCGCGAGGTGGCGGTGCGTTACGCGCCCGATGGCGTCCACCTGGACTTTGTTCGTTATCCCGATTTCAGCGGCAGTCTCGGACCGTCGGTTCGCCCACGTTTCGAGCAGGCGCTGGGACACCGCCTCACGATGTGGCCGCAGGCGGTGACGGTGGGCGGCGCGGAGCGGATCGCGTTCATGCGCTGGCGGACGGAACAGGTCGGGCGGTTCGTGGGGGATGCCCGGCTGGCCATGCGCGCGCACGCACCCGGCAAATGGTTGACAGCCGCTGTTTTCGGCAAATACCCCTCCTGCGTGGAGGCGGTGGGACAGGATTGGGAGGCCTGGCTGCGCAACAGGCTCGTCGACTATGTGATGCCGATGAACTACACCGAAAGCCTCGACGCCTTCGCCGCGCTGGTAACCGACCAGACGCGCAATAAGGCTCAGGCGCGGCGGGTCCTCCCCGGTCTGGGCGTGACCGCCGCCGAGAGCCGTCTCGATCCGATCCAGGTGATCGACCAGATCAACGCCTTGCGCCAGGCTGGATGCCCGGGATTTGCGCTGTTCGATCTCGACACCACCCTTCAGCAGGAGGTGCTGCCGGTTTTGCGACTGGGGATGATGGAGTGAGTGAGTGGGTGGGTATGTGCGTTGTCGGGGTCGGTATCGGTATCGGGGTCGAATAACACGGGTCAGTCATAACCAGACACAGCCAGACAGAAAAAGAGTCTTTCGTGCCCTTCGTGGTTCATCTCGGTCGGGTGAGGCGTTTCGGACGTGCAAAAGAGCGGCGTCGCGCGGAATACCGCTTGCCGCGCGCACTCCAGACGCTGCCGCCGGGGCGATGGCGGAGGGATGCGGCGCCAGCCATTTTGGAGTGCGCGCCGCAAGCGGTATTCCGCGCGACGCCGCTTTCATCAGCTTCGCCATACATTAGCTCCTCGCAACGGCGTCAAGATCCAGAATAGGCAGGTTTATAAGGGCGTGGACATGGGCGAGCGAATACAATCGAGCCGGTGGCGGGACGGCCACGTTCACGGGGGCGGTTCCCTGATGTGGAGACGATTCCTCGCTTGGGTCGGGCTGACTCGGAACCGGACAACGGAAGCCGGAGCACCCATCGATCTGGGCGCATGGGGCGAGGGCAAGGCAGCGGAGCGGCTGCGGCGTGACGGGTGGAAGATACTCGGCCGTCGGGTGCGGCCCAACCGGCATGATGAGCTGGATATCATCGCGGCGCGTGACGGCGTGTTGACCTTTGTGGAAGTCAAGACCCGCACCGACGAGCGCGTGGCACGGCCGGCGACGGCGGTCAATGCCGCCAAGCGCCGCGCGCTCAACCGCGCGGCCCGCGCCTATCTCAGGAAGGCGGGGTTTCCGAAGCGGATCTACCGCTTTGACATCGTGGAAGTGGTCGGCCGCCCGGACGGCCCTCCACCCGAAATCCGCCACCATGAAAACGCCTTCCCGTTTGACCGGAGAACGTGGCGGTAGGCTGCCACATCGCGCCGCTGCTGATCATTCGGGCGGCGTCAACAGGTCGGCCCAACGGTGGCCCGACCGAGTGAGTGTTGGCTTCTCGGGTGTTCCGCTCACCAGCTTGCGGGATTGATATAGCAACGCGGGCGTGGCGGGTCCGAGCCATTCGACGGTGGGCGCGGCCACGCGCGCGGGGCGGCCTTCGGCCCGCATCGGCACGAACTGGTCGGAGAACGTCACCGCCCACGCCGCAGGACGGGGTGCGTCGGCGTCTGCCGCCAACCAGGGGTAGAGCTCGACGAGGTCAAACCGGGGCATGTCGTTCAGGACCAGGCGGAAGAGCGGCGTCTGACGGCGGATAAAGTCAGTGACGGTGGTGGCGGGATCGGCCCGGACGGCGAGGGTCAGACCAGCCGGATCGAGTCCGGCGAGGTTCATGCCGTTGAAGATGCCGTGCGTATCAGGCTGGCCGGGGAAGTGTTTCCGGAACCAGCCGCGGGCGTGGCGGTTCATCATCAGGCAGAACTCATAATGCACGTGGGAGCGGGCTTTGGTGATTCCGTTGCCGCTGTAGCCGATGCGGCCGATCACGTCGCCTTGGCTGACGGCATCACCGCGCGAGACGGTGATGGCGGCCAGATGGGCGTAGAGGGTGTAGTAGGGGGCGCCTTGCAGCATGTGCTCGACGACGGCGTAGCGGCCGTAATTCGAGTTGCCCGACACGGTGGAGACATGGACGACGCGGCCATCGGCGGGGGCGGTTACGGGATCGAGCGGCGCGCGCTGCTTGTCGTACCGGACGGGTTGGATGTCGATCCCCTCGTGAAACTGGGTATAGACAACGGTGTCACCTATCCGCACCGGCGTGCGTGTAAATCCGTAACACCCGCCTGCCACCACCTGTTCCGCCTTTCCTTCGACCACCCGGTCCACGTACCGGTAGAACCGGTCGGGGGCATCTTCAAAGAGAGCCTGGTTTTCCGTCGGCAACACCAACCACGGGTCGGCGGCTGAAGCGTCGTCGACGATCATCCCTCCCGCCAGCAGTAAAAGAGTCACGCGCAGAAACAGTTCCATCCTCATAGGGATCCCCATAGCACGGCCCCTGGGGGCAGGCGCGTCACGGCATGAAAAAAGGCGGGTCAGGGCTGTTCTTACGTGTTTACAAAAACACAACGAAGGACGAACACACCACGACCGACGAAGATGACGTTACCGCCCTGGAGGCGATTTTGCAACCCTTTTTGAAAGGCGCTTCCGGGTTGGTGTGATTATGGACTTGGAATTTCTCGGACAGGATTTACAGGATTTTGCAGGATTTGCGCGGAAACACTTTCAATCCTGTTGAATCCTGTTAATCCTGTCTAAAAATCTGCAGGGTTGTGCCCGGATTCTGATCCGATGCGCCTCGTGCCTTTCCACCAACCGCAATCGCACCCGAATTACTGCGTTCCGACATCTTTTCACACAGTTTTGAAAATATTTGCTACTCTTTTTCCGCTCCCCGTTTTCCTTAGGCTGCCCTTTCCCGGAGATCGCCCCGAATGCCGAAGTACGACCACCTAACCAAGGACGAACTCGTCCGCCTGCTCGCCGCGCGCGACCGACGGGACGCCACGCGCTTCGGCCTCGTCTGGGAGGCCAACGAGATCGACCGCGACAAGGCCATCAACTCCGATTTTGTGGCGCTGGACCTTGTGCCTGAACAGAGCGTCGGCGCCGCTCCCTGGCGCAACCTCATCATCGAGGGCGATAACTTCGACGCTCTGCGCTACCTGCGCATGACCTACGCCGGCCGCGTCAAGTGCATCTACATCGACCCGCCCTACAACACCGGCAACCGCGATTTCGTCTACAACGACCGCTTTGTGGACACAAACGACACCTGGCGCCACTCGATGTGGTGCGAGTTCATGTATCAGCGACTGTTGCTCGCCAAGGACCTTCTTCGGCAGGATGGTTCAATTTTTGTCTCCATTGACGATAACGAACTGTTTACTCTTGGCATGTTGATGAACAAGGTTTTCGGCCCCAGCGCCTTTGTCGCCACTTGCATTTGGCAGAAGAAATACGCATCTTCGAACGATCACAAGACCATTGCGCCAATGCATGAGTACATCCTGGCCTACCGCCATTCCGACATGTGGCAAAGAAACCTATTGCCGCGTGGCGAAGAAAAAGACCGGCAGTATAAATTTGAGGATGCCAAAGGGATATTCCGGTCTAGTGACTACACCTGTAACAAGAGCGCTGAGGAGCGCCCAAACCTCTATTATCCTGTCGTCAACCCAAACACGGATGCAGAGATTTGGCCAAAGCGCACTCGAACGTGGGCGTATTCGAAAGAAGAACACCAACGAAACGTTGAGGCAGATTTGATCTACTGGGGAAAAGACGGCAAGGGGAAAGTGCCGGCTTTCAAGCGCTACAAACATGCGTTGAGGCATGGCGACGGGGTGGTTCCTACAACGTGGTGGACCTTTGATGAGGTCGGCCATACCGACACCGCAAAGAAGGAACTCATGGCGTTGTTGCCGGAAGAAACCCGTTCCTTTTCCACTCCAAAACCAACTGGACTGATTGAACGCATTCTTCGTATCGCCACAGGTCCCGACGACATCATTCTCGATTTCTTTGCCGGATCGGGCACAACGGCACAAGCAGTCTTACAACTCAATGCGGAAGACGGCGGGAAGCGGCGTTGCATTCTGGTTTCCAACGCCGAGGCCACGACCGATGAGCCGGACAAGAATCTCTGCCGCGATGTTTGCGCGAAACGCGTCCGGCGCGTCATCGAAGGTTACGGCGATACACCGGGAGTTTCCGGCGACTTTGCCTATCTGCGTTGCCGCCGGATCGCGCCGGGGCGGTTGGTGGAGATCGAGCACGCGCAGGTTTGGACCGCGTTGCAGATGATCCACCGCGAAACGCTGGAGCCCTTCGCGGAAACGGAGTTCCTGTGCGCGAGCGACGAGGAGTCCACGCTGATCTACGTGCCGCGCTTCACCACCAAACTGGTGACCGCCCTGCGCAAGGCCGTCCAGGAGAGCGCCGCCGTGATTCTCTACTCCTGGCAGCCGGAAACCCTCCAGCAGCACATTCGCTCCAGCCATGTGCAGCACGAAGCCATCCCCGAAAGCCTTGCCCGGCGCTTTGGCATGAAAGGTTGAAAACATGGATTTTTGGACAGGATTGACAAGATTTCGCAGGATTGGTTCGTGGCGACAGGCCCAATCCTGTCCGAAGAGTCTCCAAACGAGCATGAAAGGCTAAACCGAATGCATCTTGGACAGGATTCACAGGATTTTGCAGGATTGTAGCGCGGTAACCGTCTCAATCCTGTTGAATCCTGTTAATCCTGTCCGAAGAGTCTCCAAACGAGAGGGTTGTTGAAGTGGAAGACGAAGCACTAACGCAGAAGATCATCGGTTGTGCCATGGCCGTCCACAGGACGCTTGGTCCCGGCTTTCTTGAGTCCGTCTACCAGAAGGCATTGGCGCATGAGTTGCATCGCGCCGGATTGAAGACTGTATGCGAGTGGCCCATCGAAGTCAGATACGACGGAGTCAATGTTGGCGACTTCTCGGCCGACATGCTGGTAGAGGATCGGATCCTAATCGAGAACAAGGCCGTGCAGAATCTATGCACGGCACACGAAGTACAACTCGTGCACTACCTCACTGCCACCGACATCGAAACGGGCCTCCTCTTCAACTTCGGCGCCGCAAGCCTTCAGTTCAAACGCAAGACCCGAACCTACCGCCCCCAAAAGTCGCCAACGAATCCTGTTGAATCCTGTGAATCCTGTCCAAGAGCCATCGCCAACGAATCCTGCTGAATCCTGGCAGATAGAGAACCACCACCATGCCCATTCGCGTACTCAGAAACTTTCAAGGCGAGGCCGTCAACAGCGGCGTGAGCCTCTTTGCCACGACCAAACGCCTGCTGGACGCGGCCGGCGCCGATGCCGCCGGCAAGGCCTCGGCCATCAATCACAACGGCTATCTCCTGATCGAAGCGCCCACCGGCTCCGGCAAGACGCTGATGGCCGGCACCATCGTCGAGCGCTTCAGTCACGAAGAGGATGTCGTCTGGTTCTGGTTCGCCCCGTTCAAAGGCGTGGTCGGACAAACCGCGGCTGTATTGCGCGAGGAGTTTCACGGCCTGCGCCTGCGCGAGCTCGCGGATGACCGATCCACGGCCATGAGCCGCCGCGGCGATGTCTTTGTGACCACCTGGCAGGCCGTCGCCACGCGCGTGAAGGACAAGCGCAACGTCCGCAAGGAGGGCGACGCCAACCCCTCGATTGACACCCTGATAGAAGCCCTGCGCGATCAGAACCTGCGCATCGGCGTGGTGGTGGACGAGGCGCACCATGGCTTTGGCCAGAACACGCTAGCCGCGACATTCTTCAAGGAAATCCTGAAACCGGAGTATACGATCCTCATTACCGCCACGCCGGACGATGCCGACGTGTGTGCCTTTGAAAAGGCCATGGACATCGCCGAGCTGCAACGCATCCGTGTCAGCCGCGCCGATGCCGTAGAGGCGGGCCTGATCAAAACTGGCGTGAAGTGCGCGGCTTACTTTGTCGATCCCGAGAAGCGCGCCCTGGTCAATCTGCAGGACGTCGCCCTGCGCGACGGCGTGGCCGCGCATCGGACGTTGAAGCAGAAACTGATTGAGATGAAGGTGCCGCTCGTGCCGCTGCTCCTCGTGCAGGCGGATTCGTCTGAGAAGAGCGTGGAAAAGCTGCATGCCTCGCTGCTGCGCCTGGGGTTCACCGAGGCGCAAATTGCCGTGCACACCGCAGCGGAACCGGATGCCGACCTGCTGGCGCTGGCCAACGACGAACAGCGCGAAGTGCTTGTATTCAAGATGGCTGTGGCCTTGGGCTTCGATGCCCCGCGCGCGTTTACCCTGGTTTCCATGCGCGCCAGCCGCGACCCGGATTTTGGCGTGCAGTTGGTTGGCCGCATTCTTCGCGTTCATCGCCGGTTGCAAGGCCGCGCTCAGACCCATACCCTGACGGATACGCTCAATTACGGATACGTCTTTCTGGCCGACGCAGAGTCACAGACCGGACTCGACCTTGCCGGGCAGAAGATGAACGCGATTCAGACCGAGTACGCCAAGGCCAGCACCGCAACTGTGGCCATCCACTACGGAGAGGGCGCTTCGGGCGTTGGCCAGGTCGAATCGAACGGCCAGATCAACTTCTCCGGGCTGTCGGAGCATCCGGTGCCGCAATCGGCCGCGGATATCGCAGCCGGCCATGCAGTTGACACGCCCAAGCAGTCATACATGGCCCACTTCGATTTCGGTGTCTTCTTCGGCAGCGAATCACCACCTGGCGGCGGACCTTCCATGAACACCCCGACGCGGGTCTGTGGTCCGGTGGGGTCAAATCGCTACCCGCTACTGGCCGGCATGCCGCGCCGATTCAAGACGCAGGTCGTATGTTCCCAAAACGAGGTGACCGAGGAAGACTGTGCTGAACGATTCATCGTTTCCACGCGTGATCTGTTTGAGGCGATGAAAAGCAAGGTTCCGGTCGAGAAGCGCACGCTCGATGTTTTCGCGCACACCCTCCAGCGGGAGTTCAATTTTGTGGCCGATCTCTCACCCGTCCAGGTGGCCGAGGCGGCACAAAGAGTTCTGTTGAGGAATAAGACGTTTGATCCGCGGGAATTGCGCCGCGCACTTCTCCGCAAAGTGCAACTGGTCATGCGCGAGGAAGCCATGTTCGAAGCGGACGATCCCGAGAAGGTCGCGCGCTTTCTCGATGTGATTCTCGCTACTCACCCCGAGCTGCTCTTGGAGGCGCAGAAAGCCGCACACGCCAAGAATGCCGAGATTTCGGAGGCCGCCGACCTGCCCGTGGAGATGATCTGGGCCGAACCCCTGCCGAAGTCAACGCGCAACATCTATGGCGTGATGCCATCCGGCCTGAACACCTGGGAACAGTCGTTTGCCGAACTGCTTGATCGCGATATGAACAAGATCGTCAAGTGGTGGCACCGCAACGAACCCCGCCAACCTTGGTCCGTGAACGTGCTCATGCCGGATGGCCGGGGTTTCTATCCCGACTTTGTCATTGGCATCGAAGGGCGCAAAACCGAGGAAGGCGGTCTCCTCGCCGACCCCAAACACAACTTCCAAAGCGACGACGAGGCCCCGAAAGTCCTCGCCGAACACGGCATCTATGGACACGTCATGATCCTGTTTCGCGATGGCGTGCGCTGGATGACGGTCGGCTATGACGAAAAGGCGAAAAAGCCCATACTTGCGAAGGAATTCCGCTTGTCGGACACGATAGGATTTTAGGGAGAAACACCAAGATTGGTGCATTAATAGAAGCCAAGGGATGGAGTCGTCAGCGGCCGCAGCACTTCTTGAACTTGCGGCCGCTGCCGCAGGGGCAGGGGTCGTTGCGGCCGACCTTGTTCGCGGCCGGCTGGGGATCGAACGCGCGGGGGGCAGGGGCGGGCGCGGGCGTCCGGTCGCCGAAGGCCGGCCGCTCATCGGACGAATACACGGGGTCGTCGCACGCGTCGCTCCATTCGGAATCGGCCGCCCATCTCTTCGCCTCCGCCTGCAACCGATGCAGGACGCCGTGCGGCAACTGGGGGTAACGGGCGTCGTTCGCGCTCGCGCGATCCCACTCCGGCAACGAGGCGTTGTGCGCGATAGAGGTCAGGGTCAATGCGCGGCGCGACACCCGGTGCGCCCGCGCCACCGCCTCCAGGCGGGGGCGGAGTTCGACCGGGTGGAGGTTGCACGCGTCCTCGACAAGTTGCTCGGCGACAAAGAGAGAGAATGTCGCGCGGAAATTCTCGTCGTCCTGCAGGGCGTCGAGGAACTTCGCGTAGAAGCGGAGTGTCAAGGCGCGTGCGAGCCCGCAACGGAGCGCCAGAATCGGGATCGTGGCGGCTGCGACGGTGCGGATGATCGGGTCGCCCCGACGGTCCAGGATCAGGTCGCGCAACGGGGCCAAGCCGCCGTCGCAGACCGCGATGATCATGGCGGCATTGTGGGTGAACGGACGGTCGCTCACGCCGCTGGCGCTGCGGAGGAACTGCGGATTCTGCAGCAGGCGGAGCGCAAGCGGGTAGGCGCGCGTGTCGCGCCATTCGGCCAGCAGCAGCAGGGCCGCGCGGCACCCTTTGGCGGTATCGACAGAGAACCGCGTTTTGCGGCCGGTCGCCTCCTGCAGGTAGCGCAGCAGGCACGCCGCGCCCAGCGCGGGCTTCGCAACGGCCCACTCCAGCTCCAAGCGGCCGTTGCGCGCAAAGTTGTTGAGCGCCCATCTGGCGCTGGGGTACCAGGCGCGCACGTCGGCGGCGTTGACGGGAGCGTCAAGCGCGTACGGCCTTGAAGGGGAAGGGCACAGCGTGATCTGATCGGGCAGCAGGAGGGCGCGCTCCTCCGCCGGAGCGTCTTGCACAAGGGAACCGGTTTCGGCGGCATCGGAGCGCCGTTCGCCGGGAGTCTCACGGCCCACGGTCGGGGTATCGGCGGGCGGTGGCGCATCGGCCGTCGGCGTTGGGGGCGGCGGCTCCGTCTGCGGCGCCACGCCTGCATCCTGTGGCGGGTGCGCGGCGGGCGCGGCGGGTGCGGCGGGTGCGGCCGGCTCGTCCTGCGCGACGGGTTGCGGTTCGGTTGCGGGCGCCTGGGTGGTTGCGGCGTCAGCGGCGCTGACGGTGGCGGCAAGGGTCTTGCGCATGTCGATCAGATAGGACGCGAAATGGGCGAGGCGATTGTTGTCCTGCTCGCCCGCCAGCGCGTCGATGTGCAGCAGATCGAGCACGTTGACCCAGGCGTCGCCCTGTTCGAAATCCATGCACGGATTGGGGATGTAGAAGCCGCGGCTGATGCGGAGGAAGAGGCAGCGGCTGCCGTAGGCTTGGCGCGAGACCTCATGGCCGGCGAGGGCCGCCGTGATGGCCTGGCGCGAGCGGCGGCGCGCGGGGATGACGGCTTCGGGGAACCCTTCAAGCGCATGGACGAAATCGCCGGTCTCGAAGCCGGGCGTGTCGGTCCTGATCTTGGTGCGCAGGATCGTCTCGAACAGGGCGAGCATCGCGTGCAGGAGGAAGAACTCCATGCGGTGGCTGTCGATCTTGACCAGGCGCGCGCCGATGCGCACGGTGAGCGCGGGCGGGCAGATGTGCGGGTAGAGGGCGCCGAGGGTGTTCTTCGCGTATTGCGGATTTTGGAACGCGGCCCGCAGCGTCAGTTGCAGCGGGATGCGGCCCCAGTTGTCGGTCGCGAAGAGGCTGGCGCCGCGCCGCACGAGTTCGGCGGCCAGGGGTTCGACGCCCAGTTGCGCGGCGAGCATCAGCGGCGTCTGGTTCAGCGGGTTGCGGAAGTCCGCGCCGTACTGCTCCGTCTTGCGCAGCAGGTCGCGGAACCCGCGTTGGTGGCAGTCCGCGCCATGCCGCTGCTGGGCGTTGGTGCGCGCGATCTCGGGTTGTGAGGCGGGCTTGAAACCGGCGCGGACGAGGGCGTGCAGGAGGGGCGTGACGGTGTAGGTCGCCGCGTAATCGAGCAGCAGCCGCTGGGCCTTCAGGTTGCACCGGGAGGGGTCGAGCGCCTCGCGCGCCAGGTCGCCGATGGAAGTCGGCGTGAGCACCCGCCAGGGCACGGGCTCCATGTGCAGGATGGTGCGGCGGATGGCCTCGACCTGATCGGTCTTCCCTTGGCGCTCGAGACGCAACGCCTCCTCCCGCCACTCCGCGTCGCTGGAGGTCTGCACGGCCAGACCGCCGGTGCCGGCGTCCGCGCGCAGATCCAGCAACCGCAGCAGCGGGTGGTCGCTCTCGCGCTCCAGGACGTAGACGTTGGCGATCGCCCGCGTGAGGGCCACGTAGAGGGCGTTGATGAAGAACTTGCAGGCGTCGAGCGACTTGTCGCTCTTGTCGCGCGCCCGGCCATAGGCGTAGTCGGCCTGCAGATCGGCTGCGGTGACGCCTTCGGCGATCTCGCGGAAGGCGCGCGACTGGCCGGAGACGAAGCCGGGCATGATGATGTTCTCGTATTCCAGCCCCTTGGCCTCGCGCACGCTGAAGACGAGGGGGGTGCGGAAGACGCGCCGCGCCTCCTCCTTGTCCTCTTCGCGCATCACGATGACGGCGAAGCGCGCCGAGCGGCCGGTCTTGCGGTCGAGGTCGCGGCGGGCGTCGTCGGTGTCGTGCAGGAAGGTCACGCCGCCCGCCCGGTCGGAGACGGGGTTGATGAGGTAGTGGCTCTCGCGGTCGATCGAGCCGAAGCGCGCGTGCTTGATGCGCAGCAGGCGGTTGGCCACTTCGGTGACCGCCGGCGCGTTGCGGTAGTTGGCGTTGAGGATGCGCACCACGTCCCCCCGCGCGTCCGAGCGGTGGTCGTGGAAAAAGCTCTTCACGCCGGCCCACGAGAAGAAGTTCGGGTGGACGATCTGGTTGGCGTCGCCGCAGAGGACGAACTGGTTGGCCTGGCGCAGGGACTTGAGCACCAGGCTGAGTTGCACGGCGGTCATGTCCTGCACCTCGTCGGCGACCACGAAGTCGTAGGCGGGGCGGCAGCGGGCGTGGTGCGCGTGGCAGACGAGATTCAGGTCGTAGCACCCGCTGGCGGGCAGGAAGGCGAGATAACGGCAAAACAGGTCGTAAACGGCTGGCCGCACCTCCGCAGGGAAGATGGAACGCCGGACGCCCAGCGACAGGTAGTCCTCCCGCGACAGGTGGGGGCGGTCGGGCGCGGAGCCGGAGATGACGCCGTTGAACTCCTCGTAGAGCGCGTGCGTGTCCTTGACCGGGCATGCGCTGCGGTAGCGGCCGAACCACGCGGCGAAGGCGGCGAAGGTCAGCGGCTTGCCTTCAGGCATGCCGATGGACTGGACAAACTCCGCGAACGAGAGGAACGAGACCTCCTGACCGTCGTTCTCGTAATGGTGGGCGTAGTAGATCGTCCGCGCGTTGTCCACCAGATAGGACGAGTGCGTGACGTAGAGGACCTCGCCGGGGAGCTGCCGCAGCTTCTCCAGGGTCAGGACGGTCTTGCCGCTGCCGGCGGAGCCGATGAGGATGAGGGGCGGACGCTGCAGCAGCGCGGCGTCCTGGTCCGGGTCGAACGAGAGGATGCGGTCGAGCACGTGGAACCGCGGCACGGTGGGATTCACGTAGGGGAGGGAGACGGCGTCCTCCGCGCGCAACGCGTTCGGATCGGCGAGCGGCTGAAGCTGCGCCTCGTCGATGCGCGCGCCCCGCAGGAAGCGCGACGCCTCATACGCATGGTTGCGCACGACCTCCAGCAGCAGCAGACACCGCTCGCCGCGGCAGGCGCCGAAGCGGAAGATCAGCCGATCAGACGCCGAGAGGCGGGCGCGGTAATAGGGTCCTGGGGTGAGCTTCTTGACCTCCGCCGCCGCGAAGTTGCCGGCTTCGAGCTGCGTTACGGTGCGGGTGAAAGCGCTCTCCAGACCGGTGTAATCCAACGAATTGTGACGAAGTACGCGCATGGGGACGGTGTCGCTGCAGGGGTGTCGGCGCATCGGCGGATGGCGAGCCTTTCGATCACGCATCAAGGCCCCCGGCACACCGTAAACAGTAGCAATCTTGCGGGGCTTTGTCTATCCAAGAGAAGAGAGGAAGAGAGGTTTCTAAGGTTGAACGGTGTTGGGTTTATCAGCAAATGTAAGCCTCCATATAGGGCTTCAGTTGCTCAATTTCGAGCCTCCAGCTACGCGAATGATTGAGGCAATACCGTAGCCAACGGATGAATTGGAGGCTGCGTTC